>NZ_DAMBOA010000001.1:0-346629 GCF_032064105.1 Moraxella sp. CTOTU49097 | reverse complement strand
TTGTATTATACCAATTTAATGAACTTTTGTGTGTTTATTCGTGCAAAGGTTTCTAAAATAAAATGCGCTAACAAATTTCACGCATGGCTTTACCCGTTTACGTTTTAAAGACTTGGTAACAGATAATAGCAATAATAATTTGGCAAGTGGGTTATTATTGGCGATGATTTCACTGAGTTTTGGTATACTCAGTGCGGCTTGTATCACCTGTTATATCACCTACTGAACACAATAAGGAAATGCTATGTTTAAGTTTCTTACCCCATTATGCTTTTCATTAAGTTTATTTGGTTGCCAAGCTGTTAGCCCAGCTCAACAAAACCCCCAACCTATGCCTCAGCCCATCAAGAAACCTGAGATGATGTGCACCATGCAATATGATCCTGTCTGCGTCAAAACCATCAATAATGGCATCGTCCACTATCAAACCTATGGCAATGCCTGTATGGCAAATAATAGCGTCAATGCTATGGACAAGACTATGAGTATCACCAAGGGTGCTTGTGAGTCAGAGACTAGCAAGTAACTGAGTTAGTAAGTGACTGATCTAGCAAATAACTGGGCTATCATAAGTTAGCCCGCCATAACGTCTGCACTAGCTTGTTTGCCATAGCTTACTGACGACAAAATGAGCGAAGTGTTATAATCCCCTCTAATTACTTTGTGTTAAAGGTTTTGCATCTGTATGGCATTAGCGCTTATTATTGATGATGAAGTAGATTTGTGTCGCTTGATGCAGATGACACTCAAAAAAATGGGCATTGAAACCAAAGTCGCCTATGACTATGCCACTGGCATCAGCCATCTTCAAGCGTATAATTTTGATTTTTGCTTAACCGATCTCAAACTTCCTGATGGCACAGGACTTGATATCGTTAAATTTATCAGTAAAAATTATGCCAAAACCCCCGTGGCAGTGATTACCGCTCACGGTAGCATGGATTTGGCGATTGAAGCGTTAAAATTGGGCGCCTTTGATTTTGTCAATAAGCCACTTGAGCTATCACGGCTGCGCCAGTTGGTCGAAAACGCCTTGAAGGTGGCGGAAAATGCCAACAAACTCAATTGTAAAGAAGTCTATGATCCTTTTAGCAGTCGCCTAATTGGACAATCTAACGCCATTGCCCAGCTCAAAACCACCATCCAAAAATTGGCGCGTAGCCAAGCGCCCGTATTTTTGTGGGGTGAGTCGGGTACCGGTAAAGAAGTCGTTGCCAAGCTGATTCATGATTTAAGCCCGCGCTGCTCTGCCAATTTTGTGCCTGTTAACTGCGGCGCCATCCCATCAGAGTTGATGGAAAGCGAGTTCTTTGGGCACAAAAAAGGCAGCTTTACTGGCGCTACCGCAGACAAAGAAGGGTTATTCCAACAAGCAAATGGCGGCACGCTATTTTTGGATGAAGTAGCGGACTTGCCGATTTCCATGCAAGTCAAATTATTACGCGCGATTCAAGAAAAGAAAATCCGCCCAATTGGGAGCACCCAAGAAATTGCCGTGGATGTGCGGCTTTTATCCGCTACCCATAAAAATTTGGCTAAGCTTGTCGAAACGGGTGAATTTAGACAAGATTTATATTATCGTATCAACGTGATTGAAGTAAAATTACCAAGCCTCAATGAACGGCGTGATGATATTTTACTGTTGGCCAATCATTTTATCGCTTTGATTGCAGACGATTGGGGACTATCGCAGCCACCGACATTATCGAATGAAGCCGCTGTTCAATTGGCAAACCATCACTTCGCAGGCAACGTGCGTGAATTAAGAAATATCTTAGAGCGCGCGATTACCCTAGCTGATGGTAATGTGATTGAAGCCAATCATTTGAATTTGCCATTATCTGCCGCCAACGTATCGCCTGACACTCCTAGAATCCATGAAATCCAAAAAACTCATGAAATCACAGAAACCCCCAATCAATCCGTGTTATCAATACCGAGTCAACCGAGCGCGCCAAAAGTTACGCCCTTAGCCGAGCCTAAGTCCATCGCAAATAGCCCCATCAATACTTTCTATAGCAGCAACTTGTTTGCAAGTGGTTATAAAGTCAAACCCAATATTCAATTTGCGCCCACACCGATCCAATCCACCCATGAAGCGTTAACCTTAAATGCGCCGACAGCGGGTATCAATGCGCCTAATTTAGCCCAGCCCTCTGCTGAAGAAGATCAACTGCCTGAAGAAGGGCTGGAAGAATATTTGATGAATCAAGAACGAAAAGTCATTATCACAGCGCTCAACTGCAGTGGTTGGAATCGCACCCAAGCCGCTAAATTATTAAATACAACGTTTCGCTCACTGCGCTACCGTATGAAAAAATTGGGCATTGATAATGACAGTGATATTCATAGTGATAGTGACAGCGATGAGGATTAAAAACTTCGAATAAAGGACAAATCGATATTTTTTGATAAATCTACTATCCCTACTTGGTCATAACAAGCCAGTGGAAACCGACGGCTGATGCCTAACCACTGGTTTGCTGATTTAGCAAATAGTACGAATCGATTGCCTTTTTCATCAAGGTTTCGGTCGATATTGTCAATTTGATGCAAACATTTTACTGCAATGATATCGATGTCTAACGTAACAGCGGGTTTTTGGTACAGAAGTCTGTCTTGTTGCTGTTCAAACTTCTTGGTGAGTTGTAGCCATTGCCAATAATCTATTGGCTGCGCAAATGCTAAATAAGCCACTTGGTTAAAATAAACCGCTGTATTGGATGTTTGCTTGTTTAAATCGTTGTTTAAATTGTTCTCGATACGGATATCTTCACTACTATGAATCGCGCTGAGGGTCAAAGTGCCAAAGTTTTGCAGCCAGTCTTTGGCTTTTTCTAAATAATAAAGTTGTTTGACATTACTGGCTAACGACAAAACGCAGGCTTCGATGACTATGACATCACGCGGTGGTACACTCATACTCAAATGCTCAAATAAACATATTTTTTGCTTAGGCTAATTAATTTTGCTGAAAACGGGTAATTTTAACCCCCACACTATCGGCTTGTTTGATGGCGGTGGGTTTGTGAATCGTCACTGTGACTTTTTCTGGGGCAAATTCTGCCAAAATCATCTCAGCGACCAATTGCGCTAATCGCTCTAACAGCGCCACTTTGTTGGCAATGCTCACTTCAGCTACGCGCTCACTGACACTTTTATAATTGATGGCATCTTGAATATTATCAGTCTGCGACGCTTGGTATTGACAGCCAACCATTTCAATATCAAAAATCAACGGTTGGGTTATTTGCTGCTCCCACTCATACACACCAATCACGGCATCGACTTTGAGCCCCTTGACAAATACCATATCCGTTGAATTGCCCGTCAGCTTAATTGGCTGACTGTTGGACTTTTCGTTTGCAATCGCATGTAAGGCATCCGCCGCTGAATATAGTGATTCATGCATGGTTTTTTGTGTGGTCGCTTGCGTGGTATTGTGGGGCGTTTCAAGCTTAGTTTGTTGGGTGGTTTCTGGTGTGGTCATTTTTACTCTCGTTAGGTATTTCGTTGTTTGATTAAATCATAACTAAAAAATACCAACCCTGTCCAAATAAAGGCAAAGGTTATCAATTTATAAATGTTAAAAGGCTCATGATACAAGAATATCGCCAATAAAAAAATCATGGATGGGGTCAAATAATTTAAAAAGCTCAATAAGCTAAAATTGACCATTTTGGTGGCTTTATTAAACATGAGCAAAGGTATCAAGGTCACAGGCCCTGCAATCATCAATAAAAAAATTGATGGCGACAGCCAAAAATCTAGCTGACTACTAGCAACATCATGCATAGCAAACCAGCCAATAAAGACCGGCACCAATAATGCCGTTTCGATAAACATCGCAGACAGCGCGTCAAGCGGGGTATGGCGATGCATCAAACCATACACAGAAAAGCTACTCGCCAACAATAACGATACCCACGGCAATTTACCTAGCACGACCAGCTGAATCGCCACACCTATCGCTGCCAAAATCACTGCCATCCATTGCAAAGGACGCAGTTTTTCTTTGATGACCACAAGGGATAGTAAAATACCCATCAACGGACCAATATAATAGCCCAAACTGGCTTCCAAAATCTGATCATGATTGACCGCCCACACGTACACCAGCCAATTGACTGAGATAATCGTCCCCGAGACGGCAGTATAAAGTAGCCATTTTGGGTTGGCTTTAATCACTTTTACCCAGTGCCAGTTTTTGGTCACTGTCATGATTAGTAAAATCGTGACAAACGTCCAAATAATTCGATGCCCAATGATTTCAATCGCATCATAATCTTTGAGTAGCTTAAAATACAGCGGGAAAAACCCCCAAATTAAAAAAGCCGCCAGCGCGGTTAATACCCCTTTGGGGGTGGTCACTATGGTTGGTTTTTCATGGTCAGTAATATTAACGGCACGGGTCGGAATGTCACTATTGATGATATCAATTGTTTGATTTTGGGGGATTTGACTCTTAAGGATTTGATGTTCGGGGATTTGATTTTTCATTAACACAACGATAAATTTTATTTTTTATAAAAAAGTAAAAACTAAGAAAGTCATAGTCTATCTTAGTTTTCATGTCATCCATGTAAAGACTTGCGAAAGTGATACAAGTTTAGCTCACCTAAGATTTAGTTAGTCACCACTTTAACTTGCAATCCTGCACTATTGACCAATTCAGCAAAGTTAGGGAAGCTGGTATTGACCGTTTCAGTACCATGAATGGTAATCGTATCACTTGCGCGCAAACTTGCCACAGTAAAACTCATGGCAATCCGATGGTCATGGTGACATTCAATCTCACCACCGCCAAACACCTGTACCACATCACCGCGACCTTCAATTTCAATGCCATCATCGAGTACAGTACAAGCAATTCCTAAGGTTTTTAGCCCATCTGCCATAACTTGAATACGGTCAGATTCTTTAACGCGCAGTTCAGCTGCGCCATGTAGCACTGTTTTACCCGTGGCACAACTTGCTGCCACAAACAGCACAGGGAACTCATCAATGGCGAGTGGCACTAAGTGCTCAGGAATCTCAATACCTTGCAACTTTGAAGATTTCACCACGATATCGGCAACTGGCTCACCGCCGACGGTGGTTTCATTGGTCAATGCCAAATCAGCACCCATCAGCTTTAAGATATCAATCACGCCGGTGCGCGTGGGATTGATGCCCACTTTGTTGATGGTCACATTGCCTTGTTGGGCGATGGCGCCTGCCACCATAAAAAATGCCGCGGATGAGATATCAGCAGGCACTGCGATATCACACGCCGTTAATTCACCGCCCCCTGTCACACTAATTTGATTGCCATTGTGCACTTTTGACACTGTTACAGGATAACCAAATGCCGTCAGCATGCGCTCGGTGTGATCGCGCGTCACTTCTGGCTCAATCACCGTGGTAGTGCCTTGTGCCCATAGCCCTGCTAGTAGCAAACACGATTTGACCTGCGCTGATGCCATCGGCATTTCATAGCGGATACCTGTTAAAGTTTGATTGCCGGTGATGCTAATCGGCGGTGTGCCCTTTTCGCCCGTGGTTTGGATTTTGGCGCCCATCTCACGCAGGGGCTTGGCGACCCGTTCCATGGGACGTTTGGATAAACTCGGATCGCCCGTCATCACCGAATCAAATTTTTGTGCTGATAAAATACCTGATAACAAGCGCATACTGGTGCCTGAATTACCCATGTATAGCGGATCATGCGAGGGTTTTAACCCATGTAATCCAACCCCATGAATCACTACCCTGCCTTGGTTTGGACCTTCAATCACAACGCCCATATCGCGAAAGGCTTGCAAAGTAGCGAGTGCATCCTCACCTTCCAAAAAACCTGTCACTGTGGTGGTACCTTTGGCTAACGAACCAAACATAATTGAACGGTGGGAAATAGACTTGTCTCCTGCGACGGTGTGACTGCCTTCAAATTGTTGAGCTGGGGCGATAACGTAAGTTTGCTTCATGGCTTGTTTTTCCAAATAAGGCGTTTTATTTAACATATGTCCAAAATGTTGTCGGGCGGCTTGGGCTTGGGTCAATATACCTAGCATCTGCTCAGAATCATTGGTCTCGATAATTGCTTTTAATTGGCTTAGTTGCTCACTAAATTCATCAATGGCATCGAGGAGCGCGGTTTTATTGGCATAAAAAATATCATGCCACATGGTTGGGTCGCTGGCGGCGATACGGGTAAAATCACGAAAGCCACCCGCCGCGAAACGAAAAATATCCATATTGTCGTTGTGCTTGGCTAGTTGCGCGACTAGATTGTAGGCGAGCAAGTGGGGTAAATGACTGGTACGCGCGAGCACCTTATCATGATAATCCGCTGACATGGTCACCACTTCTGCGCCAGTCTGCGCCCATAGTGCAATCACTTTTTTAACGGCTTGTTTGCTAGTGGTATCTAGCGGCGTTAAGATAATTTTATGGTTATCAAATAGTTTGGCATTACGCGCATCAATCCCTGATTTTTCTGCCCCTGCAATCGGATGGGCTGGCACAAAACCTTTGGGCATATCCTCACCAAACACCGCGCTGGCGTCTGCAATGATATTGCCTTTGGTACTGCCCACATCCATGATAATGGTGTTATCGGTAATGAAGGGTTTGATTTGTTCAAAAATCTTTTTGACCGCCTGTACCGGCGTGGCTATCACCACCAAGTCTGACCCTTGCACCGCAAGGGCAGCATCATCAAATCCTGCATCAAGCAGTCCGTAGTTGATACCTTTATCAATGGTTGATTGTGAACGGCTGACCGCCACAATTGATTTGGCCAATTTTTTATCACGCATGGCTTGCGCCAAACTTGCACCAATGAGCCCTAGCCCAATAAAACACACTTTTTCAAACATTTAACTTACCGATTTTTTATAATTTGCTAAAAAGACTGCCAACGCAATCAAAACCCCACCCAAAATAGTGCTGATAGTGATTGTTTCACCCAATAAAACCACGCCCAACAATACCGCAATCAACGGAATAAAATAAATATACAGCGAGGTTTTTACTACGCCCAAATGCTTATTGGCATTGGTCCACAACACAAAACACAAGGCGGAAGCGATACCACCCAAAAACAGCAAATTTGCCAGATTGATGGGCGTAAACACGTGAAGGTTGATAAAGGCTTCACCTGTCACAAGCATATACAGCGACGCGGTGATTATGCCATACAAAAACACTTTACGCATGCGTACCATCGGGTTCAGTTCATCTTTAATGGCACTGTTAGCAAACCCAAACAACGACCATGCCAACCCACTTAATATTGCCAAAATATTACCCAGCATGCCATTGGTTAAATTCATCGGCTGATTCGCCAGTACCAACGCCACGCCAACCAACGCCATCACACAGGCAATCAACAGCAACTTGCTAAAGGCATGGGTTTTAATGATAAAACTGGCAATCAGCACCGTAAACAAAGGGGATGCTGTGACTAGCAGCGCCGCGTTACTGCTATAGGTATATAGCAAGGCGGTGTTTTCTAGCAAAAAATACAAGGTGATACCGCACAGCCCCGACAAAAAATACAACACTTCGTTTTTTACACTGCTAAAGGTTTGCAGTCTAGGTGACATGACAAACAATAACCCATAGGCAAATAACGACCGATACAGCAAAATCTGAATGGGTGACATATCCGCCAGCAACACCTTGGTGCTTGCTAACGTTGTTCCCCAAACGATGACCACAAATAACGCTAAAAAATGCCAAAATACTTCACGATTTTTTTCTAACTTTTTTTCTAACATTGGCTCAGCTCAATACCTGCGCCAACGTATCTAAAAAACGATTAATTTCTTCAGGCAAACCCACACTCACACGTATCCAGGCTGGCAGACCGTAGCCAACCATCGGCCGCACTACCACACCTTGCTCAATCAAAGTTTGGTAGATGTCCATGCCATCACCGACATTGACCATCACAAAGTTGGTCGCTGATTTGACATAGACGACACCTAAGCTATCCAAGCCATCATATAAGGCTTGTCTTTGCTCATGGTTAAACGCCAAATATTGGTTAATAAAATGTTGGTCTTTAATCGCTGCTGTGGCGGCGGCATGCGCCAACGTACTGGTATTAAACGACTGGTGCGTATAATTTAAAATCTCGGCAATGCTTGCGCTGCTTACGGCATAACCAATGCGCAAGGCTGCCAGTCCATAAGCTTTGGAAAAGCTACGTAGCACAATGACATTGTCATACTCTTGGATCAAATCTACACAGCTGAGCGTTGGCACAAATTCGATGTAAGCCTCATCAATCACCACCAACACCTCCGATGGCACTTTTTTGATGAATTTAATCAGGTCATCTTTGACGAGCACGGTGCCTGTGGGGTTGTTGGGATTGGTGATAATCACCATTTTACAATTGGCGGTTTGATTGACCGTCTCAAGCATCGCAGGCAAATCATGAGCAAAATTTTTGGCAGCGACTTGTTGGGTTCGCTCACTAATACCCAAAGATGCCAACTCGTAATCCGAAAACGCGTATTGAGAATACACAATCACATCATCGCCATCGGCAAAGCTTGCGGTAATGTTATTGAGTAACTCATTAGAGCCATTCCCCAACACAATTTGTTTTGTTTCGCAGCCCAAAAAATCGGCTAAGGCTTGTTTAAGCCCTTGCCCTGCGCCATCGGGATAACGCGATAATTCGCCCAGTTTTGACGTGATTGCCAAGGTCACGTGTGGTGAGCAGCCCGTGGGGTTTTCATTGCTCGCCAATTTAACGATGTCACCCAAGCCATACTCACGGGTCAGCTCTTCATTGGACTTATCCATTTCATAAGCTTTTAACTGCTCAATACTGTGATTGACCGATTGGATCGTCATATCAAAACCTTTAGTTGATAATTGATACTGATAAAATTTTATTGCCAAAAACGGTTAAATCACCGCTTTTGGATAAGCGCCTAGTACCCGTAAATCTTTGACTTGCGGGCGAATCTCAGCGAGCGCTGCCTGCATGTTGGCATCGTCAATATGACCGAGCATATCAATAAAGAACACATACGCCCATTTGTTTGGACGCTCTGGGCGGGTTTCGATACTGGTCATCGACACGCCATGTTTTGCGAGTGGCTGCAGTATTTGAATCAGCGCACCCGCCTGATCTTTGGCTGCCACTAAAATCGAGGTTTTATCTTGACCTGACGGCGCTACTGCTTCGCGGCCAATGATTAAAAAACGTGTGGTATTGGACGGGGTATCTTCGATATTTTCAAATAGTTTGTGCAAATTATATTCGCTTGCTGCCACTTCCCCTGCAATGGCGGCTGAGTGCCACTCATTTTTGATACGGCGCGCCGCTTCACCATTGCTAGAGACCGCCACACGCTCGACATTGGGATAATGGGTATCTAACCATTGGCGGCATTGGGCAAGCGCTTGGCTGTGGGCATAAATTTTTGAAATTGCGCCCACTTTGGTATGCTCACCCACCAAAAATTGATGATGCACCGGTAATTCTACCTCACCAATGATTTTCAGATCGGAGGATAAAAAGCCATCAAGGGTATGGTTAACCACGCCTTCTGACGAATTTTCCACAGGGACGACGCCATACATCGCAGAGCCGGCTTCCACTTCACGAAACACATCAGCAATGGTCGATAGCGGCACTGTCGTGGCGGCTTTACCAAAATGCTTCAGCGCTGCCATATGGGTAAAGGTGCCTGCAGGGCCCAAATAAGCAATTTTTTGTGGGGCTTCTAAGTCTAAACATACTGACATGATTTCGCGGAATAAACGTGCCATTTTATCGGCAGGGAGTGGACCCTCATTACGCGCCATCACTTTTTTTAGCACCTGTGCTTCCCGCTCTGGACGATAAAAAATCGGATTGTCCTCTTGCGTCTTTTTGGCTTTGGCTACTTGCACCGCATAGCCTGCTCGCTCGTTGATTAATCGCTGGATTTTTTCATCCACTTCATCGATTTTTTGGCGAAGTCCCATTAATTCATCATTGCTCATCGTTTGTTCATTCATAAAATTACAACTCAACAGTCAACACTGACCTGCGCGATAGGACTGGGGGTCATAAATCACAGGCAGCCTAGCTTAAAATATACCTTGAAATATACAAAGTTACCAAATGGCTTTATAGCAGAAATTGCCTAATACTAGCACAAATCACGCCTGTTAATCGAGTTTCGCTCGGCGCTTTTTCATCACAAATAGTGATATAGACACAATATTTTTGGCATACCCTAAAAAAAGTTGGATTTTTTGGTTTGATGCTTAACAAATACTTGCAAAATAGAAAAAAAACTAGCGATTGTCACAATGTTTGTGATAGCTTTTGACATAGGTTAAACAACATTGAATGAAACCATACCATTTTGTCCCTGATAGGTTATCAGTGACACGCAGCAATTTGACATTTAGGAAAGTACATGACTAGCAGCTTAAACCAACTAAAAATGATGACAACCATTGTGGCAGATACTGGGGATTTGCAAGCGATTGCCCGCTTAAAACCAGTCGATGCGACCACCAACCCAAGCTTGATTACCAAGGCATTGTCAGCGCCACAAATGCAGCCTATTTTAATTGAGACATTAAAAAAACACCCCAATGATATCGATGCGGTGATTGATGAGCTCACCATTTATATCGGTACCGAAATTTTAAAACTGATTGATGGTCGTGTTTCGACCGAAGTGGATGCAAGGTTGTCTTATGATACCGATGGCACCATTGTCAAAGCGCAGCAATTTATCAAAGCGTATGAAGCCGCTGGGATTGATAAAAAACGCGTACTCATCAAAATCGCTGGCACGTGGGAAGGCATCCAAGCTGCCAAAGCACTAGAGCAACAAGGTATCCATTGTAACGTGACGCTGCTATTTGGCTTGCACCAAGCCAAAGCCTGTGCCGATGCCGATGTTACCTTGATTTCGCCATTTGTCGGACGGATTTTGGATTGGCAGAAAAAAGATGAAGGACTCGATAGCATCGAAATCAGCCGTGATAAAGGCGTGAGCTCAGTCAAAACTATCTATCATTACTTCAAACAATATGGCTACACCACCCAAATCATGGGCGCGAGTTTTCGCAGTATTGAGCAAATATTAGCTTTGGCAGGTTGTGATTTATTAACGATTGCGCCTGATTTGCTAGACCAACTTGCCACGATGGACGTCAAAGTCGAGCGTCAGCTATTCCCAGACATGAAATTTATTGACCTCAAAAAAGAAACCCTCGATGAGACCCAATTTGCCGAGCAGCATGCGCTTGATCCTATCAGCCAAGCGTTATTATCTGCTGGTATTGAAGGCTTTATCCAAGCTCGAGAAGCGTTAGAGCAAACCTTGAGAGGCTTGGTTAACTAAGCTTTGTTAATTAAAGCTTTATTCATTAAAACTTTGATGAATAAAGCTTGGTTCATTAAATTTTTGTTAGCGGCTAATCATGTCCTTTAATCATGATTAGCCCCATGCCACCCCACTAACCTTTAGCTTGCAACACAGTATAAAGTGGTATATCTAGCGGTTGATGCAAATTCACCAAATCAAGTAACACAAGTGCGCCTAATACTTGATGTCCTACGGATTCACAAAGTCCCACCGCAGCGCTCAAGGTACCGCCTGTCGCCAATATATCATCCACCAACAACACATTCGCGGGCGTAAGTCCCGCCTGCATTTCTAGCGTATCGGTACCATATTCTAGCGCATAGCTTTTTTTCGCCACAGGCGGTGGCAGCTTGCCTTCTTTGCGTACCAATACCATACCTTTGCCTGTCCGACCCGCCAACAGGCTAGCAAAAATAAACCCCCGCGCTTCAATGGCGCCAAAGCAATCGACCGCATCGAATACTGGCTGTGGTATCGCTGCCAGTAACGCATCAATTACCGCATTGACGTGAGCGCGCAATAATGGCGTGATATCATAAAACGCAATGCCTTGTTTGGGAAAATCAGGTACCACTCTGATGATTTGCCAAAATGGGTGTGGTGAATCAGGGGAGATAGTTGATTGCATAGGATTGACCGAGTTCAGAAAAAATAAGAGTTAAGTAAAATTTAAGTGTGAAGTAATAATTAAGTAAAAATTGCTAAAGCGTGTTTCATTCTAGCAATTTTTTCCTCCTGAGCCAATCAAGGTCATGGATGGCATTAAGTATTTACTTTAGCCATGATTAATAGGCTAGGCTTGGGCGAACTGATTTAAAGATTTGCGATATGGGATTGAATGTTGCCTGTCATTGGCTTGCTTGTTTCAGTGCATACTTGTAAACTATCGCAAGTTAAATTTTTAGGTGATTGCGTGAATTTTGCATTGTTAACATACTGCTCGGCATTGTAATTGCAATTTTTATCCTTATCTTCAATAGCAAAAGTTACCACTAATATAGAGAAAGTTATCAATGAAAAAATATCAATGTATCGTGTGTGGTTGGGTGTATGATGAGGCACTGGGCTGTCCAGAAGAAGGCATCCTTCCGGGTACACGATGGGAAGATATTCCCGAAGATTGGACTTGCCCTGAATGTGGGGTTAGCAAAGTAGACTTTGAAATGATTGAACTATAATAAATATAATAGGGTTTTATCATGCAATCAACTAACAATGTCGATAGTGCGAGTATCGATAGTACCAGTGACAATAGTATAAGCTTAGACAGTATCATTTCAAATGATGCGCCTATTGCGCCACTGTCAAGTACAGAACCACGACCTGTAATCATTATTGGCTCAGGGATGGCGGGTTATACGCTAGCGCGTGAGCTCAGAAAGCTAACGACTAGCTTGCCTATCTTTATGGTGTGTCAAGACAGTGGTGATAGCTATGCTAAGCCCACCTTGTCAAATGCCTATGCGCAAAACAAACTTGCCGATAGCATCGCTAATGCGAGCGCGGCAAAAATGGCAGAAACGTTAAACCTTACCCTATTAAATTTTCATCAAGTCACCGATATTAATGCCGCTGAACAAGTCATTGTGATTCGCTCGTTAGTCAATGAAGCGTCTCAAACAACCCTTGCTTATCGAGATTTGGTATTGGCGACAGGCGCGCATTCTAGACTATTACCCAATCTAGCTGTCAATCACCAAACCATTTTTGCCGTCAATCATTTAGATGAATATAAAAGCTTTCAGCAGCGTCTAAACACCCTAAAATCTCAAAAATCAGCGCCCGTTAAGGTAGCGATTATTGGTGCAGGGTTGATTGGTTGTGAATTTGCCAATGATTTGATTGGTCAAAATACAGCTAACCCGACCGCTGACATCACAGTGGCAGTGTTTGATAAAGCGGCACGCCCACTGGCTCAGCAACTCCCTAGCGAAGCAGGTATCATGTTACAAGACGCTTTGACTCAGTCAAGGGTGACATTTTATTTAGGCACTGATATCACCAGTATCACGACAAACCTTAATACAAGCGATAATGCAACCGTGACCATCTCGTTTGACAAGGATAACCAATCACAAACCTTTGAGGCGGATATTGTTTTGATAGCGATTGGTTTGGTGGCTAATACTGACCTTGCCGTATCAGCGAACATTGCCATAGCATCGTCACAGCACATCAATCCTACAATAACCCATTTACCCAGAACAGTGCAGCAAGGCATCAAGGTCGATGCCTACCTAGCCACATCGGCAAAGCACATTTATGCCATTGGCGATTGTGCCAACGTGATGGGTAGCTATATGCCCTATGTCATGCCATTGATGAACCAAGCCAAAGCCTTGGCAAAAACCCTGGCTGACCCTAACATGGCGCCGACCAAAGTGACGTATCCTGCCATGCCAGTGGCTATCAAAACACCTAGTTTACCTTTGGTGGTATTACCCGTATCGGGGCAGTACAGTGACGATCAACTGTATTGGCAAACGACCCAAACCACTGACGGAATGGTCATGACCGCCCATCCAAAAAATGATACTAATAGCATTTTAGGGTTTGTATTAGCCGGTAAAGAAGCAGCAAAACAGCGCTTAACGTTAACCAAGCAAGTGGCGGATTGGCTGTCTTAGTAACTATCTTAGTTGCCATGCTCGTGCAACGGGTCATCTAATGCGGCAAGTTCATTCAACACCCCACTAGCAGATTGATTTTTTTGGAATAAATTATGGATTTAGCCAAATTTAATTTTGAACCCTCAGTGATTACCGACTTTATGCAAAGTGCCATCATTGACATTGGTGATGAATTACAACTGTGTGTTGAAGTTGGTGGCAATCCTGATCATCCGCCCTTGCTGCTGATCATGGGCTTGGGCTCGCAGTTGGTGTTTTGGCCAGACAGTTTTGTCAAAGGCTTGATTGACGCAGGCTTTTTTGTGATTCGTTTTGACAATCGTGATATCGGGCTATCATCAAAAATCGCCCGACCCTTCCCCCGTTTTCCCATCAACAATGTCAAAATGATGCTGCGTATGCAAGTCGGTTTGACGAACCGTCATTTTCCTGTGGCGTATAACTTATTTGACATGGTCGAAGATACCCGCCGCTTGCTTGATAAGTTAGCCCTGAAAAATGTGTATGTGGTGGGGGCATCTATGGGCGGGATGATTGCGCAAATCTTGGCTGCCAAATACCCAAAACGCGTGTCGACACTGGGTCTCATGTTTACCAGTAACAACAAGCCATTTTTACCACCCACCAAGCCAAAGCAGCTACAAACCCTACTGTCACATCCCAAAACTACCCAAATTGATGACGTGGTCGCATATGGCGTGTGGTGTATGCAGCGTATTGGCTCGCCCAATCATGTGGACGAGCAAGAAGTAGAACGGCTCATTCGTTTGCGGTTTGAACGTAGTTATCACCCACGTGGCGCGCTTCAGCAGCTGCAAGCAATATTAGCCACTGGCTCTATTGTTAAATTCGACCAAAAAATCAAACAGCCAACCATTATCATTCATGGGGAAAAAGATGGGCTGGTGCCATCGGCGCATGGTCGGGCGATTGCCAAGGCGATTGCGCACAGTGAGTTTCATTTGATTAAAGACATGGGACATGATTTGGCAAAACCTTTTGTGCCTTTAATCGTCAAGTTATTGGTTGAGCATTATTTTAATAACAATAATCCCTAAATATTATTTAATCTTAAATTAATAACCATTGATATATAGACCTTTTTTAAATAGCATTACACCTTTGTCAGTTCGATTTTTGGCAAGGTTAATTATATAGGCAACATCATAGCCTTTTAGTCTATAGTCTTGATTATCTATTGTTGAAGTCAATTCACTGCTAACGCCAAAACCGACTTTTTTGCTATTTTTTGCTTTAATTTCAAAAATGTGTGTACCTTTGAAAACATGGGATTTACAGTATTCTAGATTGTCAAAGGTACTATCAAAACATAACTCATTCAAATGAGAATAAATTTCAATTGTGTTTTGGCTAATGTTGGCAAAGACAAACTGTTGCGGTAATTGGGCAAACTTTTTTAAAGATTTTTTCGCCCCTGTTAATGCAAGGTACCCTAACCAAAATACTACCCAAGTAAATGGATTAAATAGTATCCACAACGCAGTTGTTATTAAATCATGGTTAATTTTAAATGCTAACGAGCCGATGACATAACATAAATACAATCCTATGGTGAAACAACTCAAACCAACCAAATACTGAAAATGAAACTCATTTTTACTGAGCCTTTCCTGATAAATGACAATCGGCAATATTAAGGCAGTATGGGGTTGTAAATCTTCTAATGTTTTTACCATTCATAATTACCCCATTAACCGCCACAATACAAACACCACTGCAATCACATAAAAAATCGGTGCAAGCCAGCTACTCACCTGCCAGACGGCATGACTGGCAATCATTTGCGCGATAAACAAAGACCCCACAAACCCAAGCACCGCAAGCCAATCCTGCTGACGACTTTTGAGCATATCTGAGCGAATTTGCTGTATTTCACGCAGCTGCTGGTCTTGGTGCCCGCCCAGATTTGACAGACTTTGCAAACTGTTATCCAGCAATTGTGGCATGTCATTGAGACTCAGTAACAATTCAGGTAATTGCTTGCGTAGCTCGCTAATTTTTTGCATTGGGTCAAATTGCTGCTTCACCCAGCCTGTCAAAATCGGTTTGGCGAGCGACCAGATATCAAGCTCAGGGTATAAATCTCGTCCTAGACCCTCCACATGCACTAGCGTTTTAAGCAGCAACATTAATTGCGGCGGTATATCCAAATGATAGCGACGCGCAATATCGAGCACCGACATGAGCACGCCTGCAAAATCAATGTCGTTGATTGGCTTGCTAATCATCGGTGACACGGTGCGGCGCATATCGCGCATGAGGGCATATTTATCGGTATTGGGTGGAATCCAGCCTGCCCGCGCGATGATATCTACTAGACCGGTAAAGTTATTGTTCATCACCGATAATAAAAGCCTTGCCACAATCATTTGGTCAGCTTTAGACAGCTCGCCCACGATTGAGCAATCAAGGGCGATGTAGCGGGGATTGGGATTTGGGATATCGGCTGGCAGCGTTTCAACAAACACATTGCCTGGGTGCATATCGGCATGAAAGAAATTATCCCGAAACACTTGCGTGAAAAAAATCGTTAATCCTTTTGCCGCAAGTGCCGCCCTATCATATCCAAGCGCATCAAATACTTGGGTTTGCGAAATCGGCACCCCAACAATGCGCTCCATAATCATGATGTTTTTGCTGGCTTGATACACTTCAGGCACATACATCATCGATGAACCCAAAAAGTTGTTACGCATTTGGGTGGTATTGGCAGCTTCAAGGGTTAAATCAAGCTCATTGAGCAAGACTTGCCGATAATCTTCAACGATATCGATAATATGTACGGCACGCGCCGCTTCAATCCGTGCCGATGCCCACCCTGCCAAATCGCGCAATAATTCAAAATCTTCAATAATCTGTTCACGGATGGTTGGGCGAACTATTTTGACTACTACTTCACGCCCATCATGCAGGCGTGCGGTGTGTACTTGGGCGATGGATGCCGCCGCTAACGGTGTGCCATCAAATCTAGCAAATAGCTGATTGATAGGTTGCCCCAAACCGCCTTTTTTTGTCGATTGTTCAATTTGCTCGATAACCGTATCGACACTAAAGGGTTTCACCCTGTCTTGCAGGTGCACCAACTGCTCAATAATCTCAGGGGTGACCAAATCACGACGGGTGGAAAGCAGCTGCCCTAATTTTAAAAACAGCGTGCCCATCTCTTCAAGCGCCAGCCTAACCCCGTCTGGATGGGGTTTTTGAAAATAGCTGGCAGGGTGCATACGGATAAGTTTGGCAATGGGCTCAAGCTGCGGCGTCTCTTCAATAGGCAGATGGGTATCAACACGATAATGAGCGGCAATGCGCCACAGTTGTAAAAGACGTTTGCGATGATTTAGTAACACGTTGGCAACTCGTTAGAAAGCTTATCAATGGTGGGAATTCTAGCATGATATAAGCAATTTTTTAATGGTTAAAAAAAAGACGGGGATTTAACCCGTCATTTTGATTGTGCAAAAGCGAATTTTGCAATAAATTTACTTTTGCAATCTACTTTTGCAATAAAGCCGCTTGCTGTTGCTTGATGGCATCGAGTCTGGCTTGTTCACGTTCAATATCCGCCCGCAGTTTTAGTAGCTGTTGCTTTAACTCATGGCTTACATTGTCATCAGTACTTGCACCGTTGGGTTTCCACTCTCTAATATTGGCAATATCGGCAAACATCTCTTTGGCAGGTGCAGCGATTGTGCCTTTTAGGTTGGCTAATAGATTAGACAGTTGACTTGCCATCGGCAGACCAATCAGAGGTTGCAGTTTACCAATGATATCAGGGTCAAACCCAGCAACTAACTGTTTGACTTGCATCAGCACTTTATAATCGCCCTCAATCGGCAGATTGCCTTGTGGTTCACCCATCAAATTGAGCAAATGCACAGGATTATCCACCTTGACAACACAATCAGGTTTGCTTACCACAGCGCTACCTTTAGGTTCAAAAACATCAACCGTCACAGGTTCAAAGCGGATATGGTCATCATTAAAAATCGTATCAAATTCAATGGCTGGCTCTGCCATCACTAGGCGCAAAACTTTGCCCGATAACGGTTGTAACCCTGCTTGGGTGATGGGGTCAGTGGCAATCGCTAGATTAACCACTTTTTCAATGCCTGCGAGTAGTAATACAGTAAACATCTGATTCTCTTTTAGTATATAAATTTCAGTGAGCTATTATATTTTTCGCCATCAGTTACTTTTTAAACCCACGATGTACCGCCACGATACCGCCTGTTAAGTTGTGATAATCACAATTAACAAAGCCTGCGTCTTCCATCATGCCTTTTAGGGTGCGTTGGTCTGGGTGCATACGGATAGACTCTGCCAAATACTGATAGCTTTCGCTATCATTCGCCACCAATTTACCCATGAGTGGCAATGCGGTAAATGAATACAAATCATAGACTTTACCAAATGGCTCAAACACCGGTTTTGAAAATTCTAAAATCAGCAGACGTCCGCCTTTCTTGAGCACCCGATACATCGAGCGCAGTGCCGCGTCTTTGTCGGTGACGTTGCGTAGCCCAAAGCTGATGGTCACCAAATCAAAACTTTCATCATCAAATGGTGCTAGCGTCTCAGCATTGGCAAGCACAAAATCGACGTTACTACAGCCTGCATTGAGCAGACGCTCCCGACCGACCTCTAGCATCGCTTCATTGATATCGGACAATACCACATGACCTGTGCGACCGACCTCTTTACTAAAGGCTTTTGCCAAGTCACCTGTGCCGCCTGCGATATCTAGTACCCGTTGACCTGCGCGCACGCCCGTTAAGCTTATGGCATAGCGTTTCCACAGACGATGAATACCCAGTGACATTAAATCATTCATGATGTCGTATTTTTTGGCAACAGAGGTAAACACTTCTGCTACTTTTTCTTGTTTTTCAGCTTTTTTAACGGTTTTGTAGCCAAAATGGGTTTCTTCATTGCCATCGGTGGCTTCGGTATGCGGATTGTCAATAGCTGATTTATCGAAACTGCTATGGGATTGCACTGACGACTCATTGGGGATAGCGTCATTTGGGGTAGCGGATGCAGGGCGAGTAAGCTGCTGACCTTGGGGTACGGATTCTGGCAAATCAGCTGTGCCAGTAAATTGACGGTTGATGGTGGTGTCAGCTGTCAGTGATTGTTGTACTTGGCTGTTAAGTTTATCATTGGCTTGGATGCTGTCTTTAACCAAGCTGTCTTGGATTGAATTATGGTTATTGTCGTTCATGTGGTTTCCTAGTGAAGTCATCGCCAATCAAAAATTGGCAAAGTTAAAAGCGCAAAGTTCGTGCAAATTTTTTTTCTATTTTATCACTAAACATCAAAAGGATGTTCTTTGCCAGCATGCACATTGGTAATGATTTGCAACTCTTTTTCACAAAATGGCTCGATAAATGCGCCAATACTTTTAATCGGTTTGATGGCAGCAAAGCCTTCGGCGATAAAGTCATATAATGGCTGAAAGCCTTTTTTGTACGCTGTGCCTTTGGCAAGTGAAAATGCTTTTTGTAAGATAAATGATTTAAGATATTTATCCGTGCGATAGCACATTTGTTTGAGGTCAGCAATCTGCTGGCGTCTTGCCGACTCTGCATTCACGGACCGATAGGCTTTAATCATGGATGGCTCATCCACGGATAAATGATTCTCTTGTAAATACTGCGCAAGCTGTAAATCAAGCTTAATGGCGTTAATCGCTTCGATGATACCGGCTGCCCCTGTGCTCACGGCATTGGAAGGGATAAATTTTTCTAGTTTTTCAGCCTTTTGCACCATGCGCTCTAGCTGTTCAGCGAGCACGTTGAATTTTTCGCCCCCATACAGTTGGTCAATTAAAAATTCCCCCATGGCTTGGTTGTTGGCGCTGGCAAATAAAGCTTGGTGGGTTTTATGAATACGACCGCGTTGCCAGGCTTGTACTTCACTGAGTTTTTGCGCTAACTGGGTATCGCTGTGGTATGGAAGGGCGCGGAATTGTTTTAAATCTTGTTCTAATTGGCTTAAGCTGCTCATAGGGCCTCGATTTTTTGCAAAATTTTTAAATTCAAAACAGAGAAACTGCAGTTTATCCATTGTATAAACCCACAGTAAAATGAAGTTTTGTGCCGCATTACCTTAATGTAAATCCAGCAAAAATACAAATCGTAAATTGTTCAACAATAGCATAACTGCTATCTTTTAGAAAAATGAAGCTGTCATTAGCAAAATTTCGGGTATTTCCCTAAGAAGGTCGTATGCCAACGCAAAATAGCAACAGTTTAAACAATAGCTTAGATAACAACTTAAATAACAACTTGGATAATAACAATACAGCCGCATCTGCATTCACCCATAATGCTGCCAAATCTACCAAAACCGATAACGCTTACAAAACGCCACCTGCGACGCTTGAGGCGCAATTAAGTTTTGACCTGATTACCGAGCAAACCACCCTACGCAAGCAACGGTCTGGCAAAAACTCGCGCGGGCTACTAATCTTGGTCAATGGTATGGAAAATTCGGGCAAAGGCGAAGCGGTCAAAGCGCTAACCGAATGGATGGACGCACGCTATATCAAGGTTCACGCCACCATGGGGCAGCATCCCAGCCACTACCAACCGATTTGGCAGCGTCACACATGGCAACTGCCTAGAAAGGGTGAGATTGCGGTGTATTTTGGCAACTGGTACGCTGACTTGATTCGTTATGTGTTTGACTGTGGCGATGATATAGATGAACAGCGCTTACAGCAAATGATTGAAGACATTGAGGCGTTTGAACAAGATTTGGTCAATAACAACACCGATATCGTCAAATGCTGGTTTTGGGTCGATAACAAAACCCTAAAGAAACGCTTGACTGATGAGGAGCCTGACCCTGAGCAGCTTTATCATTTGGATTGGACGCGCAAAAAAGACGTGAAACGTTTCAAACGCTTTAGCAGCAGACTGATGGGGTTACAATCAAGCTGGCACCACATAGATGGACAGGATATTGATGCCTCAAACATCCAATTTGCGAATGTTGTATTAGCAGCGCTGCAAACCATGAACCAACTAGCTGCAGCCGAGGATGCCCAAGACAACCGAGCAAAAACTGATAAATCGGTTCACCTTAAAACGGACAAAAATCCTGTTAGACCCAACCCACTGCCTTTTAAACCCACCCCTCTGATTGGTGAGTTGGTTAGCGTCGAATCCCACGCATTAGAAAAAGCAGATTATAAAAAACAACTGCATAGCAAACAACATATACTCGCTGAACTGATTCGTGAGCGAGGTCAACGCCATATCATCTTTGTCTTCGAAGGTATGGATGCAGCAGGCAAAGGCGGTGCGATACGCCGCATCATTGCCCCACTCGACCCGCGTGAATTTACCATCCACGCTATCTCTGCACCGACCGAAGATGAATTAAAACACGCCTATCTGTGGCGTTTTTGGACGCGCCTGCCCCATGATGAAATGGCAGATGTGGATATAGTGTATTTATCGCAAAAATTCAAACGCAATAAATGCATCGCCTTACTCAAAAAACGCCTGCATAATAGCCGAGTGACCATTTTTGACCGTAGTTGGTATGGTCGGGTACTCGTTGAGCGTATTGAAGGCTTTGCAAAAGAGGCAGACTGGCAACGTGCTTATGGCGAAATCAATCGCTTTGAAAACGACTTGGTACAGAGCAATGCCATTGTGGTCAAATTTTGGCTGGCTATCAGTGAAGAAGAAGAACTTAAACGCTTTAAAGCGCGTGAAGAGACGCCCAATAAGCAGTTTAAAATTACCGATGACGATTGGCGTAACCGCGCCAAATGGCATGAGTACGTGCAAGCCGCTTCCGACATGATTCATTTAACCCACCATAAAAAACGCCCGTGGTATGTGATTGCCACCGATGATAAATATACCGCAAGACTCAAAATCCTTGACGCTATTATTTCCGAGCTATCTAAAAATTTATAAAGCGCTATCTAAGAATTTATAAACTGTTAATAGTCTGCCTTTTTACTATTTTACTATATCTTAAAACTGTCTACTCAACTTGATGAAAGATAATGATTTTGGTGGACAGTTCCCCTATAATATCGTGTTTGATTTGATTATTTAGCCTGATTAGTTATCCTTAATAAATCCATCTAAACTGCAAGTGAGCAATATGGAATCTTTACGCAATTTTTTGAAAGGTTGGATGGGCAAAGCCTTGCTCGTTCTTTTTTTACTGCCTTTAGCCATCACGGGTTTTGAGTCAATTGTCCGTAGCGGAGATGACCCCAATGCTGTCGCCAAAGTTGCAGAGTTAAATATTGATAATGCTACCTTGCAAACCATGATTAACAATCGCCGCGAAACCTTGCTTGAGCAAGTGAATGGCGATGCAAGCCTACTTAATAGCGATAAATTACGTGAGCAGATGCTGCACAATTTGATTGACCGCTATTTGATTATCAACCAAGCCAACAAGCTTGGTTTTACAGTGTCCGATGCGACTATCACCCAAATGTTGATGGCAGAAAAAACCTTTCAAGACGCCAGCGGAAAATTTTCTAATGAGTTGTTTGCTGACTATTTAACCCGTCGCGGCATGACCAAAGAGCAATTATTTGATTCGGTTCGTCAAGACTTGTTAGTGACTGCCTTTAGCCGCGGTATCATTAATACAGGGATTTTTGCGCAAGGGAGTATTGATAAACTTATGTCAATGCAGTCTGAGTCGCGCCCTGTGCAAGTGCTACGTTTGGACTGGCACAGCTTTGCGCCGCAGGTGCAAGTGACACCGCAAGAGATTGCAAGTTATTATCAAAAAAATCAAGCGACACTTAAATCTAGTGACATGGTGGATTTAACTTATTTAGAACTCAATAAAAATGCCCTGCCTGTTGCTGCCCCAACAGCTCAGGAATTGCAGCAACAGTATCAAAGCTATTTGAAAAATAGCAACAACCAGACCGAATACGAATTGGCAATGATTTTAATGAATGGCGGTCAAGCACAAGCCACCTTAACCTCATTAAAAAGTAAACTTGATGCCAATCAAGCGGATTTTGCGGCGCTTGCCAAACAATACTCGCAAGATGAAGGCAGTAAAAATGATGGCGGTAATATCGGTCCGATTACCCAATCGATGTTCCCCAATGATTATGACACCATCATGACCCAAATCAAGACCTTAAAAGTCGGTCAAGTCACCAGACCCATCAAAACCAACTATGGCTATCATTTATTCAAATTGGTAAAAATCAATGGTCAAACCCCACCAACCATTGAAAGCTTGTCGCCTGTGTTAACCGAACAAGTTATGGCGCAAAAGCGTGAAGCCGCCTATCAAGATTTGATTGGTAAAATCAATAATGACGCAGTTGCTGGCGCTACTATCACCGAGCTTGCCAATCGCTATAAATTAACCGCGAAATCGATTAAAGACTACCCTAAAACCAATAACTCGTCTGCACTCAATCAACCTGCCATTGTAGCGGCGGCATTTGATCCACTGGCGCTGCAAGAAGGCAGTGTATCAGTCGGCATAGATGTCTCTGATAAAGTGGTATGGTTACAATCGACCAATCACCGCACCAGCAAACTCATGACACAAGCCGAAGCCGAACCGGTTATCAAAGCCAAGCTTATTGAAGAGAAAGCAAAAAGTTTAGCCGTGGCAGAGGCCAATGCCATCGCTGCCAAAGTCAAACAAGCCAATTCAATTGCGGCGGCGGGTGCCCCATTCCAAGATTTGGGGATTGTGACTCGTCAAGACAGCAAACTGAGCGATGACGAGCGTGGTGTGGCATTTAGTCAACCTGCTGTTAACAATCAACTAGCGGTCATGACCCGCCCTACTGTATCGGGTGCAAGCGTGATTGTTGGCGGGGTTATCAGCAATGACAACGCCCAAATCACACCGCAAGTCAAACAACAAACTGCCCAAATCGTGCGCGAAAATATCGGTCAGTCTCAGTTTGAGGATTATTTAGCATACCTAAAATCCATCACTAAAGTTACGATTAAACCGCAGACTGCTGCGCCATAATATGCTGTGAATAGATATGCGCTGAATGAGTCAGCGCCTTGTTCTAGCAATAACAAGTGTTTAACAATACGTAGCGCAATAAAAAAAGGCTTACTAACCATGATTAGTAAGCCTTTTTTTATTGGTTGGTATTAATGACTTTCAGAGGCGTGATTGATAGTATATTTTGGAATTTCAATCGTCAAATCTTGATCTTCGATGATGACTTGGCAAGACAATCTTGAATCTGGCTCTAGCCCCCAAGCGCGATCTAGCAAATCAGCTTCGATGTCGTCCATTTCCTCCAAGCTATTAAAGCCTTTTCGCACGATAACATGGCAAGTAGTACAAGCTTTTGACATATCACAAGCATGCTCAATTTTCACGCCTTTTTCTAGCAAACCACGGCATAGATTATCGCCTGCATTGAGTTCAATCTCTGCGCCAGTAGGGCAAATTTGGTGATGCGGTAATACAGTAATTTTTGGCATAGCAATCTCTTAACGATTAATAGTCTTATGTATTCAAAATTAATTTGACCAATCCGCGGTTGAAGTACCTTTCATGGTTTCATTGACCGCTTGGTTCATGATAAGTGCAGCAAAATCATCACTATGAACTTTTAGCTGCGCGCTCGCTGTTTCTAGCTGGGCTTGTTCAGCAGCATCAATCGCCTGTTGAACATCAGCCATCGAGGTTTGCAGTGCATTTTTCTGCGCATCGGTTAATAAAAAGCCAAATTCTGCAAGCGCGGATGCTAGCGCCAACAATTCTCGTTTTGCTTCTACCTGACTTTCAATCAAGCTACGCTGCAGTCGATCTTGCATGGCAAAATCAAAGCCTGCTTTGAGCAGTTTTTCCTGCTCATCTTCTGACAACCCGTAAGACGGCTTGACTTGAATTTGGCTTGCTTTGCCCGTTGTCAACTCTTTAGCCCAGACGGTTAACTGACCATTGGCATCAATTTGAAAAGTGACTTCGATACGCGCTAACCCTGCTTTCATCGCTGGAATATCAGTCAGTTTAAACTGCCCTAACGAGCGATTGTCAGCCACTGTATCACGTTCACCTTGTACCACATGGATAATCATACCATTTTGGTTATCTTGATAGGTTGTGAATACCTGTTTACGCGTCACAGGAATGGGCGTGTTACGCGGAATAATCACTTCGGTGAGACCGCCCATAGTCTCAAGCCCCAAGGATAAAGGCGTGACATCAAGCAGCAACACCGTATCTTGCTGTTGTCCAATTAATTGGTCAGCATATTTGGCTGCGCCTAACGCGACGACTTCATCGGGATTGATGCGTGACAGGGGCGATTGGTTAAACGTTTCTGCTACGATTTGCTGAATCAATGGCATTCGTGTCGAACCACCTACCAATACCACTTCATCAAGCTGGGACGTCTCAAGTCCAGCATCACGTAATACTTGCGCACAAACCGCTAATGTACGGTCAGTCACAGGCTGGATGATTTGACGAAGATTGCTTTGGGTTAACACAATGTCAAAAGCTTGACCGTTGATTGAAAGCTCGGCAGTCACTTGGTCTGCTTTTGACAACTGTTCTTTGAGGGTGCGAGCCTGTACGTTTAGCAGTTGTTTTTGATGGTTATCAATGTTTGATGGATGCAAGCCTGTTTGTTGAATCAGCCAATTAGCAATCAGGCGGTCAATATCATCGCCACCCAGTGCGCTATTGCCGCCCGTTGCCAGTACTTCATACACCCCGTGATTGAGCTTTAACACCGATACATCAAACGTGCCGCCGCCCAAATCATAAATGAGGTGATAAGCTTCGTCTTGTCCTTGGTTCAGCCCATACGCCATCGCGGCAGCCGTCGGCTCGTTTAATAAGCGAATCACATGAATGCCTGCCAATTTAGCCGCATCTTTGGTCGCTTGGCGCTGTGCTTCATCAAAATAAGCCGGCACCGTAATCACCGCACCCACAATACTATTGTCAGGTAACGCCAATTTTGCTCGGTCATACAGATGTTTTAACAGGATACTTGATACTTCAACAGGATTTTTGGCACCTTGTGGGGTTTGGATACTTGGCATGACATCGACATCACCGACTAATTCATAGGGATGATTGAACTTAATATCCTTGATGCTTCGACCCATAAACCGTTTGACCGAGCGTACAGTATGATCTGGTGCTTGTTCTGCCATTGCTTCAGCATGAATACCTACCAAAGTTTCTGGATTGCCATTGTCATCTAAGCCAAAATACACCACCGAGGGTAAAAGCTTTTGGCAATCGATACCTTTTACCTGATTAGCAATTTGACTGTCGTCATTGTCATTGGCGTTATTGTCACTGGATTGACATTCGCTAACTTTATCGCCAATCACTTGTGGCTCGCCTGAACGAACTACCGCTACCAGTGAGCGCGTGGTTCCTAAATCAATTCCTAAAGCAAAACGATGCGCATGGGGCTTGGCACTTTGATTGGGTTCAGCGATTTGTAATAACGACATAAATTGGACCAATTAAAAAATAGAAAAAATAATTTGAAAATAAAACTAGCTTAGTTTATATCTTTAGCTTAGTTTGTATCTTTATAGAAAGTCAAAACGGATGGTATTATAAATTAAAAACATGATAAACCAAATAAAACTTAACCACTGCTACGACAACTTACCCTTTAATCATGATTTACACGTACAGATCGGCATCATTATCAAAATTCTGCTTGGCTAATTCATCGGTGGTTTTTGCCACATCTGCTTGCAGTTTAACCAAAAACTGCAGTTTTTGAATGATATCTATCGCTTGTTTAGTTAAGGCATCATCATTGGCCTCAGCTGCGACTGAGTTATCAATTTTTTGATAAATTTCGTCAAAAGCAAGTTGATAATTATTCAGCCATTCGGTAAGTTTTTTGCTAAGCAAGGTAATACTTTGGCTATCAGCATTGTCTAAATCGATGCGAAATGACATGGCATCGTCTAAAAAGTCCAAATCACGAATCGGCTGATTAATAGATTGTGAAATGCCTTTGAGTGCCAATAAATGTGACGCGCGAGAGTCGGGGTTTTTAAGCGTATTGTAGGCTTCATTAATAATAGCAGACGCTTGCTCAGGCTTTAGTGCGGATAATTTGGCGATTGATTCATGCAAAAAACCATCGGTATTAGCAGATAGCGAAAGGTTTTGCTCAGCTATAGACGCATCAAGATTGTTATCAGGATGGAACTTAGATTGAAGTTGGTGAAGGGTCTGCTGAAGCTTGGCGATATCAATTTGATATTGTTGGGGTACATTCATCAATTCAAAATAATTAACCATCTTCAACTTCCCCTACCGAGCCATCACTATACTGACAAAAAAATATTAAAAACTAAACGGTGAAAGATTCACCACAGCCACACTCACCTTTTTGGTTTGGATTACTAAATTTAAAGCCTTCATTGAGACCTTCTTTGACAAAATCCATTTTCAAACCATTAAGATAAACTAAGCTTTTTGGATCGATAAATACACTAATCCCATTGCTTTCAAAACGTTGGTCGTTAGGATCTGGCTCATCGACAAATTCCAGCACATAAGCTAAGCCAGAACAACCTGCGGTACGGATACCTACACGGATACCTTCCCCATGACCACGGTTTTGCAAAAACTCGCGTACATGTTGAGCTGCATCGTTTGATAATTCAATCACTTTACTACCCCATTTACTCATTTCAATCTGCAATCATTTCAATTTTTAGGCCAGTCACTCTGAGCGACTCACACACAGTCTTATTGAGGATGAATCAATAAGACTGTTACAATCGTGAAATCAATCAAGCTTCAGCTTTGGATTTATAATCTTCAATCGCTGCTTTAATGGCGTCTTCTGCCAGCACTGAGCAGTGCACTTTAACAGGCGGCAGTGCCAACTCTTCAGCAATATCTTTGTTTTTAATCGTGCTAGCTTCATCCAGGGTTTTGCCTTTAAGCCATTCTGTAACCAATGAGCTTGAGGCAATGGCTGAACCGCAGCCATAGGTTTTAAAGCGCGCATCTTCAATGATACCGTTATCACCCACTTGGATTTGCAGGCGCATCACATCACCACACGCTGGCGCGCCAACCATACCGGTACCGACATTTTTGGCATCTTTATCTAAGTTTCCCACATTGCGTGGATTTTCATAATGGTCAAGCACTTTATCACTGTAGGCCATTTCATTTTCCTTTTGGCTGGTTACGTCAAACGTAACTGACTAATCTTTACTTATTAAATTAAATAAATTTCTAATGGAAATTAATTTTTAATACAAATTAATGTTCGTTCCATTCCACACTATTTAAATCAACGCCTTCTTGGTACATATCCCAAAGCGGTGATAAAGCGCGTAATTTTTCAACCGCAGTTCGCATCTCAGCAATTGCATGGTCAACATCTTCTTCGGTGGTATAACGTCCCAAACTAAAACGAATTGAACTGTGAGCAAGCTCATCTGACAATCCAATCGCGCGTAATACGTACGAAGGCTCAAGCGTAGCTGACGTACAAGCAGAACCCGACGACACGGCAAAATCTTTCAATGACATCATCAACGATTCGCCTTCTACAAAGTTAAAGCTGATGTTGACGATATTTGGAATACTGTGATTCATGTCACCATTAAGATAAATTTCATCAAGCTCTTTTAAGCCATCCCAAAGGCGTTGACGCAGTTTTGTCAGTCTGGCTTCATCTTCTGCCATACGTTTGCCCGCAATGGCAAAGGCTTCACCCATTCCCACAATCTGATGCGTTGCCAAAGTACCTGAACGCATACCACGCTCATGACCGCCACCTTGCATTTGTGATTTTAGACGCACACGTGGTTTACGGCGAACATATAAAGCACCAATACCTTTAGGACCATAAATTTTATGGGCAGAAAAACTCATCAAATCAACTTTTAATTGCTCTAAATCAATCGGAGTTTTACCGGCTGCCTGCGCCGCATCGACATGAAAAATAATACCTTTTTCACGTGTGATTTCACCAATCGCCGCAACATCTGTTAAAGTGCCAAGTTCGTTGTTCACCATCATTAGGGTCACTAAAATAGTATCTTCACGAATAGCGTCTTTGACTTGGTCAACCGTGATCAGACCTGTCTTTGGCTGTGGGTCTAGATAGGTAATTTCAAAACCTTCAGTTTCTAATTCACGACAGACGTCTAGCACAGCTTTGTGTTCAATTTTACTGGTAATAATATGTTTGCCTTTACCACTATAAAATTGCGCCGCCCCTTTAATCGCCAAATTGTCTGACTCAGTAGCCCCTGAAGTAAACACGATTTCACGTGAATCGGCGTTGATTAACTCCGCGATTTGCTCACGGGCGGTTTCAACCGCTTCTTCAGCTTGCCAACCAAACCCGTGCGAACGCGAGGCAGGATTACCAAACACACCATCAAAGGTCATGTATTTCATCATCTTTTGGGCGACTTGCTCATCAATTGGTGTGGTCGCGGCATAATCTAAATAGACTAATTTATTCATGCTAACAAATTCTCCCCAGAATTTTGTTTTAAGGTTTTGCTGTTATCAGCTAATGAATGATTATTACTAATATTACTAACTTTAGTGGTGCTATGCTTGGCTCGTTGCGATACGGGTGCCTCTGTCATCGGGTTTACCGCAGATTGATCCTTATGCTGCATATCTTCAACCATCAAAATTTGACGCTCAGAAATTTCACGAATAATTTGACGATTAATAAGTGTATCTAGTGTCACGGTGGACAAATAGTTTTCAATTTGCTCAGACAATCCATTCCATAAATCATGGGTTAAACACATGGCGCCGTCTTGGCAGTTGCCCTTACCTTCGCAAGCTCTAGCATCCACCGACTCATCAACTGCTGAAATAATGGTCATAATCGAGATTTCATTGATGGGCTTGGCAATATGGTAACCACCTGACGCACCGCGAGTGCTCACGACCAACCCTTTTTTACGCAGCTTTGAAAACAACTGCTCAAGATAAGAAATTGAAATCTCTTGACGTTTTGCGATATCAGACAATGACACAGCCAATTCATGTTTTTGCTCTTGCAATGCCAAATCTAGCAGCGCTGTCACTGCATAGCGTCCTCGGGTTGTCAATCGCATAGTAGCCCCACTTAAGTTAAAAATTTAAATCTGTTCAAGCACAGTAAGCTGTGAAAACACGTTTTATGGTTGGTATGGCTATTATATGAAAATCCGAGTCTTTTAGTCAAGATTAATTCTTACTAAAACACTCGGATTTATTTATTTCTCGGATTTATTTACTCAATGATAAGCGATTTTTTATCAAAGCAATTTTTTATCAAAGTAATATAGGAGAATGGGTGTTATTTTACTGCCCAACCAATCGCACAAATGATGAATAATACAAAAAATGCGATTGCCGCGCGTTTCATCCATTTATTTTTACTGTTTAATTCTAAAATTTGTGCTTCAAGCGCTGTTTTTTGTAGATTTGCAGCGTTGACTTGGCTATTGAGTGCCTCGACTTGTTGTTTATAGTCAGCATCGGTTTTGATAGGTTTTTTGACTTTTTGCTTGTCTTTATCGCCTTTGACTGCTTTTGTGATGACTTGTAATAGCTGATTGATACCAATTTGATGTAAAAAAGCCTTCACCTCTGCCATCTTTTGTGCTTCGCCGCGGATTTGTAGCTGCTCGATGGCTTTGGGCTGGTTGGTAAATAAATTCTGGGCGATTTGCCAAGTAAAGCCATTGATGGTCACATCGACCTGCTGAGAAGGCTGTAATTGACTGTCTAACAAAATGCCGTTAACGGTAAAAGTCACATAAAAAGTGACGTTTGGGATATAAGCGTGAATACGAACGACAGTATTGGTCGTGGCTAAAGGATAAACAGTCTTACGAAGATCTGCATCAAAACGTAGCAACAGGGTCAGCAAGGTTTCAATAATCACTAATACAACATTGAGCGCTGTCGTGGCTATATTGGTTGGGGCATTGGTCGAAGTTTGAAAATTATCGTTCATTAAATTTCCACAAAATTAATCAAATATGGGTTTTGTAATTTATCGATAGTGTAACTTTAAAAGGGTATTAATAACATTAATTATTGTAAGTCTGGTACAAAACACTGTCAGGCGCTGAGTATTAGTCAAGAAATCATTGCGAGATTGATTTTTAGCCACTTTTATTCACTATAGCTGTATATATCAATTTTTAGCGGTTTTTGTTGAAATAAAATGTTATCGTTTGGTGTGCCAACCGCTATATTTTGCAAAAACACGTTAATCAATGCTTAATTGCACAGAAATTATGATTAAACTGCTTGTGAAGCCGCTTGAGTTTACTTATAATCGAATCATAATTACTTATGCAGCACTTGATACTCAAGGCTTTGAGCCTAATTACTTGTCAAGCGTATGCTTTGTATATATAACGTTTATTTTCATCCCTAAAAATTTGAAGGATATTCTTATGAATAAGTCAGAATTAGTTGATAGCATTGCTAAAAAAAGTGGTCTTTCTAAAGCCCAATCAACTGAAGCATTAAATGCCTTTATCGCAACGATTGGCGAAGCGATGAAAGCCAATGATACCGTGTCACTGGTTGGCTTTGGTACGTTTAGCGTAAAAGAACGCCAAGCACGTACAGGTCGTAACCCACAGACTAAAGAAGAAATCCAAATCCCAGCAAGCAAAGTCCCAAGCTTTAAAGCAGGTAAAAGTTTAAAAGATATCGTTAATTAATTAACCCTTATCTCTTTATAGCTGAAAAAGCGTATTTTTAATTAAATACGCTTTTTTATTGCCTATTATTTCCTTGCTAAGTATAAAAACTAAACTATAAAAACTGGGCAAAAACTTAAGTAAAAAACCACTATTTTTACATAGTGGTTTTTTATTTTATAAACTATAGTTAACCTATTTTGGCACCGTAATGGTTTGACCCACTTTTAGCGACGCCGTTGGTGACAAGTTATTTAAACTAGCCAACTCTTTAGGGCTGACGCCAAAGCGTCCTGCCAAAGAAATTAAGCCTTCGCCTGCTTTGACTTTATAAGTTGTTGTGGTTTTCGGAATTTTGATATTTTGACCAATCAATAACGACTCATTACCTTTTAAGTTATTTAAAGCGGCAAGTTCACTTTTAGAAACGCCATATTTCGCACTCAAGTTTGTCAGACTATCACCTGATTTTACTTGGTAGCCTTGTGCCTCACCACGACTATATTTACTTACTGGCTTTGACGCTGCCTTGTTATCATCCTCTGATTGGGCGTCTTTGGCTGCTTTGATCTCTTTTTTTGTTTCTTTTTTGCTTTCGGGTTTCGCAGAGTCGCGTTTGACGGTAGGTTCGCGGGTCGCTGTCACACTAGCCACCGTACCCAATCCCGTTTGAGGAATAACCAGTTTTTGCCCTTGAATTAAGTTGGCGGTCGGTTTTAGATAATTGGCTTTGGCCAAGTCTGCTACCGCTAAATCAAAGTTATTGGCGACGCTACCTAAGCTATCACCTGGGCGTACCGTGTAGTTAATCGATTTGCCAGCTAGCGCATATTTGACCTTTTCAACTGTGACAGGCACGATGATGACTTGCCCTTTTTGCACACGATAATTGGTGTTAAAACCGTTGACATCGGCAATGTCTTTGGGCGATACGGACAGTCGATCAGCGATACCCGACAAGGTATCACCCGTCTGAACCGTATAACGACTTGATACCGGTTGCACTTCAGCTCTAGCAGGGGCAGGCTTTTGCGCTGCGGGCTGTGCCACTGGCGGCTCTGGCATTTTGTCTGGAATTAACCACAAGTTTTGGTTGGTACGCACTTGATAAGTGACTGGTAAATTATTGAATTTTGCTAACTCACTGACATTTAGATCAAACTTGTCGGCGATGCCTGTCAAGGTATCCCCCGCTTGCACGATATAGCTATTGGCTTTACGTTTTGGCGATTCTGCTACTTTGGGTTCGATAGGCTTGGCGTTGTATAAGTAAAGTGTTGAACCTGCTAGCAAGGCAGCATTTGGGTCAATTTGGTTCCATTCAGCGATATCTCGCCAATTTACACCCATGCGACTGGCGATATTTGCCAAGGTGTCGCCAGCTTTGACTTGATAGGTGCTGCGTGTGCCACTTGGACGTTTTTTGGCAGCTTGCTTGCTAACTGTGACAGCTTTGCTTTCACTGGTGGTATTGGATTTGCTCGTGGTCGCTTGCGCCGTGCTTGGGACTTTGCCATTTAAGCTCGACGCTTGGGTAATTTTGACCTCTTTTGGCAACACCACTGGCGGTTCTTCGTAACTGAGTTTTTTGGTTTCGCCTTTGGCTTCTAGCACAGATTGCTGAGTCTGAATAGCATTGAGCTTGATATTACCATCGGTAGGGTTAATCGCTTGCTCTACTTGGGGTGCGGTTTTTTCAATTTCTTTAGCAATCAAGTTACGCTCTTGATTGGATAAAGGCGGCTCTTGCACCACGGTGTTGTTGGCAGTAACAACGGCTGAAGTGGTTGGTAATGTATTGGTAGACTGCATTTCAGCGGTCACTATTTTTTGCTCAGTGGCGGTAATCGGTGGTTCTTTGATTACTGTATTGCGGCTTTGGATACTTGACGTACTAGGAATGGGGGCGATATAAGTCGTGGTTTGGTTTTTAACCATACTAGTTGCCATCGCCGCCAAATCGCTGCTAGACGATGGCAAGTTAACTGTTTCTTTTTTGCTATAGGCTTGTTTGGCGGCACTGAGTGAATCACCCTGACTTGTGGTTGTATTTCGGGTTTGGTTGCCAGAGTTTGTGGTCGGTGTGTTATAAGTCGGTGTAACAGTTTTAGGCGTGACATAGCTATTGTTTGCCAAATAACCTTGTTGACTCATATAACCATTACCGCGTAATTGGGTGATTTTACGGTCAACTGACTCATTGAGATCATTGGGAATCAAAATACGGCTTGGGCCCGACATATCTACCGTACCTGCAATCAACGCAGGATTTAGGGCGCGCAGTTCATCGTAGCTTACGCCTGTCAGACTGCCAATTTCATACAAGCTCACGCCAACATTGGCAGGGACACTTCTAAAATGCTGACGGTTCGCAATTGCGGGTAAATACACATTGTAGGTACTCGGATTTTTGACAATTTGCGCCACTGCCAAAAATCGAGGGACATAGTTCATCGTTTCAGTAGGTAACTTAAGCGACCAATAATCCGTTGGTAGACCACGTGCTGCATTATAATTAATCGCGGATTGGACACGGCCTGGACCGGCATTGTACGCTGCCAATGCCAACTCCCAACTCCCAAATTGGTTATACAAGGCGGTCAAAAAGTCATAAGCGGCACGGGTTGACTCAATCACATCACGGCGACCATCAAAGGTGCTGGTTTGATTCAACCCATAAATACGGCCTGTACTTGGAATAAACTGCCATAACCCTGCAGCAGACGCGTTACTATTGGCATTGGGGTCATAAGAGCTTTCAATGACAGGCAATAATGCCAGTTCGGTTGGAATATTGCGACGTTCAGCTTCGCGCACTGTGTAGTATAAATAGCGGCTAGCACGCGCTGTTAATCGGTTTAGATAGTCTTGGCGGCTAATAAACCAACTTTTTTGCGCTTCAATACGCGGATCGTACACATTGGAGTTCATACGAAAATTGACGCGCAGTCTATCCCACAAATTACCATAGCGCTGAACCAACAAAGCGTTATTCTCTACCATGGTCATGTCGGTGGCTTCAAGCAGGCCTTCAAGTTCATCCAAACTATCCATGTCCAGTAGGGCTGCATTTTCTTGCGCGCTATGCACCGTGCTTTTGCTGTGACTGGATGATCCAATCATGGGTTTACCCGCTGGACTGTTGGTGCTGGTTGGCGCACTGCTACAGGCTGCCAAAATAATAGAGGAAATAGCTAAACTTAATGGTTTGATAGTTTTTTTTGATGAATGGCTTATCGAAAGCAACATGATAATTCCTAGCTCTTTTTTGCAATTTAGATGTAGGACATATACCCATCTCATAGCGTAACACTATGAAAGAATATAAGCTAAAATTTGACATTATAAATAAAAAAACGGCTGTGATTTCAAGCCAGTGAAATTAAATATTGGCTGAAATTATACTAGAATCCATAAAAAAAGTGGCACAAAACTTTTGCACCACCCTGTTTAACACCACTTTTAATACCACTAACTTAGTGCTTTTCAATTACAAGCTGGCTAATCGCCCTAGACAATAACACCGAATTACCGCTTTCAGCAAAGGTAATACGTGAAGTTGTTACTAAACGTGTCGTCACGTTATTTTCGACGATGACTTCTGTTGTTATCGCATCTGCTTTGGCACGGTTACCGCTAATTACCACATTGTTTAATTGGATATCATAGCCATATCGCGTTGCTTTTGACCAGTTGTTTTGCAGCAGGTTTAGATAATTGCTTTTATTTAAAGTGGTGGTTTTTCCTTTACGCGACACGGATATCAAGGCATCATCTGCCACTAGGCTTGCAACGCGCGAAATACTTTTAGCATTTGCTGCAGCCGCCATTGCAGTACCGTAATTGTCGATATCACGCTGGGTGATTTCAGCGTTTGCCAGCGTTGGGACGGTTAACGAAGTCGCCATGACTAACCCTAACCATAATTTTGACTTTACTTGCTTTCGGATTTTATCAATCGGTTGAAAATTTAACGTGATACTCATGAGATTTTCCTTCAATTGGTAACACCCAATTGTTTGACCCTAAAAGAAATAATTTGTTACAACTAAGCATAGCATAACCATTAACTTTATTGTTACTTCATTGTTAATAATCAAGCATAAAATAGTGAATAACCCCAATAAAACCCTGTGACCCTCCTATCCAAAACTATCCAAAATCGCTGGATTGCCAAATCAATCATCGTTTTTACAGCGGTGAATTATTTCACCAAACAAGGGTTAATCATTTATTAATTTCGCTAAATCGGTTATCATTACAGGTTGTTTTTACCACCATTTTATGACTAAATCTCAATTGAAGGGTATTTCAACTATGCTACTTACCGCTATTTTAGCATTTATCCAATCTGCCCATGCGGAAGGTGCGGCGGCAGCGCCTACTGGAACGGGTGCTTCCACCATTATGCAAATGCTATTGCCATTGGCTTTTTTTGCTATTTTTTACTTCATTATTATCCGACCACAAAGCCGTCGTAACAAAGAGCATCGCCAAATGATTGATGCCATTAAAGAAGGCAATGAAGTGGTATTTGCCGGTGGCTTGATGGGGAAAATCAAAAAGCTTCAAGGTGAATATGCGGTTGTGGCATTAAACACTACCCAAGAGGTGATGGTGCAACGTGCCTCAATCATTTCGGTATTGCCTGTGGGTACCATTGATAGTCTTAAATAATTGCTGATGCAGCTCACCTGTCAGGTTGGCGACCTAGCATTCTGTTAAGTTGCCAACTGGTTATTATAATATTGTACTGCCTTGTTGATCGCGGTTAATAGCCCTACGGTTAATAGACCTAGTAGAACAACTAGTTACCTAAAAAAAATCAAGTTTAAGAAGTCAAGATTATGCACTACCCTGCTTGGAAATACTTTTTAATCGGCATTGTGCTGCTACTGAGCACCTTGTATGCCCTACCAAACCTTTATCCAGACAAGCCCGCCGTTCAAATCACGGGGGCTTCCGCTAGTACCACATTGACCAATGATGTGCTAAAACAAGCGGAAACCATCCTAAATGCCGCCAACATCCCAACCAAGAACAACAGTTTTGATGGTAAATCAGCCTTGTTAAAAATTGGTGATGAGTCGACTGAAACGCAGCTTAAAGCGCAACAAGTGCTAAAAGAAAAGCTTGGCGACAATTACGTTGTGGCGTTGAACTTGGCGCAAACCACGCCAGCATGGCTACGTAATATTGGTGGTAATCCTATTAAATTAGGGTTGGACTTGCGGGGTGGTGTACGGTTTGTACTAGAAGTCGATATGAGCAAAACCGTCTCTCAGCGTTTGGAAAACCTAACCCGAGATATTCGTACAGAGCTACGCAACCAAAAAATTGCCGTGACCAATTTACAAGCAGGGCAAAATAATCTGACTTTAAACTTTGTCGATAATGCCGCGCGTGATCAAGCCATTAATGTGTTACGTAGTCGCTTTGGAACAAATTACGAATTACAACCGCTCATCAATGCGGGGGGTCCAGCGATTAACATGACCTTGACCCAGTCGACGATTTCACAAATCTCTCAAGATGCGGTCACCCAAAACTTGACGACTTTACGAAACCGTATTAATGAGCTAGGCGTGGCTGAAGCCGTGGTGCAATCACAAGGTGCCAACCGTATTGTGGTGGAATTACCCGGGGTACAAGATACCGCAGAAGCCAAACGGGTCATTGGTCGTACCGCCAATCTCGAATTTCGCATGGTCTCTGACCAAAACAATACCTTCCAAGCCAATCCATCTGGGGTATTGCCTGCAGGCACTGAAGCCTACTCATTTGGTCAAGTCGATAGCCCACAAAAAACCTTATTGGAACGTCAAGCTGTGGTCACCGGTCGAAATGTACAAGACGCCCAAGCAGGGATGGATCAAAACGGTCGCCCCCAAGTGAATATCACGCTGGATAACGCAGGTGGTCGTTTGATGCAAAATACCACAGCAAAATCGGTGGGCAAACAAATGGCGGTGCTGTTTATTGAAAATAAGCAGCGTGTCACCTTCCAGCCAGACCCAGTGACGGGGCAAAATAAAGAAGTAAGAACACCTTACGCAGAAAGCCATATTATCAATCAAGCGACCATTCAAGGCGTCTTTGGCTCAACTTTCCAAATCACGGGCTTAGATAGCAATGCAGAAGCCTCAGAGCTGGCTTTGTTACTTCGTGCAGGTGCGCTGGCGGCGCCCATGTATTTTGTTGAAGAACGTACTATTGGTCCATCATTGGGACAAGACAACATCCAAAAAGGTATGTTCTCTACCCAAGTCGGCTACTTACTCGTGTTCTTATTTATGATTATTTTTTATCGTTTATTTGGTTTGATTGCCAATATTGCGTTGATTTTTAACTTAATGATGATTTTAGCCATCATGTCATTGATTGGTTCTGCGCTAACCTTGCCGGGTATCGCAGGTATCGTGTTAACCATCGGGATGGCGGTGGATGCCAACGTACTGATATTTGAACGCATCCGTGAAGAGCTTGCCAACGGCGCCAGACCCAAATCTGCGATTGTGGCGGGTTTTAATCGCGCATTTACCAGTATTTTTGATGCACAACTGACTACTTTGATTGTCGCATTTATTTTATTTGCGATTGGTACAGGTCCGATTAAAGGTTTTGCTGTCACCTTAGCCATTGGTATTGCCAGCTCTATCTTCACCTCAGTGACCGTCACGCGTGCACTGGTACAGTTAGCTTATGGCTACCGCAAAACTGTCAAACGCCTAAGTATTGGTTAAGGAGCGAATAAATAATGAATGATGACAAGTTAGAGGATCTAGACGGTTTAGACGGCTCAGAACCCATCAACCCCGAGCAAAAACTCTCAGAGCTCGGCGTACGTCGTAGTGATGAAATGGCATCAAATAAACAGCACCGCAAAACGCCGCGCCGTAATGGTAAAGGGGTGAATAAAAATTTGGTCAAGCAGCCTGCTACTCCCACTGATACGACAACCCAAAACGCTGGGTTAGCGGTGGCGAACACTGCCACTGCTGAATTTTCGGCAGACGATTTTGGCGGTGAAAAACTCTTTGCGGGTCGGCGTATTATTGATTTTTTAAAGGTATCTAAACCTTTTGCCATATTTTCCGCCATCCTAACGATTCTTAGTTTGGTCGCTATTTTAACTAAAGGTTTAAATTTAGGCTTGGACTTTACTGGCGGTGTGTCAGCCACGGTTGTTTATGAAAAACCGGTACAACAAGCCCAAGTTCAGTCAGCCTTAGCGAACCATAAAATCAATGACAGTGTGGTGCAATATTTGGGCAGTAACAAAGAAATTTTGGTACGCCTGCCGCCGCAAAAACAAATCGAAGGGTTATCAAACTCTCTTGATACTGCGTTAGATTTACCCAACAACAATGCTACCATCAAGAATATTGACGTGGTTGGCAGTCAAGTAGGTAATGAGATTTATGTCAGCTCCTTGGGGGCAACGGCACTGGCATTACTGTGTATGTTTATTTATGTGATGGTGCGCTTCCAAGCCAAATTAGCCTTAGGCGCGGTGTTGGCGTTATTTCACGATAGTATTATCACTGTGGGTATTTTCGCACTTTTCGGATGGCCATTTGATTTGACCGTGCTTGCCGCGGTGCTATCATTGATTGGTTATTCGATTAACGATACCATCGTCGTCTTTGACCGTATCCGTGAGAATTTCCGCCGTGTCCGTGGTGCAAGCCCAGCGCAAATTGTCAATTTATCGCTCACTGAAACGCTACGTCGTACTATTATGACCATTTCAACGGTGTTGCTGGTGGTTGTCGCGATGCTGCTGCTTGGCGGCGAAAGCTTACATTGGTTCTCTGTAGCATTGCTCATTGGCTTGATTTTAGGTACTTTCTCATCGGTGTATATCGCCAGTGCGATTCCACTGTGGCTAGGTATGTCGCGCAAAGACTTTATTGTCGAAGTCAAACCAGAATTTGTTGAGGATGAAGTGGTTTTTGAAGACCGCAATGCGCCTATGTATGATAACAAAGCATTAGATAATCAATAAATGATTTGAGCTGAAAAATACCCTACTTGCTAGGGTATTTTTATGGCTAAAATTTAAAAAAGAATAGCAATGATGACAAATGAATTAATGAAAAATGGGTTATGGCAACAGGCTTTTAAAGTAAGCTTTCCTGTGGCAATGGGCTATATCCCTGCAGGGATTGCCTTTGGCGTATTGTTTGTGGCAGCAAAACTTCCTATATGGGCGGCGATTTTATCTAGTGTGGTATTATACGCGGGTGCGGCGCAATATGCTTCTATTGCGCTGTTAGCGGGTGGGGTTGGAATCTCAACCATCGCCAGCAATACCTTAGCCATAAATTTGCGTCATGCTTTTTATGCCATTCCTTTGTTAAAACAATTACCAACCAATCATATCCGTCGATTTTATTGCTTGTTTGCGTTAACCGATGAAACTTTCTCCGTGTTAACCACCCTTGATGAAAATGAACGCCAAAGACTCATACTACCGGTGAGTTTTCTTAATCAGTGTTATTGGGTTATCGGTACCATATTGGGCATTTTGCTGGGTGAAGGGCTCAATGATTGGGTGCCCCATTTGGATTTTGCATTAGTGTGCTTATTTGCTATTTTAGCCTACGAGCAGTTTAAAGCGGTCAAGGCTTACTATCCCATATTCATCGCCATCATTGCATTTATAGCGGCGTTTTATTTTATATCCGATTGGTTGCTACTATCAGCGATTTGCGTGAGTTTGGGACTCATTATCATCCATTTTTTGATGGGCAATAAATCCACTCATCAGCAAGCTCTCTGACAGTTCAAACTATCTGACAGCTCAACCGCCAAAAAATTTATCCATTAATCGTTAGAATATTATGAACCCACCACCTGATAACGTTTATTTAGTCGCCGCTACTTTTGCTATGGCTTTGGTGACTTTTCTCACCCGCTTGACCCCGATAATTTTGCCAAAGCGATTATTGGATGCCCCCTTGTTGCTCGCGGTGAATAAAGCATTGCCATTATCCGTGATGACGCTGTTGATTTTAACTTCCTTGCATTGGCAGCAGCCCAACGCTATGCCCAACGCTATGCCCAACGCTATGAGTATGAGTCTGGGCTTATCGCCATTGCTTGTGTCAGAGATATTGGCGCTTTTAGTGGTGTTGCTCAGCTATCATTGGAAAAAGCAATTATTGCTAAGTATGCTGGTGGGGATTGCTAGCCTTAATGGATTTTTATGGCTACTAAATCTGATAGGTTTTCAATAGCCATAAAAAAAGCCCAACTTGGGCTTTTTTTATGCAGGATAACTTATACCTCGGTTTGCACCCCGACGATATCCACAGGCGTATCAGCCACGTCTTGTATCCCAGATTTTTTCTGTTTGGCTTTATCACTGCGTTTACGCTGTAATTCATCCAAGTAATCTTCATCAATACCACCGGCGATGTATTTGCCGTCAAATACCGAACAGTCAAATTTTTTGGCATCGCTGTGTTTGTCTTGTACCGCTTCAATCAAGTCATCCAAATCTTGAAATATCAAACGATCCGCGCCGATAATTTTACCAACTTCTTCCACACTATGACCTGAGGCAATCAGCTCATTGCGCGCTGGCATATCAATACCATACACATTGGGATATTTGACAGGTGGCGCGGCACTGGCAAAATACACATTATTGGCGCCAGCGTCACGTGCCATTTGGATAATTTCGTGGCAAGTCGTGCCACGTACAATTGAATCATCGACCAACAATACGTTTTTATTTCTAAATTCAAACGGCACCGCGCTTAATTTTTGGCGTACCGATTTTTTGCGCTGCTGTTGGCCTGGCATAATAAAGGTGCGACCGATATAACGGTTTTTCATAAAGCCTTCACGGTATTTCACGCCTAGATGCTGGGCAAGCTCCATCGCAGAAGTACGTGAGGTATCAGGAATAGGAATAACCACATCAATCCCATGATCTTCGCCCCATTCTTTGATGATTTTCTGCGCCAAAGTCTCGCCCATACGCATACGGGCTTTATAAACAGAAATATTATCGATAATCGAATCTGGGCGGGCAAAATAGACGTATTCAAAAATACAAGGTCTAAACTCTTTGGCTTCGACACATTGGCGACTAAAGAAGTTATTGTTTTCATCAATAAAAATCGCTTCACCGGGCTTCACATCTCGAACGATATCAAAACCCAATGCAGTTAACGCAACTGACTCAGAGGCCACCACATATTCAAAGCCGCCATTTTCCGCTAATCGTTGTCCAAAAATCAGCGGACGAATGCCATTGGGGTCACGAAATGCCAAAATACCATAGCCTGTAATCATAGCAACTACCGCATACGCGCCTTCGATACGTTTGTAGACAGAGGTCATCGCTTCAAAAATATCGTCGGGACTGGGATGCTGGATACCGAGTTTTTGCATCTCATGCGCTAGCACATTGAGCAAGACTTCGGAATCAGAATCGGTATTAATATGGCGCATATCTTCCATAAACAGTTCTTTGGCAATCTCTTCGGCGTTGGTCAAATTACCATTGTGCGCTAAAGTAATACCATACGGCGAATTGACATAAAAAGGCTGCGCTTCCGCACTGCTAGACGTACCAGCCGTTGGGTAGCGTACATGCCCGATGCCTTGATGACCGACAAGACGCATCATATGACGGGTCATAAACACATCGCGCACCATGCCATTTTCTTTACGCAAAAACAGACGGCCATCTTGACATGTCACAATACCCGCGGCATCTTGCCCACGATGCTGCAGCATAGTCAGCGCATCGTATAGCATTTGATTAACCTCACTGTGAGCGGCTATACCGACAACTCCACACATATTTTACCCCTTTAATTTTTCACCGATGGCTATGAGACCTGATGAAAAGAGACCTGATGAAAATTGAATGAAACTAGCTTTTTTGCCGGCTGACAATTACAATACTTTAGCCGTCAATCAAACTTACCTATGCTATTGACCCATTTGCCCCACTATTGACCCATTTTATCGGCAGCGGTTTTACCCAGCGTGGTAGCAAGCTGTTGGGTGATTTGTGTGGCAAAAGGTGCCAGTGGCAGTAGCGCATTGGCAAACTTAGACTGCTGCCAAAAGTCACGTTGACTGAAAAAAGGCATCAATAAACTGAGCACCATCAACACAATGACCAAATTTTTGACCAAGCCAAACCCTGCGCCCGCCAATTTATCTAAGATACTCAGCCTAAGACCTTGCAAGGTTTTACTCATCACCCATAATACGATTTGCAGTCCCACGATGACAAATAAGCCAATTGCCAAGAATGCCGCAATGATACTAAGGCCGGTTGATCCAGTCAGTGAAACAAAAAACGGCGCTAAAGGTTTTGCCAAATAACTGGCTAGCAGCAGTGCTAATAGCCAACCAAACATGCCTACCAGTGAGCGCATCAAGCCATTATTAAATCCCTGCCACAACCCAATAAACAATACAAACAACACTAGCATATCTAACAAAGTCATCGGGTCAAGCTCGTGTTATGGGATTTACAAAGTAGACGGTGAAAGTTGGCTTAGACGATAACCGTCAATGGCTTCAACACAGGTTTGAATGAGCTCTGGTCCTTCATAAATCAAACCACTATAGAGCTGAATCAAATCCGCACCTGCTTCAATCTTTTTAACCGCACGTTGACCATTGTCAATGCCGCCTACGCCGATAAGCGCAACTGAGTTTGGTAAGCGTTCGGCAAACTGCTCAAGAACTTGGGTGCTACGGTGACTGAGTGGTCGACCTGATAGCCCGCCTGCTTCTTGACTGGTTTTGTAATCTTCTACCCCATTACGGCTTAGGGTGGTATTGGTGGTAATCAGCCCATCAATATCAAAACGCACCAATTCTTTGGCAATATAATCAATTTGGTCTTCTTCCAAATCTGGGGCAACTTTCAGCACTAATGGCACATAATACTGATGTTGGCTAGCCAGTTGGCTGTGGCGTGATTTGATACCATCAAGCAGCGCCGTAAGCGCATCACCACTTTGTAGGTCACGCAGGTTTTTGGTATTGGGAGAGGAAATATTCACTGTAATATAAGACGCGTAAGGATACACGCGCTCTAGACAATAAATATAGTCATCTAGGGCATTTTCAACCGGCGTGCTGGCATTTTTACCAATGTTAATACCTAAAATGCCTTGATATTTTGCACGCTTGACTTGCTCAATGAGATAATCGACGCCTTTATTATTAAATCCCATGCGATTGATAATGGCATGGGCTTCTTTGATACGAAATAGACGGGGTTTGTCATTGCCAGGCTGTGGTTTTGGGGTAATCGTACCAATTTCGATGTAGCCAAAACCCAATGCCGCTAACGCATCGATATATTCGCCGTTTTTATCAAGCCCTGCTGCCAAACCAACCGGATTGGTAAAGGTTAACCCCATACATTCAGTTGTTAGTTCTTGTTTACCGTATAAAAACCCGAGCATGCCAAATTTTTGCGATTTTTCGAGTAACGATAATGTGATTTCGTGGGCTTTTTCAGGATCGGTATTAAATAAGAACGGACGAAGAAAGGCATACATAGTTGAATAAGCACTCACATTGCATGGGTGAATCTAATTGACTCTGCCCTTTATACAAGCAGAACTAACCTATTTAGCTTGAGAGATAGCACCCGTTAACGTGCTGTGTGATGACTATCTCGTCAAAATCAGAAAAGCTATTATATCAGTGTTGACACTAAATAAACACCTGCAATTTTATTTGCCTTAACTGCTATATCGAAGGCTAAGGCACGGCTCGACCATTTGACAAGGCAATCCAACCACGAACAATGCGGTACAGATGCCATAAGACTGTGGCGACGATTATCAAGCCGCCTAAAGCACCGACAATAAAGCTACCACCCATCGTATGATTGCTATCAACGGCGGCGCCAAAAAATAGCCCACCCGTTGCAAAAATCACCATGACAAAACCAATCACCCAAAAAAATATGCTGTACCAAAATGTTTTGATTTGCCAATCAAAGTGACTATAAAGCCACGTGTTCCTAGCCTCATCGCGCTTTAAGTAATTCATCACAATGGGAATAATCCAAGTCAGTCCCGCGGTAAAATAACTAAACAGCGCAAGCGCATAAGTAATGTGGTTATAACTGATTTGGCTTTGGGTCACCGGTAAGTTTTGACTGAGCTGCGTGTATTGCGGTAACGCTGATGGATAACCATTCGCCCCACTACCAAATTGTGGGTTGGCTGGGTCAGGTGTGTGAGAGTCTGTTGGTTTTTCTAGGTTCATTATAATTTTCCATCAATGATTATTACTTTTTTATCGGGTCGTAGTATAGAATTTCAATTGATTGTTATTGACAATTAATAGTTTACCCAAATCGGCTCTCGAATGGTAAATGGTTGGTGGTTGCTATCGGCAAACTGAATCGTCCAGCTAGCAGGTGACTGCTGCAGTGTCAACGTCTCAAAAGTCGGTACTGGGGTGATTTTTATGCGGTTTTTTGCCGAATACAGCAAATAGTTGCCATCGGGCGAAAAGTTGGCAGGTTCAGCCAATCCTTCATTATTGATAGCGATGCTTTTTTTAGTTGCCATATCTGCGAGCCTGCCTTGGCTATTATCGCTGACATAGGTTATCAAACGCCCCGTGGGACTAACCCGAGCGATGGCATTGGTTTTACCAGGCAAGTTTAAAGGCAAAAATTGTTGTTTTGCAAAATAGTACTGATAAAGTTGGGGTTGTAAAAATTTGACTTTATCTGACGTAAATATAAAGGATTGACTATCTGGCAACCACACAGGGGCTAAATCAATCGCTGGTTGATGGGTCAGTTGTTGTTTTATATTGCCGCTGCTATCAGTCAAAAAAATCTCTGGATTGCCCATTTGGCTATTTGCTAGTAACAATTGGCGTCCATCGGGGGAGATTGCCCCGCTAAAATTATGAGTACGTTTGGCAGAAACCCCAGAAACATCAGTAACTTGCAAAGTTGCTCTATCAAGGATAACGACTTGAGGATAACTTTTGCCTGCTTGAACTGTAAAAATCAGTCGGTCGCCTAACCGACTGGCGGATAAGCTCATTATCGTCCCATTGACCTTATACAAAGTCTTTGGGTCGCTGCCATCGATTTGGGTTTCAATCAGCTGCGCTTGGCGATTTTCCCCAAATCCGGTTAAATAAATAAAAATTAACTTGCCTGACAGCTGGCTAGCATCCATGTGCGGCAAATTAGTTGGCGCAGTCGCTATGACTTTGGGCAATGAGGCCGAACTTTGCAAGGAGGTGTTAGATAAGGTTGTTGATGGCGAGCCCATAGTCTGACACCCTGTCATAGCCAAGCTAATTGCCATGACAATTGCCATAACAGCGGCGCACCATAAACGGGGTAATTGATAAACATGCTTCATGGTATTTGAGGTTTCGTTACGGCAAAACATTATTGGCGTCTGGATTGAGCCAAAGTGGTCCATAAATCAAGCCATTGGGTACGCCATTTTGGGAGGGGCTAATGCTGATGGATTTGCCATTGGATACAATGGTAATGACATTTTTATTGGAGTAAATATAATGTTGTCCATTGGGTGAGACACCTGGGGCTTCACTTAACCCAACGTTATTTACAGCAGTTACCGAGCGCGAACCCAGATCCATCACCGCGCCTTGATTGGCACCTGACAAATAGGACATTTTTTTACCATCATTGCTGATGCGCCCCATGCTGCTCAGTCCGCCGCCCGTCAAACGCTGTTCACTACCGGTTGCCAGATTGTAGAGATAAATTTGACCTTTATTACCGCCTTTTTTACCACCGGCTCTATCTGAAGTATAGACAAACGATTGCCCATCAGGCGCCCAACTAGGATAAATAGCCCCGACAGGGTCATTGGTCAAGCGACGAGAATTGCCACCTTGCGCCAAATAAATCTGCGGTATGCCGTTCTCAAAACTGCTACTAAATATCACACGACCATCTTTACTCACGGATGCGCCATAGTTCATGGCTTTAAAATTCGTCAAATTGCTGACTGCCCCGCTAACAATATTGGCAGACATGACCTGCGGATAGCCTAGCTTGTCGGGCTGAACTTGGAAAGTAAAGGTTTGATTGTCAGCAGAGGTGTTTAGGGTTTTAATGGTACCGTTAAACTCATAAATCACTTTTGGGTTAAACCCATCCACGTCAGAAATGACCAAACGTGACACACGGTTTTTAGGCTTGCCTGTTTCCACCACATACGCAATGCGCCCAGAAAAATCGCCTTTGATGCCTGTCAATATCTCATAGATACGGTCAGCAACCTTATGCCCTGCCATACGCAAACTTTGCGAGTTATTTCTTGTGGTGACGGTTTGCAGACCCTGTATCACCTCGCCTGTCGCCACATTAATCACTTCAAAATTGATTTCAACATTGCCACGATTGCTGCGCGTATTGCCGACCACCAGATAAGGGACGGCGTTATGCTGCCAGACAGGCAAAGTGACTTCACTACTGCTATGAGGCCGCTCTGGTAAATTACTATCTAAGGTAAATTGCCCCAAATTGGTCAAATCATTGGTGACAATCCCTGAGATACTCTCTGCGCCAGCAAATGGTACGATGGCGACTTGCAAGTTTGACCGTGGTGCCTGCTTGACTAGGGTAAAGTCAACATTATCAGCAGCGTTCGCTAGAGGTGGCATCGCAGTGGTAGCCAAGGCAACGACTGTCGCTTTAAAAAAAGTCTGGTTCATAATTAGCCTGCAACATTTATAATTATTAAAAAAGTGGTTTTAAAATAATAGCATTGTTTTGATCGCCAAAAAAGATTGGGCAAGACTAAGCGCTACCACACTATTTAGCTTTACTACTTATTTTTACTATTTAGCTTTAAAATTGCCTGTCATGCTTCTTGCCCCATTGGGCGGTGGTGGCAGTGGACTTGATTGGTTGATTGCTTGTTGTAAGCTTGCTTTAAAAGCCGCATCACTACTGCCGCGAATAGTGATATTACTAATTGTACCATCCGCAGCAATGCTAAATGACGCCGTTAATGAATTGCCATTACTATTGGTTGGTACATTCCAGTTTGCATCAATCATCGCCATGACTTGACTGACATAGCCTGCCGAGCTCCCACCCGATGCACCACCACGTTTGCTAGAACCTTGACCGCCAGATGATTGCGATTGCACTGCACCTGTAGATTGACCATCTTTACCCAAATCCAGTGATTTTATATTATTGTCACTTTGCCGCTCGCTATTGGCATTGAGATTTTTATTATAAGCGGCATTGTTCGCGCGTATTTCTTTTTTTACCTCATCAATATTGCTTTCGGCAATTTTATAATCTTGCAGATTTCGCTGCTGGATTTCATTGTGCTGGTTTAATTCATCAATCACGCTCTGTCTTTCGGCTGCTACTTCCCGATCTAACTTTTCAGCAAATAGCGCCTGCTCTTTTTCCCATTGCGCCTGCTTGGCGGCCAAATTATCTTTCACCGTTTCAATTTGATTGGTTGAGGTCGAATGGGGCGTGTTCATTGGCACAGTTGATAGGGTTTGGGAATTTAAAGACGGTGTGGGCGCACCAGCCATCTCGCCAGCCGTGGCTTGGTTTTGCGCAAGCTCGTTTTGTTGGTTGGCTTTGATTTGCCCTTGCATTGCTGACAACTGCTCAGGGGTAATCAAAGAGGTTTCCATGGGCGCTGGTGGGGCGTTATGATAAAAGAAAAACAATAACCCAACCACCAACGCATGGGCAATGGCACTGAGAACAATCGCCCATACCGGGTAATCGGGTGTTTTGACGGGTACATAGACTGAGGTCACTTCAGCATACATCGTCTCAGTATTTCCTTATTCTAGCAAAAATGTTCAATCAAAAATTAAAAGGTCATCGTATTAGAAGGCTGCTTGATTAAAAAGCTGCTTCATTTAAAAGCTGTTTGATTAAAAAGCTACTTGCTGGCTGGTTTTGGCGGTGCCGTTAACAGCCCAACCTTTTGTATGCCCGCTTGCTGCAATTTTGCCATCAATTGGATAATATCACCATATTGGTTATTTTGATCGGCATTAATCATCACATTGACATTGGGCTTACCATCGAACTGGTATTGAGGCTGAGATTGTAAATTATTCAAAGTCGCGATTAGTGCCGCTTCGCTCATTGGCTCATCGGTTTTGTCTTGAGTACTTAAATATAGCTGCCCATCAGATTTTAGTGACACAATCACCGGTAACTGCGTGCCTTGCTGTAGTGATTTGGTTTGCGCTTTTGGCAAATCAATATCCACCCCCGTCGTTAGCATGGGCGCGGTCACCATAAATATAACAAGCAGCACCAACATAACGTCAATATAAGGCACCACATTCATACCCGCATTGAGTTTTTGAGGACGGTTACGGCTGTAAGGGTTTGCTTTCATAGTGTCAAGTTGTTCAATAAAATTTATCTAACATTCATTTAGCATTTAGCGTTTAGCATTTATCTAGCGAGCGAGCGGTGGCATCATAGCAGGTGAATTTAGCCCCGTCGGTAAATTGGTAGTCGTATCCACAGTTTGTCGCAGCAACATGCCCGTCATCTCATCACAGAACAGGCTACGACTTTGATAAACTTTATCGTTTTTTGCGGTAAAATGGTTGAAAGCCAGAGCCGCTGGAATCGCAGCAAATAACCCGAGCGCCGTGGCAATCAAGGCTTCGGCAATACCAGGGGCAACCGCAGCTAGTGTGGCTTGCGCAGAAGTCGATAAGCCCATAAAAGCCGTCATAATTCCCCAGACTGTGCCAAGCAGACCGATATAAGGCGAGACCGAAGCAATACTGGCTAGTAACGGTAATCCTTGCTCTAGCTCGAGTTGTTGACGACCTAAGCCAACGCGAAGTTTGCGCTCGACGCCTTCAATGATTTCGCTACGTGCTTGGGTGTTTTTGAGCAGTTTTAAAAACTCACTAAAGCCAATAAAAAAGATTTGCTCAAGTCCACTTCTATCAGGATTACCTTGAACGCCTTTGTATAGGGTTGGCAATTCAACCCCTGACCAAAAGGTTTGCTCAAAATAATTATCGGCGCGCGTGGCAATTGCCAAACGACTACTTAAACGAAAAATAGTGACCCAACACAACAAAGAAGCAAATAATAAAATGCCCATGATAATTTTGACGAAAATACTGGCATGCGTCACCAAACTAACGAGATCAATCGAGCCTTCCATAAAGTTATGCTTCCCCAACCATCCAAATCACTGAATATAAATTACTAAATATGAATCACTAAATATTTTGATGCCAGCTTGTCAAAAGCCTGCCAGCAATACCCGATTAAAACCAAAAACTAGTGCAATTATAAGGTCGAGCACTAGAATTAACATAAGCATATTGTAACCAATAACATTGGCTAATCGTATAAAAATTTTAGGGCTTTGCTAGTATTGATAATGGCATGACTGGTATGACTAAAAGCTAAGGCTAAAAAGATACGCATAAAAGTCATGGGTCGGCAATAAACTGCTGTGTTTGGGCATAGAATTGCGCTTCTGATTTGATTAGCGCCAACCATTCGTTGGCAATGACAGGATGCGACTGAAAATATGCCATCATCCAATGGGCTAACGGCGCAGGCACGGGCACAAATTGGGTGGAAGGCAAAATGGTTTGGGTGCCATTGGTGTCATCACTGTCATACACAAGCTCAATCTGTGGATTTTTTTGAATAATTTCTACCCCGGTAATCTGCCAATTGCTAAAAGCATTATCAATCGCATAGGGCAAAGCTTCTGTTTGAGATAATTTTGATGAGAGGTAGATAGGCTCAAATGTTTTGCGAGTATTCACCCAATGCAAACGCAATGCAATATCAGGTTGTTGGTAAAACACCACCAATTTGCCAGCAAACTTTATTTGCCAAGGATTGACAACTTGGCTCAGATGAATGCCAAGCATTTGCGCAAATTGTTCTCGCGTCAGCAATCGATCAAAGCTTGCTAGCAATTGACCATTTAACGGATGCTGCAGTTTGAGTAAGTCGGATAAATACTCATAATGGTAAATAAATTTCATAGGCAAATGCTGTGAGATAACCCCGTCCGTCACTTGACATCGATGCACTTTCCACTGCGGCATGGTATCGGTGATAAGTGCCAGCAAATCTATAGCTGTATTATTCTTAGTTTTTGTTTGATTATCGAGCATTGAATCGATAGTTGGCGTATTAGCATCCGTTTGAGTGACTAGCAAGCGATTTCCTTTTAACTGGTTGGTTTATCACAATTACTTCATTATAAAACTTTTTTCATTTATTTGAGCCAAAAAAAATCATCACATGGTGAAATGTAATGATTCATCTAAAAAACTGTTGTAACTAATACTTTTAGCTAATAATAGGCAGCGTTTAGCAATAAACCGACCGCTAAAAAGAACCAAATCATAAAGACGACACTGAGCCATTTACGATGATATCGCCAAGATTCATTATCGATTTTGTTATCGGTTGTTAAATCATTCGTCAAATCATCTATGGCTGATTTTCTTGGTAACTTTGCAGACTTGTTAAAAATATCTTTAAACCGTAAGTCTCTGGTTAATTGATTGTCCTCATCTTTTATGGTAAAAAAATTATATGAGTAATCTGCCAAATAAGTTTGAGAACTAAGCGAATGCGGTAATACCGATTTGACGGTTGCCTGGCGATAATCATGCTCAGCCACGTCAGCAAAAACTAACTGAGACGCCAAACTTTGACTTTTAGATGCTAAGCCACTCCTTATATCGTTATGTGTTTTGTTAATCTTCATGTTAAATACCCCTTCTTGATAGATAACATTATAGGGATATCATGCCGTTATTTAATCATAGGTTTGATTGTGGTTTTGTTATACTTAGCTAACTTGTATTAGCAAATGTGCAGATTTGAAACCGTTTGTAAACCGCTAACAGTTAAACTAATTGACAGTTAATTTATACTTTTATCAGGATTAAACCATTTATTTAACCTTTGCTTTAAACAAATTATCTTCTATCGATAAATATTTGTTGTTCAGAGGCTTTGACAAAGTCTTCATAAGAAACCACCCCTTGACTATTAGTGGCATTCGTTGTTGGATTGCTGCCCGTCTGCGCGCGATCATTTGAACCTTGATTTGGGATATTAAGATTTTGAGTATTGGGATTTGAGCTATTAGAATTAACGGCGTCAGTTGGCACCTCAGGCATCTGATTAGTCCTACTTGGCGTATTGGCAAGCGTGTCTGACACTTGATTGGTGGTTGTAGTGGGATTGACGTTCGCTGGCGCGGGGGGTTGTGGGGTGGAAGCCACGCCGTTCCCTAATTGCTCACCGGTAATTATTACCGCTTCTGTTCTTAAATTCTCTGGTTGAGGGGTCGAGGCGGCAACCGCTGAAGCAGTTGCAGGCAATGTCTGTGCCGATTGGCTAGGGTTTGTTGCCGTCACAATGACATTGTTTTGAGCGTCTCTACTATTTTTCATCACTTGATAACTGTGATAGCTGGGCACGACAACTTGGGTTAACAAACCGATAAGTGAAATGACTAAAAGCGGAATCAATACCATCAGTACCGTTTTTAACTGGGTAGCAGGTCTAGCAGGTAAGCCATAATAATTGGCGCCTGCAGTCCCTTCGACTGCTAGCAAGTAAAGGTAAACTAAGATATTTACCCCAGGCACTAGCATCAATAGCGCAAGACACCCTGTTTTGTTAAGGTCATTAAAGCGGCATTTGCTAACGGCAAGCTGTAGATAAAACAAAACCGCCACACCCACACTACTTGCGCCGAGCAAACTCATCGGCAACTGCTCACTACTGGCATTTACCATGCCTTGAAAGCCACCAATCATCACAAATAAAAAAGCGACCAGCATTAGTGCTATCAACGCATTAAAGGTAGAATACACTAAAAACTGAACACGGCTAACCCGACCGTGCCAATCAAAAAACCGACGATTATTAAAGCCTTCATGTATCTCGGTTAGCGTGACAAAAGACGTACCAGCTTCAGTTTCAATTATTTCATCAACTTGATGCATACTATCGAAACTGGGTTCAATGGGGGGTAAAGACTGGGCTTTTTTTGGCTTGGGTAGACGGATGGCCATAATGAGCAACTTAATCTAGAGGTTTAAACTTTTTTTAGCGTAAGGTTTTTAGCATAATGTTTTTAGCATAGTATTGCCCAAATTTTATAATATATTGGTTAGAATATCTTGAACTTGGGACATAAATTTGACATTTTTTGTAACATTGATTTAGTGACATTGATTTAATGGTTTGGCTTGATAGCAAATTTATTGAATAAGTAAACAGTTTTTAACCCAAATAACACAACGCTTTAATGATCATTGAGTATTGATATGGATATTTCCCAACTCACCTATTTTTTGGTAGTGGCAAAAGCAGGCAGTTTTAGCCAAGCTGCCAAAACCTTGGCTATATCTCAGCCATCGTTAAGCCGCCATGTCCAGCAACTTGAAAGCGAGCTGGGTGTCGAATTGCTGGATCGCTATCACCGCCCAATGACCTTAACTGCAGCAGGGCATTTTTTTTTGGCACAGATTGAGCCAATATTGTTGCAACTTGAGCAAGCCAGTGAGTTGACTCAGCGCTTTGCCCAGCCGCATCGAAGCAATCATCTTACGATTGGATTTGTCGCCTCAGTGCTATACGGTTTGTTGCCTGAGATTATTTCTACAGTCAAACAGCGACACCCCAATTTGGATATCAAGCTAGTCGAAATCAATTCAGAGCAGCAAATGTCAGCACTAAAGTCGGGAGACATCGATGTAGGGTTTGGAAGATTTCGACACAATGACAACTTTGTACAACAGGTATTTTTACGGCATGAACGCTTTGTGGTGGCACTGCCGATGGCGCACCCCTTGGCATCACGCCCCGATGATATCGGCATCGCATTTAAGGAGCTGCTAGAAGATACGCTCATTTTGTATCATCGCACGCCCTTGCCAATCCTGCAAAATCCGCTATTGAATGGCGAAACTGACCAACTCATGTATTTGTTTGCCCGCCATCAGTTGTCACCTCATTTGACCACCAAAGTGCGCGATATCCAAATTGCTTTGGGCTTGGTGGCGGCAGGTGAAGGCATCACCTTAGTGCCTGATAGTTTAAAAACCGTCCGTACCGAGCAAATTCATTATCATCGACTACGTCACGAAGATGCGACAACCCCGATTTTTATGAATGTACTGGCACACCAATCCAATCCGTATATTGATGATTTACTGCAGGCGACTTACCAAGTGTATGAAGCTAAAGGCATTACCTACTCTAATCAATCTTTGAATTAAACACAATTATATTAAAGTCTCTTATATTTAAGCCTCTAGCAAGATTTTGTTTGCTTAGGCTAAATTGACGTTCTTGGTTGACACGGTTGATGAATTGTTGGGTAAATATTTGATAATCCACGTCCGCAAAATCTGCTAGACGCAACATGGTCATGCCGGCATAGCCACAAGGGTTAATCATTTGAAACGGGGTCAAATCATTTTGTACATTGATGGCGATGCCATGATAACTAAAGCCGTGTTTTATTTTAAATCCCAGTGACGCAATTTTACCAAGTTCTAAATCGTCTTGGTTATACACATACACCCCTGGCGCATCCGCACGCGCTTTGGCATAAAAATCTGGCGGCAAATAAGGCGTGATGACATCAATGATGATGGTTTCAGCTTTGCTGACCAAATCGCGCACGCCCCACCCCAACGCATTTAAATCAAATAAAAAATATACCACCAATTGCCCATGACCATGCCAAGTGACTTGACCACCACGATCGGTGTGGATGATGGGGGTATTATCTCTTTGCAAAATATGTTCAGGTTTGCCCGCTTGACCCAGCGTAAACACATTATCATGATCTACAATCCATAACTCATCAGCGCTAAGCTGCGCCTGCTCACTGCTGGCAGATTTTTTTTGCTCGATACGCGATAACACGCGTGCCAGCATCGCTGCATGAGTTGGTTCATATTGAGCGTTTTGCAAATATTTAATTTCTAATGGTAACATCGCATTTCCTTACAGTGGCTTTTTGCGTTTGTGTGACAAACCGCTTATTTGTCGTTTGTAGCAGTAACATTGACTTTATCCAATTGTAAAAGAGATTTTTGCAGCACTGGCTGATAATCAGTCATATCACGCTCTGCGACTGAGCCAAAATTTGTTAATTGACTGGTTAATTGACTGACTGGCATCAGCGTCGCAGGGTTGGCGTTGCCGCCTTTTGCAAAACCGATGGCTAAACTGGCGTTATCGCCGCCCAAATAAAAATCTTTGATGGTAAGTTGATCATCAGTCGCTTTATGGGTTTTCTCATTGTCATTGGGCGAACTAGTTGCAAAATCCAGCGTTAAATCCTGCTTTTCTTGAGTGACTAGGCTCAACTCGTCATAGCCTCTATCCGCAAGATAAAGCGTATCTTTACCACCGCCCACATTGATGATGGTATCATGACCAAATCCTTTGGTGAAATAATATAAATCATTGCCCGTGCCACCCACCAGCACATCATTACCGGCATTGCCGATGAGCACATCATCATCAGCACCGCCTAGCAGCCGATCTTGACCGCTATTACCCACTAGCACATCGTCCCCCTGACTACCCCATAATAAATCCCCTACACCCTGCTGTCCAAGTACAGAACCGTCAATATGGTGATTGATGATGACGTCATTAGCTAAGGTGCCAAAATGCTGGTTAGCTTTATTAGCAAGGGATTTGGCTTCATAACTGTTCCAATCCAGTGGCTTGCCAAATGCTTGCTGATAATCTTGCGATATACGCGAAATAGCAAAACGGTTATTCAAGAACACCAAGGTATTGTATTCATCATAGGTATAAAGTGGCGCATGAAACTGCCCACTGGGCAACATGCTCTGGTTGAGCACTGCCAATTGGGTTATTTTGTCGTTGTCACTGATAGCTTGGCGCATGATTTCATCAACTTCAGTAAACACATCTTTATCTTGCGGTTTTGCCGCGTTATCAAGCCACAAGGGTTTGACAAACCGTTGATAGCCTAATTCTTTTGCCACCAAAAACTCATAATAAGTTGCCTCACCCTCTGCTTTGGCGCGTGCCATTCCATAGGCTTGTGGTGTATCAAATTGATACAAATTGTTTTTATCACGATTGATTTGTTGGTATTGACCGGTTGCGTGCCCTAGCTCATGGGCGATGTTCAAAAAATTTTTGTAACTTTTAGCAATATGAATGGTATTGCCGTAGGCTTTTGCGCCGGCACCAACGGTGGTATCTTGCTCATCAATGAGTAAGTTACCTTGGAATCGATTGAGCAAATTAACCAAGGTAGGCGATTTTTCGATATCTTGGACATTAAAACCCGACTGAACCAAATAGACATTGTTGGGATTGTTCAGATCTAACGTAGGCATGACCTTCCTTTACGCAAGTGGCTTTTTAGGTAGTTTTTTAACTGCTTTTTTAAGCGGATTTTCTATCAAGCAATACTTAATGACAGCAAAAAGTGAGTTTTATAGCGGCATTGCCTCATGCACAGTTATTGCACAGACGCTATCGTCGGATAAAGGTATAGTAAGCAATATAAATTTTCAAAAACGTCAGCAAGCTTAATCAAATTTTCAGCCGGCTGTTAACGCGCTATTATAGCGCAATTAATGACTTAAAACGCCCCAAAACAGCGGGCATTTAACCGCCAGATTAGTCATGCCTATCAAAATGGAAAAATTATGAAAATCGAAAACTCGTATGCCACGCTTGACCCAAGGCTTTATCATAAACAACCCCCCAAACCGCTTACCAACCCGCAGGCAGGACATTTTAACCCGCAAGTCGCCCACCAAATTGGTTGGGCAGATGATGAATTTTTAATACAGCATTGGGTCAAAATCTTGGGCGGTGACATCGTTCCCGACGGCTTTGAACCATTAGCCATGGCGTATGCTGGACACCAATTTGGGCAATGGGCAGGGCAATTAGGCGATGGTCGTGGTCTATTACTCGCGCAGGTAATCGATAAAGACGGACAATTGATCGATTTACATCTGAAAGGGGCAGGATTAACCCCCTACTCGCGCATGGGGGATGGTCGTGCGGTGATTCGAAGCGTCGTGCGAGAGTATTTGGCAGGTCATGCGCTTAATTGCTTGGGTATTCGGTCTAGCAATGCACTGGGTTTTGTGGTTTCAGATACCCCTGTCAACCGTGAGACACGTGAACGCGGCGCGGCGCTACTACGTACCGCAGATTGTCATATTCGCTTCGGGCATTTTGAATGGGTGGCAAATTATGCGCCTGATTTATTGCTGTATTTTACCCGTTATGTCATCAAAACTTATTTCGCCGACTGTTTTGACAGTGACACGCCCATTCAAGATTTTTTAAGACAAGTCGTTGATAAAACTGCCAAAACCTTGGCGGATTGGCAGCTGATTGGCTTTGCCCATGGGGTGATGAATACTGACAATTTATCTATCACGGGCGCGACCATCGATTTTGGTCCTTACGGCTTTATGGAGCGCTTTAATCCGATTTGGATCAACAACCATTCTGATTACAACGGGCGTTATGTTTATCAAAACCAGCCTTCCATTGGACTTTGGAATTTGTCACGTCTGATTACCTTATTTTTACGCCTTAATGGCGAAAAACTGACCGCCAATCATCCGCCAGAAACCTTGTCGCGCGAGCAGTTAACCGACATTTTAGACAGTTTTGGTGAGATTTTTTATCACTACTATCAGCAAGGTCTCTGCCAAAAATTTGGCTTAGCCATCAGTGAAGAAAACTGTGACTTTGCTTTGCAGTACTTAGAGATTATGCAGCAAAACAAACTTGACTTTACCAACAGCTTGCGAGCGCTGGTAGCTATTGTCGCTGACGCCAAGCCCAATGATAAATTAAACCTATTACATGAATTTAATTTACTTAATCAGTTGAAAATTTCAATTAGTAGCAGTAACGGTCAACCTAATGCCACCTTAGCGGACTGGATTGCTATCTACCATACCAAATTACAGCAGGATTCTTTGCAGTTGGTAATGAGCCACAATCCCGTGTATGTCCTAAGAAACAGCATGGCACAGCAAGCCATTGAATTGGCTGAACAAAATGACATGAGCGAGGTGGATAGAGTCTATCAGCTATTGGCTAATCCTTACCAAGTTAGTGCATTAGCCAAGCCAAGTGACACCGAGCCACCGTTGGCAGATGCGCCTGAAATATGCGTCAGCTGCTCATCTTGAGGTGATAGACAAGGTCGGTAGCGCGATTTTTTAGCTAACTAGTTTTATTTTTTGCGGGTACTCAACTAGTCATCAATCTGTCAATAGTGCTAGAATAGCGAACACTACGATTCGAAAACGACTGTCGCAACGAAGGATATTATGGATAAATTATCGCCGACCAACAATGGCTTATCAGACAAAGAATTATTTGAACAAGCCGCCTTGCATTATCATGCCAATCCACGGCCAGGTAAAATTTCTGTTACCCCCATCAAGGCACTTGCCAACCAACGGGATTTGGCACTTGCCTATTCGCCTGGCGTTGCCGTACCTTGTCTAGAAATTGAAAAAGATCCCAAAAAAGCCGCGCTTTATACCGCGCGTAGCAACTTAGTCGGTGTGGTGACCAATGGTACCGCTGTTTTAGGATTGGGCAATATCGGTCCTTTGGCGTCAAAACCTGTGATGGAAGGTAAAGGTGTCCTGTTCAAAAAATTTGCCGGCATTGATGTGTTTGACATTGAAGTGGCACAAAACGATCCGGATAAATTCATCGAAGCAATCGCCTCTTTAGAGCCTACCTTTGGCGGTATCAATCTTGAAGATATCAAAGCCCCTGAGTGTTTTTATATTGAAAAAGAACTGCGTAAACGCATGAATATCCCTGTGTTCCATGATGACCAACATGGCACCGCGATTATTGCGTCGGCCGCGTTATTAAACGCGCTAGAAATTACCGGTAAAAAAATCGAAGACATCAAAATTGTGGTATCTGGTGCAGGTGCCGCAGCAATTTCTTGTTTAGATTTGATTTGTGCATTGGGCGCAAAAAAAGAACACATCTTTGTAGGCGATTCAAAAGGTATTATCACCAGCAACCGCGCAAACCTCGATGAGTCAAAACAGCGTTACGCCCGCGATACTGAAGCCAAAAGCTTATCGGATGTGATTGAAGGCGCAGACATGTTCTTAGGTTTATCTGCCGCTGGCATGCTGACCCAAGATATGGTAAAACGCATGGCGCAAGATCCCATTATCTTTGCCCTAGCCAATCCAAACCCAGAAATTCTACCTGAAGACGCCAAAGCGGTGCGTCCCGATGCGATTATCGCCACAGGCCGCTCTGACTATCCAAACCAAGTAAACAACGCACTGTGTTTCCCGTATATCTTCCGTGGGGCGCTTGACGTGGGTGCCACGACCGTCAACGAAGAAATGAAAATTGCCTGCGTGCGAGCCATTGCTGCTATGGCACATGTGGAAGCCACCCCACAAAAAGGTCAAAAAACGGTGGATGAAACCAAACGTTTTGGTCGTGAATACCTAATCCCGGGACCGCTAGAGCCAAATTTGATTTTGGAGATTGCACCAGCGGTTGCCAAAGCTGCGATGGATTCTGGCGTTGCCACGCTACCCATCGAAAACATGCGTGCTTATCGCGATAAACTCTCAGAGTTTGTTTATAACTCTGCCTTCTTGATGAAACCTATTTTCACCCGTGCCAAACAACAACCAAAACGTATCGTTTACTGTGAAGGTGAGGATGAAAACGTATTACGGGCAGTGCAAGTGGTGGTGGATGAAGGCTTGGCAAAACCTATCTTGGTCGGTCGTCCCACCATTATTGCCAACCAAATCCAACGGTTGGGCTTACGCATGGTGGCGGGTGAAAATTATGACCTAGTCAACATCGAAAGCGACCCACGTTACAAAGACTACTGGCAGTTTTATTATGAGATGAACAAACGCAATGGTGTGACGGTTGAATTGGCACGTCGTGATGTTCGCCGTAAAACTTCTTTGATTGGCGCGCTAATGGTTGAACGTGGCGATGCTGACGGTATGATTTGTGGTACGTTTGGTTCATATCACTTGCACTTAAACTACGTGCAAAACGTCATCAAAAAACAAGCGGATGCTAAAGATTTTTATGCGTTAAATGCCTTATTAATTCAAGGTCGTAACTTGTTCATCGCTGATACTTACGTGCATGAAGACCCAAGCGCTGAACAACTAGCGGAAATGACAGTATTAGCAGCGCAAGAAGTCCGCCGTTTTGGTCTTGAACCGCGTGTGGCATTGTTATCACATTCAAACTTTGGTTCATCTGACTTTGAAAGCGCCAAAAAAATGCGTCAAGTCTATGATTTACTGACCGATATGAATGTTGATTTTGAGTTTGACGGTGAAATGCATGGTGATACCGCGCTTGATGACCGTATCCGCCATGCCTCATTCCCATTTAGCAAATTGACTGGTTCAGCCAACCTACTCATCATGCCAGACTTAGATGCGGCTAACATCGCATTTAACTTGCTAAAAACGGCGACCAATAGTGTCACTGTCGGGCCATTGTTATTGGGCGCGCAAAGACCTGTGCATATCTTGACATCTTCTGCGACAGCACGTCGTATCGTCAATATGACAGCTGTAGCGGTAACGCAAGCGCAGGAATTGGCAAAATAATTTTGTGTTGATTGATAAAACCAGTTTAGTGCTCTAAACTGGTTTTTTTATGGGTTTAATTTAATTAAAACATCGGGGGAGTCATGCAAGTTTATTTGGTCGGTGGTGCGGTACGCGATTATGTATTAGCGCGCGAGGTCACTGAACACGATTATGTGGTGGTCGGCGCAACGCCTGAGCAGATGCTTGAACTGGGATTTTCGCAAGTAGGTGCCGATTTTCCGGTTTTTTTACACCCAAAGACCCACGACGAATATGCACTGGCTCGCACAGAACGCAAAAGCGGTAACGGCTATCTTGGTTTTAACGTACACGCTGACGCCGCTGTCACTTTAGAAGAAGATTTAGCCAGGCGCGATCTCACCATCAATGCCATGGCCATACAAGTCAACGGCTTGTTTGACTGCGGTTTTAAACGGGGCAAATTTGATGCGCGCGATATCATCGACCCGTATGGTGGCTTAGCAGACATTGAGCAAAAAAAATTACGCCATGTGTCCGCCGCGTTTGCAGAAGATCCGGTACGTGTATTGCGCCTTGCCCGTTTTGCCAGTCGTTATGCGCCACTTGGATTTACAGTCGATGAAACAACCGCTAAACTTACCAGTCAAATGAAAGCCGCAGGTGAGCTCAATCATCTTGTCGCTGAGCGGGTATGGTCAGAGACCTCAAAAGCGTTAACGCAGGCTTGGTCGGATATTTATTTTGACACGCTTTATCAGCTCAATGTCCTCGATGTCATTATGCCAAAACTGTATCAAGCATCGAATGATAATCCTAAGCAATGGCAATTAATGCTATCTGCTCTACGAATGGCAGGAGAGCAACAAGCGGACAACGTCATGAAATTCGCCCTTATAGCCACCTGCTTTAAGTCTCACCAGCAACACAATAACCGAACCACTGAGTATTTAGAATTTTGCCAAGGTTTAAAGGTGCCAAAAAACGCTGAGCGATTGGGGTTATTTATTCTTGAGCACTTTGATAAATTAGAAAATTTCGATCACTTAACTGCAGACCCATTGTTTGAACTGTTAAGATTGAGTAATAGCCTTAAAGACACCTCACTTTTAGAGCAAGCCTTACAAGTCATTCATCTTTATCAACAGGTCAAACAAAGCGCGCTGTTAGCCACCATCAAAACGCAATTAACTCAAATTTCTGCCAAAGATGTGGCAAGCGAGCTGACCGGCAAACAGATCGGTGAAGCCATTGATAGGTTAAGGTTGCAAAAACTTGAGGAAATTTTAAATCAGCCACGATAAAGGAAGCATCATCATGACGACAGCAATAGCAACAACGACCCAACTAACCCATGTGTTAGTATTAAATGGTCCCAATCTTAATTTGCTTGGCAAGCGAGAACCAGAAATCTACGGATTTCAAACCCTACAACATATTGAAGATGATATAAGACAACTAGCCAGCAATCATCAAGTTAAACTCACCTGTTTTCAAACAAATCAAGAATCTGCCCTGATTGATAAAATCCATCATCACGGTTTGTTGACCACAGATCCTGATGAGCAGATTGACGCGATTATCATCAATCCCGCTGCCTTTACTCACACATCGGTGGCAATTCGCGATGCGCTACTCGCCGTGAATAAACCTTTTATAGAAGTACATCTTTCCAATATTCACACGCGTGAGCCATTTCGACAGCATTCTTATTTTAGCGACAAAGCTGAAGCCGTCATCTGTGGCATGGGCGCTTTTGGTTATACCGCAGCGTTTAATTATCTGGTTCAAAAATATCAGTAGCAACACAATTTAGCCTAAAATCAATAGCAACATGGCAGCAAATTTTAAGTGTACAAACGTACACAAATATACCCTGCTATATCTATTTATTTTAGAAAAATCTTGTTACAATACGGCAATCTATGAATTAGTTGTCTATGAAGCGTATAATTTTAAGGTAGTTAGGATATGGATATAAGTAAAATCAAGCAACTTATTGACTTAATGGAAGAGCGAACGTTAGCAGAATTAACCGTACAAGATGGTGATAAAAAGGTCTCTATTTCACGCCATTTACCGCAAGCGAATGTTCAACCCGTCACAGCAACTACAGCCACCACGACAACCGCTAATGCTGCCCCTGTAAAATCTGGCATGGTAGAAACATCTCCAATGGTTGGAGTCTATTATGTTGCACCGAGTCCTAATGACGCGCCATTTATTAAGGTGGGTCAACAGATACAAGCAGGCGATAGTTTAGGCATTATTGAAGCCATGAAAATCATGAACCCGCTTGAAGCCACCCAAAGCGGTATCATTGCAGAAATCTTGGTACAAAACGGCGATGTGGTGCAATTTGGTCAACCGATTGTCCGTTACGAGTCTTAATTTTTAACTTTTTTGTATATTTGAAGTTTGATTATCGATAAAAATTAGGGATAGCAATGATAAAAAAATTACTGATCGCCAATCGTGGTGAAATTGCGCTTCGCATTGTTCGCGCTTGTAAGCAGCTTGGCATCCAAACGGTGGGCGTCTACTCAACTGCAGATGACAACTTGATGCACCTTCGATTCGTTGACGAATCCATCTGTATTGGCAAGCCAAATGCCAGTCAAAGCTATCTCAATATCGATACTATCTTAACAGCCGCAGAAATTTCTGGCGCTGATGCCATTCACCCAGGTTATGGATTTTTATCTGAAAATGCCGAATTTGCCGAACGCGTGGAAGAGGCAGGGCTAACCTTTGTAGGTCCTGCACCTGAGCACATTCGCTTAATGGGTAACAAAATATCGGCTATCAACGCCATGAAAAAAGCCGGTGTGCCTACCGTCCCTGGCTCAGTGGGTAGCGTCACTCTGGCTAACGCTGAAGAGCAAGCTAAAGCCATTGGTTTTCCTCTGTTAATCAAAGCAGCAGCTGGCGGTGGTGGTCGTGGTATGCGGGTTGTTGAACGCCTTGAGCAGTTACTATCTCAAGTGCAAGCCGCCAAACAAGAAGCCGAATTGTGGTTTGGGGATGATAGCGTCTATATGGAGCGCTTTTTAAAAAATCCACGTCATGTTGAAGTGCAAGTGTTAGGTGACGGCGAAGGCAATGCCATTCATTTATTTGATCGTGACTGCTCGCTACAACGTCGTCACCAAAAAGTGCTTGAAGAAGCCCCTGCCCCAGAGATTCCTGATGATATTAAAGAGCCTATTTTGCAAGCTTGCGTCCGTGCTTGTGAGCAAATTAACTATCGCGGTGCAGGGACGTTTGAATTTTTATATGAAGACGAGCAATTTTTCTTTATTGAGATGAATACCCGCGTACAGGTTGAGCACCCTGTCACCGAAATGATTACCGGCATTGATGTAGTGGTTGAGCAGCTTAAAATCGCATCTGGCTATGGCTTATCGTATCGTCAAAACGAAATCGAAATTCGTGGTCATGCCATCGAGTGCCGTATCAATGCCGAAGACCCAGTAACTTTCATGCCCTCACCCGGTACGGTGACCCACTTTTTTATGCCAAATGGTAGCGGTGTACGTTTTGACTCGCACCTTTATCCCAACTATGCCATCCCTACCTTTTATGACTCACTGATTGGCAAATTAATCTGTCATGGGCAAACCCGTGAACAAGCGATTGCCAAGCTTCGCCATGCCCTTGACGAGCTGATTATCACCGGCATCAAAACCAATGTGCCATTGCATCGTGATGTGATTTTGCAAGACAAGTCATTTTGTACACAAGCGCAAAACATTCATTATCTAGAAAAAAACTTATTATCTCATCCAGAGACATCAAAAACAGAAAAAGAATAAAGTTAACAGTAAAAAAAAGAGGGTCATTTGAGCCTCTTTTTTTTATGCAATTTTAATTCATCGCCAAATTTTTCAGAGATGCTTTAAGCAGATTTTGGATGGTTAACGGTGAATCAATGGCAGATTTAGCCAGTTTTATCGCAGCTTGGGCTTCTTTATCGCGATAACCTAGCGCAATCAATCCCGCTTCGACTTCAGCAATAATAATGCCTTCATTGCCACTATCGGTCGCTAGTGGCAATGAAGGGGCAAAACCTGACGTATCACCTAAGTGTTTGATTTTGTCTTTTAATTCAACAATCAATCGCTGTGCGGTTTTTTTACCGACCCCTGGAATACGCGTCAATGCCAGCTCATCATTGTTCATCACAAACTGGTGCAATTCCTGCACCGTTACGGTTGACATCATCGCCAAGGCCATCTTTGCCCCAACCCCATTGACTTTAAGCAACAGTCTAAACACTTCCCGATCGCTATGGCTTAAAAACCCAAATAACAACTGAGCATCCTCGCGTACCAAAAAATGTGTCCATAAGGTGACGGACTGATGTAATTGTACTTGGCAAAATGCATTGAGCGGCATCTCAATTTCATACCCAACGCCCGCTGTTGTCATTACCACTACCGTAGGTGCCATTAGATGATGCACTTGCCCTTGAATTAATCCTATCATTGATGACTCACTACAAATAATTTAATCCAATAAAAAAGTGGGCAACCTCAGTCAACCCACTTGAATGTCATGCTTTTTAGTCATTTGCTAAAACTTAGTTATAGTATTTAGTTATAGAAACTAACCATTTTTTCTAGACTAATTGGGCGAATTTTATCCGCATTACCCGCCGTACCAAATGCAGTATAGCGATCGACACAGACAGCTTTCATGGCATCGATGGTTTTGGCAAAATATTTGCGTGGGTCAAATTCTGCTGGGTTTTCAGCGAGGAATTTGCGAATCGCACCCGTTGATGCCAAACGTAAATCGGTGTCGATATTGACTTTACGGACACCATGTTTGATGGCTTCTACGATTTGCTCAACTGGCACACCATAAGTCTCACCGATATTGCCGCCATTTTCGTTAATCACTTTGAGCCATTCTTGTGGCACACTTGAAGAGCCGTGCATTACAAGGTGAGTATTAGGAATGCGGGCATGAATTTCTTTGATGCGTGCAATCGATAAGATATCATCGGTAGGTGGTCGAGTAAATTTATACGCCCCGTGACTAGTGCCGACTGCAATCGCTAGGGCATCGACATTGGTATCTTTGACAAATTGCTCAGCTTCATCGGCGCTGGTTAATAGCTGTGAATGATCAAGTTTACCTTCTGCCCCTACGCCATCTTCTTCGCCAGCCATACCGGTTTCGAGACTACCTAAAACGCCAATTTCACCTTCTACCGATACGCCACAAGCATGAGAGAGTTTTACCACTTCACGCGTCACTGCCACATTATAATCATAATCTGCAGGGGTTTTACCATCACTTTTTAACGAGCCATCCATCATCACCGATGAAAAACCCAACTGGATTGAACGTTGGCAAACCTCTGGACTGGTGCCATGGTCTTGGTGCATAACCACTGGAATATGTGGCCACTCTTCAATGGCAGACAAAATAAGATGGCGTAAAAATGGGGCGCCTGCGTATTTGCGTGCGCCTGCCGATGCTTGCACAATCACAGGTGAGTTAGTTTCATCAGCTGCCATCATAATGGCACGCATTTGCTCTAAGTTATTGACGTTAAATGCAGGAACACCATAGTTGTTTTCTGCTGCATGGTCTAAAAGCTGACGCAAAGAAATCAAAGCCATATTACTTTCTCTTAGTAAAGTTAATAATCAATTGAAAATTTTAGAAAAATTGGGTTTTGCCGTGTTGGACAAGGCTTGAGTATAACAGAAGTGCACTACAATTTAAATTCAAAAAAATAACTTTGAAATGATTGATATTATGAAAAAATAGCTAGCCCAATAAAAAGCCCCAAAATCATTTTGGGGCTTTTTAGCCTGAATGCTAAAATTAGTATTTTTGTTTTTCTGGTACCGTGGTTTGGATATCAGTTTTGCTATTTGCTGCATCGTTTTTAACCGCTTCTGCACCTTGGGCTACATTGGCTGCACCAGTCGCTACAGCAGAGGCTACGTTTGCGGTGGCTTGCGCGGCACCATTGGCAACAGCTTCAGTGGCGTTGATTGCTGCGCCTTGGGCAACCGCGGCACCTGTGGTGGCAGCACTGGCAACTGCGTCACCTGCATTTGCTGTTGCACTAGCGGCACTGGCAGTCGCGTCTTTAATGTCTTGACCCGCTGCGCTTGCTGCGGCTTCAGGCTGACCATTAGCTGCGGCTTCTTCGGTTTTTTTACTACATGCCGTGATTGATAAAGTGGCTAATAAAGTTGCCAATACTAAATTACGTTTTAACATATTCATTCCTTAAACGCCAAACATATGGTTATACATACTTGCATAATATCTTATCGACAATATATTTTTGGTGCAATTAATTACAATGTTTACCATACAAATATTAACTTAACATTACATTAATTCAGCGATGATAAATTTAAATCGCTGAATTAATGATAACGATTGTTAGCATTTAGGCACGTTGGCTCAGTGCGTGCACGGCAGGTAGCGTTTTACCTTCCACAAATTCTAAGAACGCCCCGCCCCCGGTTGATGTGTAGCTTACTTTATCGGCGACCTTGTATTTGTCAATCGCAGCGAGCGTATCACCACCGCCTGCAATGCTAAAGCCTGCACTTGCTGCGACTGCTTCACTAACGATTTTAGTACCTTCACCAAATTTATCGACTTCAAATACGCCGACAGGTCCATTCCATAAGATAGTTTTGGCATTTTTAATCGCATCGGCAAGTTTCGCCGCACTGCTTGCACTAATGTCTAAAATCATTTCATCATCAGCAATGGTATCGACCGATTTGGTTACCGCATCGGCAGATGCTAGCGAGCCCAAAAAATCATCAAAATCAATCTGTGATTTTTTGGCGACGACCACTTCTTCAGGTAATAATACATGGGTTTCTTGCATAATGCTTTTCGCCGTTTCCACCATGTCGGCTTCATATAGCGATGCACCGACATTGGCACCTTTGGCTGCCAAGAATGTATTGGCAATACCACCGCCCACAATGATTTGGTCACAGATTTTTGCCAATGATTTAAGCACATCCAACTTCGTAGAAACTTTCGAGCCGCCAACAATCGCAAGCATGGGCTTGGCTGGGTTATCTAAAGCTTTGGCTAATGCATCAAGCTCTGCCGCCAATAATGGACCTGCACAAGCAGTCTTTGCTTTGGCAATAACGCCTTCTGTTGACGCTTCAGCACGGTGAGCAGTACCAAAAGCATCCATCACAAATACATCACATAAAGCGGCGTAGCGTTCAGATAAAGCGGCATCGTTTTTCTTCTCACCCGCATTAAAACGTACATTTTCCAGTAGCACAACTTTTCCTGGGGCTACTGTCACATTATTTTGGGCATAATCAGTTACTAATTTGACAGGTTTGCCCAAAGCATCGCCCAAATAATCTGCGACGGGCTGCAATGAATATTTGGCTTCAGGGTTTGATGGGTCTGGGCGACCTAGATGCGAACACACGATAACCGCTGCGCCTTTATCTAAAGCCAACTGAATAGTGGGCAAGCTTGCTTTTAAGCGGGCATCATTGGCAATTTTGCCATCTTTTAACGGTACATTTAAATCTTCGCGAATCAAAACTGTTTTGCCAGAAACATCAATATCGTTTAAACGAGCAAATTGCATGGATTAACCTCTAAGTTAACAACAGGATGGTGACCCGTAGGGGTTGATAAAACGTCGTCACATGACAACAAAAATTGAATAAAAAATAAGCGTAGATTAGCATATTTTGAATATTTTTAACATTATTGATGCTATCAACTAACGCCCAATTAATGCCCAATTAACGCTACGCGCGGTGATAACACGGTATTACTACTATATTATTACTTTATTAAGAAGGGTCTTGATGATAAGCTTATAAGAACAAAAACATGAATGCAGCACTGCGTTCAATATTTTATTAGCCAATTGGAGGCTTTATGGTTGACCTTGACAAAGCAAAACAACGATTACTTGACCTAAAACAAGAATACCAAACTCGCGTGCATAAAATCCAACATGATATGCAAAATCCTGATACGGATATGACCCAAGATTGGGACGACCAAGCGGTGATTAATGAGCAAAATGATGTACGTAAAAACTTGCTAGTCGAAGCCCAGCAAAACCTTGAATTGGTGAATAATGCCTTACTTCGTATCGAAAATGGGACTTACGGTATTTGCGCTGTGAGTGGTGAAGAAATCGAGCCCGAGCGCCTGGAAGCAGTACCCTTTGCCACCACCTGTATGAAACACGCTAAATAGCTTACAAAACATACTAAATAGCTGATTTTGGTAGTCTTTCACCCATAAAAAAGCAAGGACAGTTATCCTTGCTTTTTTATCAAAAAATCAGTCAATGAATTGCGAATTGATTAGGTGAATCGGCGCATGCTTAAATTAGCAATAATATTTTCTGCATCGTTCCAGCGGGTTTTTGAGTCATTGGCACCCAATAAAACTACGATGGCTGGACGATTACCGACATTGGTTTCAAATAAAACACAGTTACCCGCTTCACGAATATAACCTGTTTTTGATAGGCCAATATTGTATAAACCATCGCGTACCATGTAATTGGTACTGCGCGCCGCAACCGTACGATAACCTGAGTTGATATTATTTACCCCAAATTGGCGGCTAGGCGTGGTACTAAACTGGCTAATTAAATTATGCTTATAAGCATAGCGCGCCAAAATTGCCAAATCACGCGGTGACGCTACATTCCGAGAATCCAGACCCGATGGGTCATAATAACGGGTTTGCGTCATCCCCAATTCACGCGCTTTTTGGTTCATACGGCTGATAAAATTGTCATAGCCCATAGGGTCAGTACGTGCTAATGCTTTAGCCGCGGGATTTTCTGATTTCATCATCATCATCAGTAGGATTTCAGCACGATTAAGCTGATCGCCAACTTTTAGACGATCACTACCCGATTGTTTTGGGGTTTTGAAATCTAATGGACTAATCGTCAATGTTTCGCTCATGTTAGCGCCTGATTCCGCTACCACCACAGCTGTCATCAATTTACTGATTGAGGCAATCGGACGGGCGATATCAGCATTTTTTTCATAAATGGTATTGCCTGTTAACGCATCCACTACCAAGGCACCTTTGGAATTAGCAAAATAGCTGCCCGAAGCCCGCGTGCTATCTTGAGACCATGCTGGATTGTAGCTATCATCCTCACTGTATGCATTGTTATAGTTATTATAATTACCACTATTAAAACTTGTCGTCTGTGGCGTGCTGTTATACATGATGGCACGGGCTTTGTCTAAACTACCCTGCCCATCCCAACTAACTTTGGCCTGGCTACCTGTCTGCATATTTAATTCAGCATTACTTTGTACGCCAGCCAGTGCAATGACAGCACCTAACAAGGTTTTCCTTAACAATGTTTTCATTTCAACACTCTCAATCAAATCATGGTTAACTTGCTGTTGGATAAAGCATACAGTTACCAAAACTACCAATATATTTACGAAAAACAGATGAACAACGATACCTTAAGCCTAATAGCCATTAAAATCAAGCCATTAAAAGTTACAAAATCTAACAAGAATAACGGATTGATTACGCAAGACTGACTTAAATTTACGATGAGTAGTTTAGCACAGGACAAATGTTACGCATGTAAAAAAATAAAAAAACCATTTAGCTAATACAATAATAAAACCATAAGTAACAATAGGTTAAGATATCCTTTTACAAAAAAAGCTGACATATTGCTACGCCAGCTAATTTATAAGTTAAAGATGATTTATGGTTTGAAACTATCTTTTAAGGTCACAATACGGTTAAACACCAAATGCTCTGGTGAATAATCTTTACTATCTGCCACAAAAAACCCTTCACGTTCAAATTGGAACCGCTCGCCCGCATTGACTTGTGATAAAGAAGGCTCGACAATGGCATCTACTTCACGTAGCGAATTGGGATTAATCTCTGCGGCTAAATTATTGATGTCAATCTTGGCAGGGTCTTCTTGGGTAAACAGCTGCTCATATAGACGCACCTTCGCAGGTACACCTAGACTGGCTGACACCCAATGTATCACACCTTTAACCTTACGTCCTTCTGGATTATTGCCCAACGTTTTTGGGTCAATAGTCGCTGTTAATGCCACCACTTCACCATTGTCATCGGTGATGTGCTCCTCAATCTTTAACACATAACTATTGCGTAAGCGGATTTCTGGGTTTTGCGGTGACAAACGTTTATAGCCTTCAGGTGGCGTGATTTCAAAATCCCCTTTATCAATATAAATTTCCTTGGTAAAGGGAATGTCACGCATACCTTGCCTGTCATCATGGCTATTTTTAGGCTGGGTCAACCATAAAACTCCATTGTCGAGTTTAGTTTTTACACTGTCTTTTTTGAGGGTTTCAACATTGGCGACGGCTTCATCAAAATTGGTAATCGTCACTTTTAGTGGGTTTAGCACCGCCATCGCACGATTCACATGCTCTAATGAGTTACGGATACTAAACTCGAGTAAGCCAAAATCCACCACACCGTCTGACTTGCTCACGCCTACACGGTCACAAAAATCCCGTAACCCTTCAGGGGTATAACCACGGCGTCGCATACCCGCAATTGTCGGCATACGCGGATCGTCCCAACCACTCACCAAGTCATCTTCGACCAGTTTTTTGAGTTTGCGTTTACTGGTCAAAATATGGTTCACGTTTAGGCGGGCAAATTCATATTGGTGTGGTTCTTTGTCAAATCCCACTTTATCTACCACCCAATCATAAAACGGACGGTGGTCTTCAAATTCTAGGGTACAAATCGAATGCGTAATACCTTCGATTGCATCTGACAACGGGTGAGCATAATCGTACATTGGATAAATGCACCAATCATCGCCTGTTTGGTGGTGCGCTTGGTGCATGACACGATACAAAATTGGATCGCGCATATTCATATTGGGGCTTGCCATGTCGATTTTGGCACGAAGCACCGCTTCACCGTTGCCATATTTGCCAAGTTTCATATCGTCAAAGCGTTGCAAATTCTCTTCAACACTGGCATCACGGTATGGTGAATTTTTACCAGCTTGACCAAAATTGCCGCGGTTTTCACGAATATCCTCAGGACTTTGCAAATCAACATAGGCATCGCCTTGTTTGATTAATTTCACCGCCCAATCATATAACTGACCAAAATAACTGGACGCATAGCGCGCCTCGCCTGCCCAGTCAAAGCCAAGCCATTTGACATCATCTTTGATATTATCGACAAACTCCTGATCTTCAGCATCAGGATTGGTGTCATCAAACCGTAGGTTACACAGCCCTGCAAACTCTTTAGCCAGCCCAAAGTTGAGACAAATAGATTTGACATGACCCAAATGTAAATAGCCATTGGGCTCAGGTGGAAAACGGGTCACAATCTGGCTATATTTTTGCGAAGCAAGGTCATCGCGTACGATCGCACGGATAAAGTCATTTTTTTCACTATTGGCTGCTGTATCGTCGGTTTTTGTATTTTTGTCGGTCGTCGCCGTCATTTGGTTGCCCCTTACCTATTACAAAAATGGTGAACTAATCTGCCATTCTAGCAGTTTTTTGACATTGAAAAAACTTAAATGAATTTAATTGAAACATTTAATTTTGCCAACTTTGCAAACTAAATACTGACTTTTTGATTGAAAATCGCTAGGATAGCCACAACAATTGCAAGATACGTTTTTTTAACCATAAAAACCATTAGGAGCACACAATGGATATGCCATACGTAGAATTAGAAACCACCATGGGTAACATCGTTATCGAACTCAATCAAGAAAAAGCCCCCAATACCGTGGCAAACTTCTTAGAATACGTCAAATCAGGTCATTATGATGGCACGATTTTTCACCGCGTCATTGACGGTTTTATGATTCAAGGTGGTGGTATGGACGCCAACATGAAAGAAAAATCTACCAATGCCCCAATCCAAAACGAAGCAGATAATGGCTTAAAAAATGAAGTCGGTACGATTGCGATGGCACGTACTTCTGACCCACATTCAGCGACTGCGCAATTTTTTATCAATGTAAAAGACAATAGTTTCCTAAACTTCTCTGGCAAAAACCCACAAGGCTGGGGCTATGCCGTGTTTGGTAAAGTGACTGAAGGCATGGACATTGTCAATAAAATCAAAGGTGTGCCGACTGGTAAATACGGTTTCCATGCTGATGTACCAACCACGCCTGTGGTGATTACCCATGCAAAAGTCATTGAGAAATAATTTTTTTGTATGCAAATTTTTGCAGATTTGGTCACCGATAATCCCTCTGCCATTGCGCAAGTGCTTATCAGTGACTTACATTTGAGCATGAATGAGCCTGCCACTAATCCTTTAGGACAGGCTTTTTTAGATTTTTTAGATAAATTGGCTTTATTGCCCAATCTAAAACAGTTTTTTATTCTCGGGGATTGGTTTGAAGCTTGGCTAGGGGATGATGTTGCCGATACAGACACCTTAACAGATGCGCTTCAGCCGATTATAGCGAAGCTCAAAACATTATCCGATAAAAACTGCCAGATTTTTGTCATGCATGGTAATCGGGACTTTCTGCTTGGGCAGCAATTTTGCGACAAGTTTGGCGGGCAATTGATTTTTGAGCCGTTTTGTTTGACGTTAAATGGCAGAAAAGTTCGCCTAGAACATGGCGATGCGCTGTGCAGCGATGATAAAGGTTACCAACGCTTTCGCAAAATCATCCAACATCCTATCACTAAAAAAATTTTGCTCGCGCTCCCCATCAAAAAACGCCAACAAATCGCGCAAGATTTACGCCAAAAAAGTAAAACTGATAATGCCAAAAAATCCCTGCAAATCATGGATGTCAATGAACAATCTGTCAAACAAGCCTTGCAAAAAGCCGATATACTGATTCATGGGCATACTCACCGCCCTGCTGTTCATCAAATTGGCGATAAAAAACGGTTAGTGCTCGGCGATTGGCGATTGAATGACAACAGTGTTAGTGCTGTTATTGGCGTTACAATGTCGGGGCAACTAAATTTGGTCGAATTTTTCTATACAGTTAATCGCTAAAATGCTATCAAAGAATTTACTATTATTTGTTGCGGTGGTTTCAATCATAGTTACAGTAATTTTTTCTTTTATTGGCAATTTTAATTATCACAAAGCGGCTCACACTTATCAAACTATCGAGCAACAAGGCATTAGAACCTCAGCCTATTCTACAAAGACTCGTTGCAATAAAGGACGCGGACTATCAGCCACGCGTTTATATCGTTATGTAGTTAATCAAAAACAATATTTTATAGACACTGTACCTGAAGACCCTAGCTTAGATATTTGCGATAAGCAATCTTTAGGTGATAGCATTACCATCTATTATTTACCTAGCAACCCAAATACTAAACTATCAAAAACACAACTTCAGCAAGGTGTGTCGAGCCAAATCAGCTATTATTTTTTGAGTATAATTTTTTCGATAGTGTTTTTAGCTTATTGGATTGGCACCAAGTATTCATCCTATAAAGAATGCCAAAAAACCCGTTTAATTGAGAAATAAAAAAGGCGAGCATTGCCCACCTTTTAGTAAGTCAACAATTAAATTTAAACAACCGCTTTCACGGCTCGAATGACCGCATCAGTGGTGATGTTAAAGTATGGGAATAAGTCTTTGGCAGGGGCAGACTCACCGAAAGTGGTCATACCCACGACTTTACCATCAAGCCCTACAAACTTGTACCAATAATCGATATGGCTGGCTTCAACCGCCACACGCGCACGCACTTGCGGTGGCAACACACTGTCACGGTAGTTGATTTCTTGTTTGGCAAACACTTCAGCACAGGGCATTGATACAACGCGCACGCCCAAACCTTCGGCAGTCAACTCAGTATAAGCATTCATTGCAAGCTCAATCTCTGAACCTGTGGCGATGATGATGGCACGTAGCTCGCCTTGTTCTTTGGCTAGTACATAACCACCTTTGGCAATATTGGCTACTTGCTCAATATCTCGCGCTTGGTGCGGTAGGTTTTGACGGCTAAAAATGAGCGCGGATGGGGTTGATTTTGCTTTCAAGGCTTCTACCCATGCCACAGCTGACTCAACCGTATCACATGGTCGCCAAGTATGTAGATTTGGGGTGGCACGCAGACTTGACAACTGCTCGACAGGTTGGTGAGTGGGTCCATCTTCACCCAGACCGATTGAGTCGTGGGTATAAACGTTAATGACGCGTTGTTTCATCAAGGCTGACATACGCACCGCATTGCGCGCATATTCCATAAACATCAAGAACGTCGCCACATACGGAATAAAGCCGCCATATAAGGCAATACCATTGGCAATTGCCGTCATACCAAATTCACGCACACCGTAGTGGATATAGTTACCTGCCGCGTCATCTTCGAGCGCTTTGGCATTTTTGAACCAAGTTAGATTTGACCCTGCCAAATCAGCAGAACCGCCCAGTAGCTCTGGCAATAATGGCTGTAAGGCATTGATTGAATTTTGGCTGGCTTTACGCGTTGCAATGTTTTCTGGGTTATCTTGACACGCCTTGATAAATTCTTGGGCTTGTGTCTCAAAATTTGCTGGCAAGTCACCATTCACACGGCGAAGTAATTCACTGGCAAGCTCTGGGTAAGCGTCTTTATAAGCATCAAATTCACTTTCCCATGATTGCTGTAGCGCTTGACCTTTAACTTTACAGTCCCACCCTTCATAAATATCGTCTGGAAGTTCAAACGCTTCGTGATCCCACTTGAGGGCTTGACGGGTGAGCAAGATTTCATCCGCGCCAAGGGGTGCGCCATGTGAGGCCTCCAAGCCTTGCTTGTTAGGTGAACCTGCGCCAATCACGGTTTTACAGATGATGAGTGAAGGTTTATTTTTTTCAGCTATGGCATTTTGGGTCGCTTGGGTAATGGCATCGGTATCGTGACCGTCAACTTTTTGCACTTGCCAGCCATAAGCTTCAAAACGTTTTTGGGTGTCATCTGAAAACCAGCCTTCGACGTCACCATCAATCGAAATACCGTTGTCATCATAGTATACAACCAATTTGCCCAGCTGCAGCGTACCGGCTAATGAGCAAACTTCGTGCGAAATACCTTCCATCAAACAGCCATCACCTAAAAAGCAATAGGTTTGGTGGTCGATGACTTGGTGACCGTCTCGGTTAAATTGCGCGGCTAGGGTTTTTTCTGCAATCGCAAAACCTACGGCGTTGGCAATCCCTTGACCCAACGGACCTGTGGTAGTTTCCACACCTGCGGTGTAGCCATATTCAGGGTGACCGGGGGTTTTAGAGTGCAATTGGCGGAAATTTTTGATATCCTCAATGCTAACGTCATACCCTGTCAAGTGCAGCAAAGCGTACTGCAGCATTGAGCCATGACCATTTGATAGCACAAAACGGTCGCGATTTAGCCAATGTGGGTCGGTTGGATTGTGCTTTAAAAACTTACGCCATAACACTTCAGCGATATCTGCCATGCCCATCGGCGCGCCTGGATGTCCAGAATTGGCTTTTTGCACCGCTTCAAAAGCTAGGGTACGGATGGCGTTGGCAAGACGACGTTCAGAAATTGGGGTTGTCATTGGCTTTCCTATATTACAGAATTAATTACAGAATTAATTACAGAATTAAATTTTGTCGTATGTAACATGCTAAAAATAAAACTGTGACAAATTTTATCACAGTTTTGGGTCATTTTTTTAGCTTTAACCGTTTAGTTTGCTTGGCTTTCAGATAAAACCAAAATGGCAAAAGATGAAATTTTCTGTCAAATCACTTGTTAGCCGACAATTTTTGGTTCAAATTTTCTAAACGCTCAAGTGTGCCTACATCGACCCACGCATCGCTCAGCAAATCCCCCATTACCAAACCCGCCTGCATGGCTTGTTTGAGTAGTGGCGCAAGCGGCGCAGTCTCCCCTACCTTGACCGTATCCAATAATCTTGGTGACATAACACTAATCCCTGCAAAGGTATATTTTGGCGTGCCCTCTACATTGACCTTGCCATTTTCTAAGGCAAAATCGCCAGTTGGGTTATGCGTCGCTTGGTCGGTGAGAAGCAAATAAGCCTGCGAATCGTCTAACTGAAGCTGGTTTAGTTGAGCAAAATCAAAAGGCGTCCACACATCCCCATTGACCAAGATAAATGGCTGGTCTTTTAATTTACCAGTAGCCAAAGCCATCTTGATACCGCCGGCTGTCTCAAGCGGTTCTTCTGGTTCAATCGACCAATGAATGGTGACACCGTATTGACTGCCATCCCCGATTGCATTGAGCAGTTTATCAGCAAGCCATGACACATTGATGGTGATATCGGTGATACCTGCTTGTTTGAGTGCTTTGATATGCCACACGATAAGCGGTTGCCCGCCGACTTCGACAAGCGGCTTTGGCGTGGTCAAGGTTAAAGGGCGCAGCCGAGTGCCTTTACCTGCAGATAAAATCATGGCTTGGGTGATGGTGGTTGACATGGGGTTTTATCCTTGGATTTTTTGATGAAAAGCAGGCTCAACGACGGCGGTCATCCAGTCAGCAAACTTATCAAAAGTATGACGCTCATCCCATTGGGTGATAGCTTTTAGACAAGTTAATAAATCATTGAAAACTTTAGGCAGATTGACCAAATAACGGGCTTTGCCATCTCGCTCGAACAAACGTACAAAAATTCCCAACACTTTAAGATGACGCTGCATACTCATGATATTAAAATCCACAGTAAAATCTGCCAAGCTTTTGTCAATTTGCGCCAATTGGTGATAATGAGCCAGATGCGTGTTGACCCATGTTTCATCATAATTGATATAGGCATCTCGCAACAAAGACGCCAAATCATAGGTGTAGGCACCGATGACAGCATCTTGAAAATCAATCACGCCCAACTCATCGCTGTGATTTAATACCATCAAATTACGGCTGTGAAAATCACGGTGCACCACCACTTGAGGCTGCGCGATGACTTGCTGGATAATATCAGACTGCAAATCTTGCCACAGCGTCTCTAAGTCTGGGGTCATCGTCACGCCGATATAGGGTAAAAACCAGTCGCTAAACAAGCCCATTTCTCGGCGCAGCAAGGCATCATCGTAACTTGGGATAACGGCATTGGCGTCATTGATATTAATCTTTTGAATCGCCAAAATTTCCTGCATGGCCTGCTGATAATAGCGCGCAGTTTTTGCCAGCTCGCCTGCATCCGTTAAATCCTTGGCAATGACATCGGCAAAATCCGTGTTTCCCAAATCCTCAAGGACGATAAAACCTTGCTGTTCATCCGTGGCAATCATTTTTGGCACATGCACATGCCCTGCCATTAAGTTGCCCACGGCGATAAATTCTTTCACCGATTCTTTTTCTGGCGGCGCATCCATCACGATATAGTGTTGATTGTCTACGGTTAAGCGATGATAGCTGCGAAAGCTGGCATCGCCAGGTATTTTTTCATGCTGCAATGACTGATTTTGAAAAACTTCGGTCAACCAAGTGTGCAGCTGTTGTTCACGTGACTGTTGTTCACATGGCTCGGTATTTGATGACAAAGCTGCGCTATCGAAAGGGTCTTGGTTGGCAAGTTGTGCGGCAGGATGGTTCATAACGTGGGCTTACTCAATAAAAATAAGTTATGCTACCGAAAATCTGCGTATCTCTCAAGTGGCGTCTATCATGTTTGCAATTTTAAACATCTTTTGCAATAGTATATTGATGACGCTAGTGATATGATGTGAAGGTTTTTATATTGCGTCTTTGGTAAATGTCTAATGAAAATATCTGTGAAATTGTCGCCTATTTCGTCAACTTCTAATCGTTTAACTTCCCATTCGTCTTTGCCAACCCAACCTACATGCTTGCATCAATCATTACACCAAATTTATCGACATACCAACGTTTTAGCGATGACGCTTGGGGCGATGTTTACTACTTTGTATTCAACCTCAGCGCTTGCGGTGTTGCCGACAGCCGCCATTACGGAATCGACTGATACAGCGACAGCACAAAGCACAGAAGCTCAAAACATTGAGTCACAAAGCCCTGAAACACAGAGTATTAAAAAACAAAACCTTGATACCTCAGCTGCCGCGCCCGATACCGATAGTAGTATCGACACCACAGCAGACAGCGTCACTACTGTCGATGTGACGACTAATCAAGGCATCACGCCGATTAGCGCCCCTGATATCAAACCAAACTCTGCGCGTACTCGTCCCAACTTTACCCCAAATCAACAGCAGCAAGCCAGTTTAGATAAGCTCAAAACCTTTTATCAACCCAAAACCCCGCAAACCACGGATGATACTAGCGCCACGGTTGCTAATCCAAATTCCAATCCAAATTTACTGAGCCCGCTCACGCCTAATAGTCAACCGTCAGGTGCTCAAGCAAACACGCAATCAAAAGCAGGGACCCGAAAAGACGCCATGTGTCATGGCAACTGGGTATATCCCACTTCGACCATCTATCAACAACAGGCATTAGCGGCAGCCGCTACCGACCAACCCAATAGCAGCTTCCCAATTTATGCGTCGGCTGACTATGGCTATTATGACAATGAAAATTATGCTGAATTGTCAGGTGATGTGCAAATCAACCAAGGTCGTCAGCAAATCTCTGCCGATAAAGTGGTCGTTAACGTGCAAGATGGCATTGCGGCCGCTCAAGGTAATGTTTTATTGGTCGATGCCGCGCAAAGTACCCAATCGACAGACGGTAACCCACGTGTAAGCCTCAAAGATAGCCCAAAAGGGGGGCTGATTACCGTTGCCGATGAACTGGCGTACCAAACGGATAGCACCAAAGCAACCGCCAAAGACGTGGCGTTTGCCAGCGTACCGCTACAAGCGTATGGTTATGCCAAACGGCTTAATAAAGTCGATGAAAGCCGTGTTGAAATTGACGATGTCATGTTTACCACCTGCGCGCCTGACAATCCGACTTGGCAAATCAATGCCAAAAACATCGATATCAATACCGACACGGGTCGCGGTGAAGCCTATAATGCCACGTTAAAAGTCAAAAATACCCCGGTATTGTACCTGCCGTATTTTAATTTTCCGATTGACGATCGCCGCACCAGTGGTTTTTTGTTACCACGCGGCGGCTTTAGTACGGAAGGGAGTTTCAATGTACAGTTACCTTATTACTTTAATCTAGCGCCAAATTACGATGCCACTGTTACGCCAACCATTTTTACTGACCGCAATCCGATGTTGACGGGTGAATTTCGCTATCTGACAGAAAAATTGGGTTATGGTAGTGTGTTAGGCTCTTATCTGCCAAACGACAAACAATATAATGATGAAGACCGTACCCGCTTTTATTATGATCATCATTGGCAGTCAAAAGATATCCCTAACCTATCCATTGACGCGCTATACCAGTATGTCTCAGATCCTAAATTCTTAAATGATTTTGAGACATTGGGTGACGAAACCGTTCAATTAAATTTACCGCGCCGCATTCAAGCCAATTATTACAATGACTATTTGACTGCGCTTGCCAAGATTGAAACCTTTCAAACACTGGATCGTAATTTAACCAATTCAGACAAAATCTTGGATAAAGACAAACCCTATGACCGTCTGCCGCAGTTATCGGTCAAATATCGTGTGCCTTGGGTGACCCAATTTGATTTGACGGGTATCAGCGATTTTGCCTATTTTAAACGCCCAATCGATGATGGCTCTGCGCCTGAGCAAAGCGGTGGCAGATTGTATAACAAACTCACTGCTGCCTATCCAATGACGCGAACTTGGGGATACGTGACCCCGTCAGTAAGTTTACAGCACCTTTACACCCAATTTGACCAAGAATCAGCCGATGCCAATGGACTGGATAAAAATAGCAAAAGCCAATCTATTTTTGTACCGCAGTTTAGTATTGACAGTGGCTTAAATTTCTTTAAAGCAGGCACCCCGTTTGGTAAATTTGATGACTCACTGGGTGGCTATCAGTTATTAAGCCCGCGCCTAAAATATGTGTACTCGCCTTATAAAGACCAGACTGACGTACCCAACTTTAATACCCGTTTGGCATCGCTCAATTTTTCGCAATTGTATGAAGATTCATGGTTTTTGGGATATGATCGCCTGCCCGACAACAACCATCTAACCCCTTCATTAAATTATCGCTATATTGATGGCAATGGTTTGACTCGCTTGGATGCCAGCGTGGGTAAACAAATTTATTTGAGTGATATTCGGGTACATCTTGACAATACCGATGATGGGTTAAAAATTGACAATACCGGTACCGTCTTTGAAGTAAGCACCCAACCGCGTCAAGATTTTTGGGTAGATTTAGATGGCTCGGTTGATGACAACGCTGATTTAAACTATATCAACACCCAATTTCGTTATGCGCCAACTTTTAATAGCCTTTACAACTTAGGTTATGTCAAACGCAATGAGAGTAGATTTGGACAAAAAGCCCTCTCTGCTTTCACCGGCTCCGCTGTTTTGCCTGTTAATGATAATTGGCAGTTTTTAGGGGCTGTCCAATACGACAATGAGAAAAGTCGTTTTAGTGATGTGTTAGCGGGCTTTACTTATGATAGCTGTTGTTATGGCTTATCGATTTATGCTCGCCGTTATTATGATGAATTAAGTGATAAAGACAGTGCTGACCACGCCATCATGGCAGAAATTAGCTTAAATGGGTTATCCAACAAAGGTGACGGTCGACTGGCTAGCTTGATGCGTAATCGGGTATTGGGTTATGACCCTAGATACTAAATGCCTTTTACGCAAAAAACTGCCTAAAACTTGACGTTTTTTAGGATTTATTATGATACAGACATACGCTAGCAAATATTATTGTATAAAATGACCCAAACTTTACAACATCATTTAGCAACATCTAAGCCACTCGGTCAAAGACCCGTCATTTAAGCTAAATGGTTTTGCCACGATTTTTGAGTGATCAAATTTACTTTTTTTATTTTTTGGTTTTTATTTTAAGGATACATGCCATGAACCATGCTGTCATGCATAATTTACCCAATTTTCCCCGTAATACCCTATCTGCTCTCACTAGCGCTTTGATATATGGCGCACTATTGGTCATGCCAACATTGAACGCGCAAGCCGTGACTGCAGCAGCGGCTGCAACAGCTAAAACTGACACAACTAGCAGCAAAACGACGGTGGCATCTAGCAAAAAATCTAGCACCAAACCTGCAGCGCAAACCACAAGCAAATCAACCAAAGCTGTGACAGCAAACAAAACCACCAACACTGCCAAATCAGTCAAAGCTGACACCAAAGCCAGCGTGTCAAAACCTATCACTCAAAAAACAGCAAAAGCTGTCTCCCAAACTGCGCCCGTAACATCAGAAGTCGCCAATTCATTGGTTGAGCCAACGCCTGTCGTCACTAGTAACTCGCAAGATCAGGTTATTGATGGCGTGATTGCTATTGTCAACGACACCCCTATTTTACGCAGCCAGTTAGATCGCGCGGTTGCTCAAGCTTCTGCACAGCTTCAAGCGCAAAATAAAGCTGTACCACCCGCACAGCAACTTTATCCGCAAGTATTGGATCAGCTAATTACTAAGCAAATCCAACTTGATATCATCAAACGCCAAGGACTGCAAGCTGAAGAGAGCGCAGTGAATGCTGCGTTGACCAATTTGGCGCAACAAAATGGGGTCGCAAGCCTTGCTGAATTCCAGCAAAAACTTGACGCCCAGCGCGCAGGTAGTTACCAAGCATTGCGTCAAAAAGTCAGTGAAGACTTGGCGATACAAACCTTGCAGCAGCAGCAACTTGCTAGCCGCATCAAAATCTCAGATCAAGATGTCGATAACTTCTTAAAATCACCAGAAAGCAACGCTTTAGAAAAATCACAATATCGCACCTTACATATTCGCGTGCCTTTTGAAGCCGATGCCACGGGTAAAACCAGCGACAAACAAAAAAAACAAGCGCTGACCGTAGCCACCCAAATTGCCAAAAATTTGCAAGCTGAGAATGCCAATATTGAGCAAATCATGACTGATGCGCAAACCAACTATAATGCGCAAATTCAAGGGGGCGATATGGGCTATCACGTCGCGGCAGAGTTACCGACAGAACTGTCAAAAAACATCACCGCCCTTGAAGTCGGGCAAGTCACCAACCCCATTGCCACGGCAGAAGGTTATAACGTGATTAAACTGGTCGATAAACGCGGCGGTCAACAAAAAATCATCGATCAATGGCATACCCGCCATATTTTAATCAGCCCATCGACTGCCCTACCGGCTGACATGGCGAAACAGCAGATCGACACTATCTATGAAAAACTGCGTCAAGGTGAGGACTTCGCTACCTTAGCAAGCACCTATTCAAAAGACCCAGGAAGTGCCAGTAACGGCGGCGATTTGGGCTGGGTCAGTGAAGGTGATATGGTACCAAGCTTTGAAGCAATGATGAAAAAAACGTCGGTAAATGACTATTCTGTGCCCTTTCAATCACAATTTGGCTGGCATATTCTTAAAATCGATGAAAAACGTCAAAAAGATGTGAGTGATGTCTATCGTAAAAACATGGCGCGTGAAATCCTATACCAACGTATGGCACCACAAGCGCTAGATGATTGGATGCAGGATTTAAGAGCGCAAGCTTACGTTAAAATCATGCAATAATTTAGCTTTCACAAAAAAGGCCGTAGGATTAACATACTGCCTTTTTTTATAATTAAATTAGTCCATAAAAATCAGCGTTGCCATTCTACCTGTCGCAGGCAATTGATGCTGGGTTTGCCGACGATACGAATAAAATCGTGCATCACCATGGCTATCTAAACCACTTTTATGCACCTGATGAATACCACAAGCCTTGAGCTGTAATTCTGCTATTGCAGGCAAATCGGCAAAATAGTGACCGACCTTATCAGCATTTGGCTGAAACAACTGGGTAGCGACAGCCTCAGATACATTTAACACTGATAACACGGCATCTTTGACACGACTGTCCACTTCATAGCTTGATTGTGCGATGCTAGCGCCTATCCAAGCGTGCCATCTACGAGTGACATTCTGCATTTCGGCAGGCGCATTGTCCCCCGCTGCAAAGTCAAACTGGTGCACCATTTTTTGCACTGTCTTTGCAATAATATTTTTACTAAGACCTTGCCAGCCAGCGTGAATAGCCGCAATTATCTTGTTATCATCTGCTGCATCGGTGGCTATCATGATAGGTACACAATCTGCTGTCATAATCGCTAAGGCAACATTAGGCAAACGAGTAATATGCGCATCAGCAGATATCGCTGCTGTGCCAATTTTATCGGTAACCTGATAAATGTCATTACCATGGATTTGATTAAGCCAATGAATGCTGTTTAATGCGGGATGATATTGTTGCAAGGATTGCAGCAAGTGCGCACGATTTTGATGCACCTGCATGCTATCATCCCCTACATGCAAGCCTAGATTAAATTGACCATACATAGCATTCAAACTAGACTGCCCCACACAATCATTGCTTGACTTGCTTGAATTACTTGACTTTCTTGGCAGGGACTCACAGCCAGATAGGGTTTGAACCACGGTTACCCCTTGGCTTGGTGCGTGCGTCAGTTCAATCCAGTGTGAGTGCTTATCCGTCATTATTGGGCTCTTAGGTATTGGGCTATTAGTTGGCTTGTGAATGATTTATAGATTAAAACGCATCGCCAGGCACATACACCTCACCCACCATTAGACGGCGAGCTGAACGGCTCATAGAGACTTTTTTGGCTTGCCATTTGCCATCCACTTGTGAGGACTCACCCCCGACCAGTAGCGTGCCTGATGGGTGACCAAAGCGTACTTCAGACAACGCTTTGCCACCGGCCGCTTGGTTGACCAGCGTACCTTTAATGGTCGCTGCGGTACCAATTGCAACCGAGGCTGTACCCATCATGGCATGGTGCAGTTGACCCATACTCATCGCGCGGGCAAGCAAATCAATATTGCCTGCCTTGACTGCTTTGCCACTAGAGGCGGTATAATCGGCGGGTGGCGCAACCCAAGCAATTTTTGGGGTATGCTGACGAGTCTGAGCTTCTGTTAGCTCTGCAATCAGTCCCATTTTAACTGCGCCATGGGCACGGATTTTTTCAAGCTTAGCCAAAATTTCTTGGTTGCTGTTGATATCTTTTTGCAGCTCAGCGCCCGTAAAACCCAAGTCTTTGGCATTTAAAAAAATCGTTGGGATACCTGCATTGATCATTGTGACGTCAAATTCACCGATTTCAGGTACAGTAAGTTTGTCAATCAAGTTGCCCGTCGGGAACATATCGCCATCGCTGTCCACAGGGTCGATAAATTCAATTTTGACTTCGGCTGCTGGAAAAGTCACACCATCTAGCTCAAAATCGCCCGTTTCTTGCACTTGACCATCGGTCATTGGTACATGCGCGATGATGGTTTTGCTGATATTTTGCTGCCAAATACGGACTTCACAAATGCCATTTTGGGGCACTTTACTGGCATCCACCAACCCATTGGCAATCGCAAATGAACCGACCGCAGCGGTTAAGTTTCCACAGTTACCTGACCAATCGATCATCGCTTTGTCAATGGCGACTTGACCGAATAAATAATTCACATCATGATCGGCAACGTCTGTTTTTGACAAAATCACCACTTTGGAGGTTGAGGATGAGCCATTTCCCAAACCGTCAATTTGCTTACCATACGGATCGGGACTACCAACTACCCGCAGTAAAAAATTATCTCGGGCTTTCCCTGGGGTTTGGCAGCGTTCAGGTAGGTCATCAAGCTTGAAAAAAGTACCTTTTGATGTACCACCGCGCATATAGGTAGCTTTAGCAGCGATTTGTGGGGCAAAATGGGCCATGTTCATATCCTTATGGTGGCAGGTAGAGAATTGACGCATCAATTTGTTTTATGTTTAGTGAAAGCTAATTACTACATCAAAAACATGCTAAAACAAATTGATGACTGGGTGATATACGTTAAACACGTCATTTAACAGTGGTTAACGTTAGTATTGCTCATTTTTTTCTTCAATGGTTAATTTTACATTGGTGTCGGTTGGGACTTTTTCATGCGATACTGACTTGGTCGATTTGTCTGTACTTGTGCTAGCCGTTGACTTAGTAGCAGTTGATTTGGTATCAGCATTTGAGGTGGTCGACTCAGATTTTTTCACCGACTTTTTATCCGCGCTATCTGATTGGGTGTTTTTCTTGGCTAATGTGGTGGTCAAGTCAGTCTTGATTGTTTCGCTGTCGTTTTTTTCACTGTTGGTTTTTGGTTTTTCTGTGGTTTGTTTCTTGACAGGTTTGGTCGTTGAATTTTGGGTGTTGTTGGCAGCGACACTGGGTCTGCTAGTCACGGGTGGTAGAGCAGGGATAGCGCCTGCCGAAGAACCGGCTAACGGCGTATTAGATGGCTGGGTCAGCGTTTGCGATAATGCCGAATTTGCCATAATCTCACCGACTAGCCCAATCACATCGTCGCCTGTGGTGCTATTGACTTGGTAATTGGTGCCACTGGCTGATAGACCAAACCCAACAGTATTTGCCACTAAAGTGCTATTTTGCAGTTGATAACCACGCGATGCGATTTGCTCGGCGGCGACTGGCATTTTTAGACGGGTATAAATTTTATCCGCGTTATCGAGCTGCGCTTGAGGCATATTAAAAGACACCGTCGCTTGGCATTTACCATTGCTACCATTCACGCTTTCTAGGTTGATTGCCACTTGCGACAAGCCATTTTGCAAGATAGTCATATCAACCATCGTACCTGCTTGCTGCTGGATGATGTCAGACTGTTTTTTGGCTTGCTGGTCGATGCGATTGACCAGATAACTGTGAATGGCACTGGTTGCCTTCTCGTTGTTACAAGCAATATCAGACGTTTCAATTGGCTGTTGCTCACTGCTTGCAACACTGCCAGTTTGCCCATCTTTTTGCTCATTGCGACTACATCCCACGACGGCTAAGGCAAAACACGCCAACAATAACGGCATACGCATTTTTTTTGACAACGTATTTTGTGGGAAAATCATAGACATAAGGCACCTTTCACGCAGAATTTATTACCATGCCATTATAAAGCAAAGTTTTGCAAATTGGCTAGTTGTTCACTATTATTTATAATAAAATTTAGTTGTAATAATTTTTAGTAGTCATAAAATTTTATTGTCTATTGCGAGTCATCGTATGCGCCATCCAAATCAAACCTATTATTTACTCGGTCATCGTGCTGCTCGCGCTGAAATGCTAGAGAACTGTCAAGACGGATTTGCTTACGTGCAGCAATTAGAAAAATATGGTAAACAGCTTGATGGGGTTGAATTTGACGTCCAAATGACCGCCGATGGCAAATTTGTGGTGGTTCATGATGAAACCTTAAATCGGCTTGCAACAAAACAATCGTGGATTGCTGATAAAACATGGGCGGAATTAGACGCCATTGTGCAGTCGGACTATGGGCGTTTTTCCCAATATTTTGAACCCGGGTTTTTAAAACATCACGTATTGTTGCTAGACGATTTACCTCCCTATCTGCAACACTTTCGCCATATTGAACTGGAAATCAAAACTCATGCTAAAACCCAGCCAGCCTTGTTGGTTCAAAATTTACTTAGGCTATTATCACAAGAAATATGGCAAGCTTTACCCATCACTTTGACCAGTTTTGATACTGATATTTTGTACCAAATTCAAAGCCAACAGCAATTTTTAACGTTTCACTTTCCGACAGGCTTGTTACTTGAGCCTAAGAGACTTGAGCCTAAAACACTTGAGCCCAAAGCCACACTGGCAAGCCAAATTGCTTTTTTACCGACGCCTGATGCAGCGGGTAAAAATTTAATATTGCAAACCTTTAATCGTGCTTGTGCATTAGGCTGTAGCCAAGTGGGCATTTATTATCCGCTTATCACCCCAGTCCTGTTGGAAATTGCCAAAACTTATGGCTTAACAGTCACCGCTTGGACAGTAAATGAGGTGGGTGTGGCAAAACGCTTGATTGAGATGGGCGTGGATTGTGTGATTACAGATTATCCTACCCAATTTTTAACCCAATTATATGAGTTTAACGTTTAAATTGACCCACTAAATTGACCAATCAGGAGATAACCATGAAACTTGCAGAAGCTTTGTTACGACGTGCTGATATGCAAAAAAAACTCGCCAGCTTGAAATCGCGCATTGCTGAAAATGTCAAAGTCCAAGACGGCGATACCCCAAGTGAAAACCCGACTGAACTGTTGCTGCAAGCCAATCAAGTCATGAGCGAGCTGTATGCGTTAATCGACCATATCCATCGCACCAATGCTATCGCTGTCATGCCCGATGGCTCAACCATGCTCAGCACTTTAGTCAAGCGTGATGAACTTGCCGAACGCCATCGCCTGCTGCAAACCGCGATTGATAATGCTAAGACGGAAGGCGATCGTTATAGCTATCGAGAAATCAAATGGCAAAAAGTGATTGAACCGGTCAGACTGCAAAAACAAGCCGATGACATAGCGGTCAAACTTAGAAACTTAAATATCCAATTGCAAGCCGCTAATTGGCAGATTGATTTAGTATAAGCTAGTTTGAAAAAAGCCTACAATTTGCTATGATGGATTTGAACATACAGGGCGACTATCAGACCTTGTTTGGCTCGCTGTCCACCGAGAGGTTGAAAACAAATCGGGCACAGCTTGCAGGTCTGCGAGCAAGACCATCTTTTTACTTGTCACGCTCAGCACACTTTACTATTTAAACTCGCTCACAAGGCGACTTTAGACCTGCACTCATTACTACCGGATATTGACTGTATGTTCACCTTTTTTGTCTAAAATCCTCTGTTTGACGGGGGCAAAACTTTTGCGGTGCATGGGCAAAATACCGTAATGCTCTATCGCTTGGATATGGGCGGCGGTGGGATAGCCTTTATGCTGCTCAATGCCATAATCAGGATATAACTTTGACAACGCCACCATATCTCGGTCACGCGTCACTTTGGCAATCACACTGGCGCCACTGATACACGCATGTTTGCCGTCCCCTTTCACAATCGCTTGCTCATGCGTAATTTGCTGATAATTGGGCAAGTCAAACAACACGGGCAGTCTATTGCCATCCACCATGACGCTAAAGGTCGCTGTTGGATATTGCGCTAACATTTGCGCCATCACGCCTGCCACCGCTTGTTTCATCCCTAGCAATGTCGCTTGTAAGATGTTGAGCTGGTCTATTAAGCTGGCAGAAATTTTGACAACCTGATGCGCGCTCGCTGTTTGTTCAATCAAGGAAAATAACGCTTCTCGTTTTTTCTCTGACAGTTTTTTGGAGTCAGTTAGCGCACTTAGGGCATGATTATGGCTAATACCCACACTATCAGCCGTGGGTAAATCAGTGCTTAGGCTATCTTCTTTGATAGATAAAATCGCCTTATCGAAGATGAGCGCACAAACCACCACATCGCCCAATAACGGCCCTCGCCCGACCTCATCTACACCAATAATAAAATGCTTTGTCATTTAATTTAGATCCCAAAATTTGTTACAATGCCTACCATACGGCTATTTTACATTTTTAAGGAAACAATATGAATATTTTAGTAATTGGCACAGGTGGACGTGAGCACGCATTGGCCTGGCAATGCGCCAAAGATAGCAAAGTTAGCACGGTTTTTGTTGCCAATGGTAACGCGGGTACAGCGCTTGAACACAAACTACAAAATGTCGATTTAAACATCAAAGACCATGCGGCGGTGATTCAATTTTGCCAAAACAATGACATTGCCTTTGTGCTAGTTGGTCCTGAAGCGCCACTTGTGGCAGGTATGGTCGATGACTTAACAAAAGCAGGTATCAAAGCTTGGGGACCCACGGCGTATTGCGCGCAGCTTGAAGGGTCAAAAGCCTTTGCCAAAGATTTTATGATCAAACACCATATCCCTACCGCCAAATACCAAACTTTTAGCGATGCTGAGCAAGCGATTGCTTATGTGAAAGCCGAAGGCTCACCGATTGTCATTAAAGCCGATGGTTTAGCCGCAGGTAAAGGCGTGATTGTGGCGATGAACGAACAAGAAGCCGTTGACGCTATCAATGATATGTTATCGGGCAACAAATTTGGCGATGCTGGCAGCCGTGTGGTGATTGAGCAGTTCTTGCAAGGCGAAGAAGCCAGCTTCATCTGTATGATAGATGGCAACCATATCTTACCGATGGCAACCAGCCAAGATCACAAACGTATTGGCGAAGGTGATACTGGTCTTAATACAGGCGGTATGGGTGCCTACTCACCTGCCCCCGTGGTGACACAGCAAGTACATGACAAGGTGATTGCGCGTGTGATTCAGCCAGTGGTCGATGCCATGAACGCTAATGGCACACCTTATACGGGATTTTTGTACGCAGGCTTGATGATTGATGACCACAATGACCCCTATGTGATTGAGTTTAATTGCCGTTTTGGTGACCCAGAAACACAGCCCATTATGATGCGCCTAAAAGGCTCAATGGTCGATTTGATAGCCTCAGGATTGGATGGCAATCTTCCCAAACAAACCGAGTGGGATGAGCGTCCCGCCTTAGGTGTGGTACTGGCTAGCAAAGGCTATCCAGAAAGCGCGAGCAACGGCGATGTCATCCATGGGTTACCAACACTTGAGTCACAATATGGGCAAACAGATATGGATGTTAAAGTTTTCCACGCAGGCACCAAAGCCTTTGACAATGATGAGATTGTCACCAATGGCGGTCGTGTGGTTTGCGTGACGGCGCTCGGTGATGATATTTTGGATGCCCAAACCAAAGCCTTAGCAGTTTGTGGCGCTATTAGCTTCGATGGTATGCAATATCGCCGTGATATCGGTTGGCGCGCTATTCAATCTAGCGCCGAATAACCAGTAACCAATAAGACGGCATTTAGACCTCTAGCCACTGTCTTACGCCAAGTGGTTAGCCAAGTGTTAATCGGCTTTATTAAAAATCGGTAACAACAATCAAAGCAAATCATGTGTTAAAATGATTTGCTTTTTATTTGGCTTTTTCTTTCAAAAACATTAGGCACCCTGTATGGCAAATCCGCAAAATTACGATAACCAACCGCTTGAACAGCTCAAAACCTCGGCGCTTGACCGTCGGTTATCGATTGCCAAAGCATCGCTCAATATCGGCAGACGATGGGCAACCAATAGCGCCTTTGGATTATTTAAGTCAAAAGAAGAAAAAGCGGTACAAAAACAAGCATTTATGCGCGAGCAAGCCCAGTATTTGGTGGATGAGCTGGGTAAACTCAAAGGCTCAGTGGTCAAAATCGGTCAAATGTTAGCTCTGTACGGGGAGCATTTTTTGCCCCCTGAAATCACAGAAGCCTTACAGACATTGAACAGCCAGACGACTGCTTTTTCCTGGTCAATTATCGAATCAGCACTACAAACCGAATTGGGCGATACCATTCATGAGTTTGATATCGACCATACCCCAATTGGCACCGCCTCACTTTCGCAAGTACATAGAGCGGTTCATAAAGCCACGGGCGAGCAAGTGGTGTTTAAGGTGCAGTATCCCAATATTGCTGATGCCGTGGACAGTGATTTGGATTTGTTCCGCCAATTACTTAAAGTGACGAATGTTGTCCCGCAAACCCGCCAACTCGATGCGTGGTTTGAAGAAATTCGTGACCTGCTGCATCATGAAGTCAACTACCTGCTAGAAGCAGATACCACTGAGACGTTTTTTCAGCGTTTTGCTGGGGATAGTCGCTATGTGGTGCCGCGCATCCTCAAAGCTTATAGCACCGATCGGCTGCTATGTATGAGCTATGAAGATGGCGTATCGATTTTGGATGAGCAAGTATTTGCGCTACCGCAAGAAAGACGGAATGCGATTGGGCAGGCTTCGATTGAAATTATGCTGCGTGAGATTTTTGAATGGGGAGATATGCAGACCGACCCCAATTTTGGCAACTATCTGATTCGCCTAGCACAGCAGCCTGAGACACAGCTTGACCAATTGGTGTTATTGGACTTTGGCGCGATTCGTCAGTTTGATGACAATCTGCTACTTATCGCCCGTAATTTGCTGTTGGCAGGGGTTTTTCATGACCGTAGCAAAATGCGCCAAGCAATTGATCAAGCAGGCAAGCATTTTGAATTCTTTGCTAATCTTAGCGATTCGGTAAAAAATGATATGGTCGAGCTATGTTTGCTTGCCAGTGAACCCTTTAGTTTTCCAAGTCGTAATCCGACGATTCCACCGAATGTACTGGATGTACATGGCAATTATATTTGGGCGGAAAGTGATTTACATAACCGTGTCATTAAGCTTGCCAGCAAATCAGCGACCTCAAAAGCCTTTAGCGTGCCGCCTAAAGAGCTGATGTTTATTAGCCGTAAATTCATCGGCGCTTACACGTTTATGACTGTGCTTGATGCAAGAACCAAAGCCCATGACTTGATGGCAACATTCACCTCAGAAGATTAGGTGTAAGTTTGCCATCATTATCACCGTGCCCAACTTGATCAAGCATCAAATTTTGCCTGAGATTTTTACTGTTTTTTCCACGTCAGCCAATTATCAATCACCGCATTGGCGGGATTGATGTTGCTTTGTTCACGCAGCCACTCTGATGTTTGCCGCAAATCTCGCAGCTGCTCGTTATAGTTTTTGACTTTTAATGATTGCTGTACCACACGGCAAATATTGTCTGGGTTGGCGTCTTCTTGTAGCAATTCTGGTACGATTTCTCGACCTGCCAAAATATTAGGCAGTGCCACATATGGCACTTTGACTAGGCGTTTTGCCAGCCAAAAGGTCATTTTATTGAGTGAATATACCACCACCATCGGTTTACCCAGTAGCATGGCTTCAAGCGTTGCGGTACCCGATGCGAGCAGCACCAAATCTGACGCCGCCATCACCCGTTGGCTAAAATCCGCTTGTGTTTCATCACAGCTCACTGTGACATGATGGCGCACCTGCGCTGACTGGGCTTCTAGATATTGCTCTACGATAGTCAGTAGATGTTGGTTGACCGTTGGTACGATAAAGCATAGCTTATCATCCATAATCAACAGTTGATGAATGGCTTTGAGCATTTTTGGAAAAATCGCATCGATTTCACTGCGTCTTGAGCCTGGCATCACTGCAATGAGATGACTCATCTCAAGCTCGCCCATTTTGACAAAAAACTGGTGGTAGGTGGGATTATCCCAAATCAATTCACGGCGCAGCTCATCCATGGGCGTTGTAAACAAATTGTCATCCATGGTTTTGAGGAGTGAATGCCCGACACACACGGCGGGATGATCATGTTTTTGGTACACAGACAACTCAAACGGAAACAAACACAGCACCAAATTGGTCGCGCGTTTGATTTTCTCAATTCGCCCTTCCCGCCATGCCCATATCGATGGGCTGACATATTGCACACAATAAATACCCGCTGATTTTAACCGTTCACCCAATCGTAAATTAAAATCAGGCGCATCAATGCCGACAAAAATATCGATGGCGTTTTGTTTAAACGCTGCCAAAATCTCATCGCGTGCTTTAAACAAATCTGGCAAATGCTTGACCACTTCCACCAAGCCCATCACCGACAAACGAGACATCTCAATGACTGAGTTAAGCCCCTGCGCTTGCATCTGTGCGCCACCCACGCCCACCCACACAATGTCATCACGCAAATTATTCATCTGGCGCATGAAGTCTGCACCCAGCGCATCGCCTGAGACCTCGCCTGCTACAATACCAATGACAATCGGCTGAAATTTATTTTTAGCAACGTTTTGCAGCAAGTTCTCTCCACTGATGTTAGAAAAGCTCGCTTCGCTGACGTTAGAAAAGCTGGCTGCGCTTGGGTTAGCAATATCGGTTGCGAGTGTTGCGTTTGCAGCAAGGTCTGAAATGGTTTGTGCAGGGGCGTTAGCGTACATGAGAATAAACAGCCTTGTTTGGTTATCATTTTAAAAAAATATTTTAGGGGTAAACAGATGAAAAGTAAAACCATCAAAAAATTTAAATGACAGTTTTTTGTTATTTTGTACTAGTATACTGATACAATAGTTGTTATACTGTTGTGGTAGGATATGCAGATATCCAAACAGAGTTTAAACATTGACAAAATATTTTATCAACTGCCAAACTAAAAGTAGGCTTTCCTACTCACGGAAGTAATGACATTATAATTTTTTTGGTTTATAGTGATTTTTTAAATTTTTGCCAACAGCCTGTGAGAATTATGACAACTTTTGCCAAAACTGATATCGCTGATGTAGATAATGTGAATATTGAAGCAATTTTACCGCTAGTGACGCCTGCGGAATTAAAAAACGCACTACCATTGAGCCCCAAAGCTATCGAGACTGTGACCAAAGGTCGCGAAACCGTGCGTAATATTTTAGACGGTAAAGACAAACGTTTATTGATGGTGATTGGCCCCTGCTCGATTCATGACGTCAACGCTGCGCATGAATACGCCGATAAACTGTTGGCTTTATCCAAAGAAATTGAAGACAGTATTTATGTGGTGATGCGTGTGTATTTTGAAAAACCCCGTACCACAGTGGGCTGGAAAGGCTTAATCAATGACCCAGACATGAATGATAGCTTTGATATCAATAAGGGCTTGCGTGTTGCGCGCAAACTGCTGCTTGATTTGAATGAAAAAGGTTTACCTTGTGCAACCGAAGCGCTTGATCCCAATACACCGCAGTATATCCAAGATTTAATTAGTTGGTCAGCCATTGGCGCACGTACTACTGAGAGTCAGACTCACCGCGAGATGTCTTCAGGTCTGTCTTGTCCAGTCGGCTTTAAGAACGGTACTGACGGTGGTATGACAGTGGCGGTCAATGCCATGCAAGCGGTCAAATCTGGTCATAGCTTTTTAGGTCTATCTGCCGATGGTCTGGTGTCTATCATTCAATCAAAAGGTAATCCATACGGTCATGTGGTGCTTCGTGGCGGTAATGGCAAACCCAACTATGATGCAACTGCCGTTGCCCAAGCAGAAAATGAACTTGCCAAAGGTAAAGTCTCAGGCAAAATCATGATCGACTCAAGCCATGCCAATTCAAATAAAGACCCTTACCTGCAACCGATGGTCATTCAAAATATCGCTGAGCAAATCAAACACAGTAATCGCTCGATTATTGGGATGATGGTTGAAAGTCATCTTAAAGGCGGTCGTCAAGATTTGACCGCGGATTTGAGCCAGCTTGAATATGGCAAGTCTATTACCGATGGCTGTATCGATTGGGATACCACGGTCAAAGCGATGCATGATTTACGTGATGCCATTAAAGATGTATTACCCACTCGCGAGTTGAATGAGTAACTGTTATTTTTTTAAGTGATTAGTAATGAGTAAGTGATTATTAATTGTTAATTGACTCTAGTTTTTCAGATAGCTGATTAAAACGCCCTGTGTTACTTGTTTAGTCGCAGGGCGTTTTTTTATTAAAGCTTTAGCTCACTTGTGCTTTGCGTGCCACCTTCCCCGCGTCGGCTTTTAAGTTTGATTTGCAACCGCAGTTCGTTGGCAGAGTCGGCATTGCGAATTGCTTCATCATACGAAATAGCGCCTTCATCGTATAGATCAAATAAGGCTTGGTCAAAGGTTTGCATACCCAACTCCCGAGATTTGGTCATCAGCGCTTTAATTTCATGAAAATTACCCTTTAATATCAAATCCGCCATCAATGGGGTATTAAGCATAATTTCTACCGCTGCCCGACGACCTTTACCATCTTCTGTACGAATCAAACGCTGCGAAATGATAGCTTTCATATTCGATGACAAGTCCATCAGCAATTGGTTACGACGCTCCTCTGGAAAAAAGTTGATAATACGATCTAAGGTTTGATTGGCATTATTGGCATGCAAAGTGCCTAAACATAAGTGACCTGTTTCAGCAAATGCAATGGCGTTTTCCATAGTTTCAGTATCACGAATTTCCCCAATCAAAATCACATCAGGCGCTTGGCGCAAGGTGTTTTTGAGTGCGTTATGCCATGAATGACTATCCACGCCTACTTCACGGTGGGTGATCATGGATTGTTTGTGTTTGTGCACATATTCTACTGGGTCTTCGACGGTGATGATGTGACCTGCGGAGTTTTCATTACGATGGTCAATCATTGCCGCCAGCGATGTTGATTTACCTGACCCCGTTCCCCCTACGACCAGCACTAACCCACGTTTTTCCAAGATAATTTTTTTGAGCTGCTCAGGTAGTAGCAACTGTTTAAAGTTGGGTATTTCTGCCGTAATGGTACGAATCACCATACCGACTTGTAATTGCTGCTGAAACACATTAACCCGAAATCGCGATACATTGGGCACATTTATCGCAAAGTTGCACTCAAGATTGGTTGCAAATTCTTCGCGCTGTTTTTGGTTCATCAAACTATAGGCAAACAGTTTGGTTTTTTCAGCCGTCAGTGGTTGTTTATTGAGCGGCTTCATGAGCCCGTGATATTTAATACTGGGTGGAAAATCCGCTGAGATAAATAAATCAGAACCACCGATTTCTACCACTTTGGACAGCATATTAAACATGACTGTTTTGGCTTCATGTAATGTTTCTTCGGCAACGCTGATTAAAGATTCATTATGATTCATATAGGATATTCCTAACAATAAATGAAAGCAGATTATTTGGTCACAGCACTATGCTTGCTTGCTTGAAATACTTGTGAAACTTATTTGCTATGCTGGTGAAAATTGATAGATACATATACAAAATTTACGTTAAAAAAATGACCCGTTTAGTCTCTCATCCTTGCCTATCTTTGACGGCACGCCTTGATAAAGCATTGATAAAGCAGTTTGCGTTTGATATCTATCAAGGTCAATTTTTGCAGAGTTTGTTGCTGATAGTCAGATGCAACTAGCTACCATTGGTTTTTCCTATTTAGGGCATTGGCAGTCTATAGCGCATAAAACGCTTGCCATGTTGATAAAAATTTCAATTTTTGTCAATAAAATTAGTAATGCGGCGGTTTATCGCTCAACAAATCAAACGGCTGAATTTGTGAGCCTTGCGTTTGAGTTTCCAATTTTTGATAAAGTAGCTGTAATTGCCGTTGTTGGTCAGCAATTAGCTGGCTTTGCTCGGTGACGATATTATCAAGTTTATCCACTGTATCTTCCATAAACAGCACTTGCGTTTGTAAATCAATCAACGCTTGGGTTAATTTTTCTACCATGGTAACCAACCCGTTTTCATCGCTTGCCTGTTTTTGGTGATCTTTTTCGCTCATTTAGAATGCCTCATAACTTTCCCCACAATTTTTTGCCATAAAGTCTGCTACAATAGCCGCATTTTCCTATTATACAAACATTTTTACTAAACTTTGAGAAAGTTATGGCACTGATTCATTTACGAGATATTCATTTGGCATTTGGTATTGCACCGATTTTGGACGGTATTGATTTTAATATCGAACAAGGCGAACGCGTGTGTTTGATTGGGCGCAATGGTGAAGGTAAATCAACTTTGTTTAAGGTCATTAGCGGTCAAGTCAAGGCTGACAGTGGCGAATTCCAAATCAGTGGCAATTTAAAAATTGCCATGCTCGAGCAAGACATTCCAGAAACGTCGGGCAAAGTCAGCGACATCGTTATGGCTGGTGCAGGCGATGTGGCAACATGGCTGACAGCCTACGAGCAAGCCAGTGATAAATGCGCTAGTGGTGATATGAAAGCCTGTGAATTGATGTCAGATTTGCAGCATAAAATTGATGATGCCCATGGTTGGGACTTGACCCGCGAAGTACAGACCATGCTGTCCATGATGAACTTGGACGGCGACGCTGATATTAGTGAATTATCGGGCGGTCGCAAACGCCGTGTGCTGCTTGCCCGTGCGCTGATTACCAAACCTGATGTGCTACTACTTGACGAGCCGACCAACCATTTGGATGTCGAAAGTATCGAATGGCTTGAGCAATTTTTACAAAACGCGCAAGGATTAACCCTGCTGTTTATCTCGCATGACCGCTCGTTTATTGACAAAATCGCCACCCGCATTGTCGAACTTGACCGCGGTATATTGCGCAGTTATGACGTCACTAAACAAGCAGGCAATGTCAATAAAGGCTATGCCCGCTACCAAGAACTTAAAGAACAACAACTGAGTGCCGAAGAAAAAGCCAATGCCAATTTTGATAAAAAACTGGCTGAAGAGGAAGTGTGGATTCGTCAAGGTATCAAAGCGCGCCGGACCCGCAATGAAGGTCGCGTGCGCGCGTTAAAGGCGCTGCGTGAAGAACGTAAATCCCGCCGTGAGCAAGTCGGACAAGTTAACATCAGCATGAACGATGGCGACAACAGCGGCAAATTGGTTGCCAATGTCAAACATCTCAATCTAGGTTATGGTGATAAAACTTTGGTAAAAGATTTCACCACCAGCATCATGCGTGGTGACCGTATTGGTATTATCGGTAAAAACGGTGTCGGTAAATCCACGCTCATTCATGCGATTTTGGATATTCCACAGCCTGATATTACCAAATCTGGCTCAGTAAAATTAGGCACCAATCTACAAATTGCCTTTCTTGACCAACTGCGTGACCAACTTGATCTAGAAGCGACCGTGGTACAAAACGTCGCAGAAGGTTCTGATTTTGTAGAAGTGGCGGGTAAAAAGAAACATATCATTGGCTATTTGCAAGATTTCTTATTTGCCCCAGAACGTGCCAGAACACCGGTCAAAGCCTTGTCAGGCGGTGAGCGTAACCGCGTTTTGCTGGCCAAACAGCTACTAAAACCTGCAAATATCTTGGTACTTGATGAGCCGACCAACGACTTGGATATGGCAACCCTAGAGCTGTTAGAAGAAGCTGTCGATAGCTTTAATGGCACCATCTTACTGATTAGCCATGACCGTACCTTTATGGATAATGTCGTAACATCAACTTGGGTTTTTGATGAAGATAGCGATGGCAATGGCATTGTCAAAGAATATGTCGGCGGCTATCAAGACTATTTGACGCAAAAATCCCGTGAACAAGCGATTAAACCCAAAGCGGACAAATCAGAAAAGACAACAGCAAAGCCCAAAGAAGCCATTAACACTGATGCGCCAAAAACTGATACAGTGAAGAAAAAGCTGAGCTACAAAGAACAGCGTGAATTAGACAGTTTACCCAATGAAATCGCGCTACTGGAGCAAGAGCAAGCTGAACTTCAAGACAAATTAGCTGATGGCAGCTGGTTTGTGAGCGATATGGCAGCCGCTACCCAAGCCAGTGAACGACTCAACGAGATTGATGATTTGCTACTTGAAAAAATGGCACGTTGGTCAGAACTTGATGATTAAGACAAGTAAACAATTTATAAAGGCAAAGTTAGCAATTAACTTTGCCTTTTTTTATCTTTTATATTAGTTAATATTGACAATAACCAATATAATGTAATTTATACTTGAAAATAGCTTTTTTGCTCCTATATTAAAGCTATCAATAAGGAGAAAAATCATGGCCATGCAAAATAGCAAGCAAAATAGCAATAAGACTTACCGACAAGTCGACAAAATTCATGCCGCCCCACGCCCCCATTGGGTGGGTGATGGTTTTCATGTCAACCCGATGTTCAATCACATGGTGGGTGATAAACGCACCGACCCTTTTTTAATGCTCGACTATGCAGCAAAACAATATTTTGAACCCAATGCTCAAGCCCCTCGCGGTGTCGGACAACATCCACACAAAGGGTTTGAAACGGTAACTATCGCCTATGCAGGTGAAGTCTCTCACCGTGATTCTAGTGGCGGTGGCGGTACTATTAAGACAGGTGACGTGCAATGGATGACGGCAGGCAATGGCGTGATTCATGAGGAATTTCACTCCCCTGAATTTAGCCAAGCAGGCGGTGATTTTAGTATGGTACAGCTTTGGGTCAATCTACCTGCCAAAGATAAAGCCACGCCTGCCAAATACCAACATCTTGCCAATGATGACATGGCGGTGGTCAGTCTGCACGATGATGAAGGACTGCATGCAGGACAAGTTAAGGTAATTGCGGGGGAGTTTACCCCTACTATCAATACTCACGCCCCCCAACAGGGTGACAGTAAGGCACGCGGCATTGGCACGACTTTTACCCCCATTAACTTGTGGGATATCAGTATTGAACCCAATCGCTCGATAGAAGTCGCGATTTCTCGCACCCACAATTTGTTGTTATTGTCGATGCAAGGCGATGTGATCATCAACGCTGATCACGACCAGCAAGCACACGCCAATCAATTAATCACTTTTGAGATTGAAAGTGGCGAAACGGGCGAAGATTTTGTACGCTTAACGGCGGGCAAAGCGGGAGCGAAAATCTTGCTGATGAGTGGTGAGCCGATTAATGAGCCTGTGGTGGGTTATGGGCCTTTTGTGATGAATAGCCAAGCCGAAATCCGTCAAGCTATCTTAGATTTTAATGCGGGAAAATTCGGCGATATTCAATAAATTTTTCGGTTAAAAAAAGCGATATCATGGATTTGATATCGCTTTTTTATTACTTACTTTATCTTGATTATTTATCATGATTATTTATCTAGGTAAGTGCAAAGATAAGCCGTTTCTTCGTCAATTTTTACCTTGAATTTTTGGTTGGCATCGACGGTAAAGGTTTCATTGGCTTTAAAAGTTTGCCAGTCAGTTTGGTCTGGCAACAATGCCGAGATAGCCCCGCTAATGACGGTCATGGTTTCAAATTGACTCGTGCCAAACTCGTATTCGCCTACTTTCATCACGCCCACGGTCGCAGGTAAGGTGGCTGTTTGAAAACCGATTGATGCCACATTCCCATCAAAATATTGATTGACTTTTAGCATAGTTATTCCTCAAAATTAGCTGCTATAAACCGATTATCATAAACTTTTTTGCCCAATTATCAATCCTATTTTCCAAAAACACTGGCAAAACTGCCAAAATTTGGCAAATACTTTTACCACAATTTTTGTAGTATTTTTATATCAATTATTCCTTAACAACTAAAACTTCCTATTTTTATGCTATATTCATTTTTTTACCACAGTTGTTATGTTTGCACGCACTTGGCTTGTATTAATTGAGGTTATTGCTCTATGTATGTTAAATATTCGTCGTCTATCGTCGCTTTATCGCTCTGTTTGTCGCATCGTTTGGTTGGTCAAAAACTGGCATTGCCTGTCAGCTTAGCGGCATTGTTGGCAGCCTGTTCATCAGCACCTATTCAGACCCAACCCCAAAAACTACCAGGTACCTTGCCGACTTCCCCTGTGGTGATTACGGCACCCCCGAAAGTCACGCCCGTGCCACCTGTGACTGTTCCCACCAATCAATATAGTAGCTTTTATCAGTGGAAATCGGATTTTATTGAACGCGCCGTGCAAAAAGGTTATCCCCGTGCAGATGTTGAACGCTTGCTATCTAGTGCCAACTACAGCGAGCAAGTGGTATCACTGGATAAAGGACAGCCTGAATTTGCCAAAATGCCTTGGGAATATATCGATGGTGCCGCATCGAGTGGTCGTGTCAGTGGGGGTCAGCGCAATTTTGCCAGCCAAAGCGCCCTACTTGATCGCATTGAAAATCAGTATGGTGTGCCAGCCTCTATTGTGACTGCCATTTGGGGCATGGAATCTTCTTACGGTCAAGGCACAGGCAACTCATCACTGGTCAATAGTTTGGCGACCCTGGCATATGATGGTCGCCGCCGCAGTTTTGCAGAGGATCAGCTGCTCGCGCTGTTGTCGCTGCTTGAGCGTGGTGATATTAATTGGTCGCAACTGCGCGGCTCTTGGGCAGGTGGCATGGGACATACCCAATTTATTCCCAAAACTTGGTTAGATGAAGCAGTAGATGGCAATGGTGATGGTCATCGTAACCCTTGGAATACCGCTGATGCATTAGCTTCTACCGCAAGCTATCTTAAAAATGCCGGCTGGCAACGTGGTATGGGCTCGTACTATGAGGTACGATTACCAAATGGTTTTGATTATCGCCAAGTCAGTACCAAAAAAACCATGGCGGACTGGCAAAATTTAGGCATTCAATTTATCACCCCAAATGCGCCCATGGATGCGATGGCAGAATTGTGGCTCCCTGCGGGTAAAGAGGGTCCTGCGATTTTATTAACCAAAAATTTTGATGCCATTAAGGTATACAATAATTCCTCCAATTACGCCATGGGGGTAAGCTTACTTGCCAAAGCCATTATCGGGCAGCCAGGTTTACAGCAATCTTGGCCGCGCTATGAGCAGCCACTTGCTACTTATGAAGTACGCCAACTTCAACAGCGTTTGACGGCAATGGGCTATGATACTAAAGGGTCAGATGGCGTCGTAGGCACCAATACCAAATTAGCATTTCAGCGCTGGCAAGCCGACCACAACCAAATCCCAGATGGATTTATCTCAAAACGCTCGGCAAGCGGGCTGATTAATTAATGGATTTATTCATAAAAAAGCCACCGAATGATTCAGGTGGCTTTTTTATTTAATTATCCATACTAAATTCTTCAGCGTAGCTATTCCAACCAAGTTTGGTACGGCAAGCTTCAAAAAAATCCACCCCAGGTGGGTGTAATAACGTGAGTTTGTTCGGATGCTTGTGAATCACTAAACGCTGGTTTTGGTTAAGCGGCACCGATGGTTTCCCATCTGCACTCACCATCGGCTGGGTGCGGTTATCTTTATGGATGCGGATTTTGATTTCGCTGTTGCCGCTGACCACAATCGGGCGGCTTGATAAGGTATGTGGATGCATGGGCACCAGACAAATGGCATCCATACTAGGATGAATAATCGGCCCGCCACCTGATAGCGCATAAGCGGTGGAACCCGTCGGTGTGGAGGCAATCAGACCATCACTGTGCTGACGATAGACATTAAGCCCATCAATTTTTAAATGAAAATCTAGCATATGCACTGACTTGCCTGCATGCAGCACAATGTCATTTAGCGCCATATCTTCATAAATCACATGTGCACCTTGACGGATTTCCATCTTTAGCAAGAATCGATCTTCAAGCTGATAATGACCTTGTAAAATACTGGTCAATTTTACGTTTAAATCATCAGGATAAATGTCAGTTAAAAACCCTAAACGTCCGCGGTTCACCCCCACTACTGGCACTTTGTGTTTGACGAGTACTTGCGCCGCATGTAGCAGCGAGCCATCACCACCGACCACAATGACCAAATCACAAGCACCGCCGAGCAAACTACGCTCAATCGTAGCAATCTCGCCTAGGCGTGCAAAATCTAATGCCGGCAACCGTGCCGTTTGATGGTCAATTAATAAAGGCAACCCTTGCTCATGAAAAAAGTCACAAATTTGGTAGATACTTTGAATGACACTTGGCTTGTTGGCACGACCCATAATGCCGATACGCCCAAAGGCAGGATTGGGAATAAGTGTGGACGTCATAGCAGAAAATTAACTGATAAAGATTAAGCTATTTTATCACAGCTTACTGGCTCACGTTATGCCCAATCAGTATTTTATATTACAAAATTGCTAATCTTCGTTGTGCAGTTAATGTATACAAACTCATTGCTATTTGCTAATTTAAGGCGATCGATATATAACTAACTTTTGAAAGTTTTTAACTCTTGGGAGCAAATTTTTATGGCAAATCCGATTATATCTCGTGCTGAACTTGCGGTTAGTACGACACCGATGACGGTCAAAGGGGTCATTCGAAAAACCTCTTTTCTGCTAGGTCTGACGACGTTATCGGGTGTTGGATTTTTTGGCTATTGCCTAGCTAGTGGCGTCACTTCAGGTTTTGTTAGTGTAGCGGCTTTAGCCAGTATCTTGGTGGCTTTTGTATTGAGTATGGTAATTATCTCAAAACCCCACATAGCTAAAACACTGGCAATTCCTTATGCAATTTTAGAGGGCATCGTGATTGGCGCGATTTCTCTCTTTGCTAGCATCAAGTTTCCCACAGTTGCGCCGACGGCGTTGGTCGCAACTTTTGTAACCGCTGCAGTGATGCTGGCGCTTTATCGCAGTGGCGTGATTAAAGTCACCCAAAAATTTCGTTCTGTGATGATGTCTGCTGTGATTGCTATTATGCTGGTGTATCTGGTACAAATCGGGTTTAGCCTATTTGGTAGCTCACTGCCGTATTTGTTTAGCGGTGGCGTGGTGGGTATTGGTTTTAGCTTGCTGGTGATTGTGATTGCATCACTGAGCTTGTTATTAGATTTTGATAGCGTTGAGCGAGCTTATGCTGCAGGGGTGGATGAAAGCTATGAATGGGTACTAAGCGTTGGTATCTTATCAACACTGGTATGGATGTACATTGAATTTGTGCGTTTACTGCGTTCACTGCAAAACTAAGTTTTATCAAATAAAAAACACGGTTTAAAGTACCGTGTTTTTTATGGCTTGTAGTTTAAGGTAATAAGCGTTCCATCACCCATTGCTCGTCAGCTAGCGAATAAACAATGCGGTCGTGCATACGATTGGCTCTACCCTGCCAAAATTCAATTTTTTCTACCGTCAGCAGATAGCCTCCCCAAAATTCTGGTAAAGGAATTGGGTTGTCTCCATACTGCACAGTTAATTGAGCAAATTTGTCTTCCATTACCTCGCGGCTAGCAACCACGCTGCTTTGTGGCTCGCTGACCCAAGCGGCTAATTGGCTATCACGCGGGCGGCTATGAAAATACTGCGCGGATTGTTCACGGCTAACCTTTTGCACAGCGCCGGTAAGACGGATTTGTCTTTCTAGGCTTGGCCAAAAAAATAATGCTTCAGCATTGGGGTTGGTCGCCAAATCACAGCCTTTGGCACTGTCATAATTGGTATAAAACACGAGGCCAATGCCCGCGTTTTCCAATTGGATGATTTCACGCATCAGTAAAGTGCGCACACTTGGCTGCCTATCACGGCCACAAGTCGCCAGTGAAAACGCATACGCTTCCCCTTGCTTGGCATCAATTGCTTGTTGCACCCAAGTTTGTAGTAAGCTAAACGGCTGCTCCGGCAAGTGTGATTCGATAAGCTCGCCTTGCTCATACGATAATCGTTGACTGGTAAAATCAATACTCATGTTTTATCCTTATAAAATGTCAACTTTACGCCATCACTTGGCGTACTTTTTCAGCAAGTTCATTGGCTAGCATATCACACTCAATCTCATCATCGCTTTCGACCATTACCCGAATCAATGGCTCTGTACCTGATTGACGAATCAGTAAACGACCCCGTCCTGTCAATTTTTCTTCGGCATCTTTAAACGCATTTGCCAATTCTGGGAAGGTGTAGGGATCTTGTTTTTGCGCCAATCTGACATTGACCAATTTTTGTGGTAGCTGCGTATAACCCTTCATCAGCTCTGATAATGATTGTTTGCTCTGCGCCATCACCGCAAGCACTTGTAGACCTGCTACAATGGCATCGCCCGTACTGGCTTTATCTAGGGTTAAAATATGACCTGATGACTCACCGCCCAGTACCCAGCCATTTTTTTCAAGCCCTTGCATGACATAGCGGTCGCCGACTTTGGCGCGTTCAAAGGCAATGCCCGCTTTGTCAAACGCCAATTGTAGACCCATGTTGGTCATCAAGGTACCTACCACGCCATCGACTTGTTGCTCTGCTTGGGTGGCTAAAATATATAAAATGCCGTCACCATCAACCAACTCGCCTTTTTCATTGACCATGATGATACGGTCGCCATCGCCATCTAAGGCAATACCCACTTGGGCCTCATGGTCAAGCACCGCTTGTTGCAAGTTTGCCGGATGGGTAGAGCCGACATTGTCGTTGATATTAATGCCATCGGGTTTATCGCCAATGGCAATGACGGTTGCACCTAACTCACGTAATACACGGGGTGCGACGCTGTATCCTGCTCCATTGGCACAGTCAACGACGATTTTTAGGGCATTTAAATTTAGGTTATAGGGGAAAGTACCCTTACAAAACTCGATATAGCGACCTTTGGCATCTTCCACACGATAACTTTTGCCTAGCGCTTCTGGTGCGTCAATGACGACATTGATATCTTTGATTTCATCGATTTTTTCATTGATGGCTTGCTGAATTTCATCTGACAGCTTTTTGCCTTCATTGGAGAAAAATTTGATACCGTTGTCATAAAACGGATTGTGGGATGCGGATATCACCACGCCCGCATCAGCGTGAAAACTTCGGGTCAAATGCGCGATGGCAGGGGTTGGAATAGTGCCTAGCATATGCACATCTACCCCTGCGGCGTTAAATCCTGCTTGCAGACAGGCTTCAATAACATAGCCAGAGAGCCGCGTATCTTTACCAATGACGACATTGGGACGATGATTTTCGTTCGGGGCTGCTTGGTTGGCTAGCAGCACTTTACCCGTGGCATAGCCTAATTTGATTAAAAACTGCGGATGTATCGGAAATTCCCCAAACTTACCACGAATACCATCAGTACCAAAATAACTCATTTAATTCTCCTTTGTCGCCCGTTGTTGTTATCACAATATAAAATTTTAGCATAGCAAAATTTCACGCATGTTGCGATATCTGTTTGTTTTTATGGGTGATGGCGCAACACGTTACTTTAAGCTATAAAAACTTTGGGCGATAAATTGGGCCATAAAAAAAAACTGGGTAGTTAACCCAGTTTTAGCGCAATCAACCTATCACTTAGTTTACACGGTAATTCGGTGCTTCTTTGGTGATTTGCACGTCATGTACGTGAGATTCTTTCATACCGGCCGAAGTCACACGCACAAATTGTGGTTTGCTACGCATTTCTTCAATATTGGCACAGCCTGTATAACCCATTGACGAACGTAAGCCACCGGCTAATTGGTTGATGATACCGTTCATTGGACCTTTGTAAGGGACGCGACCTTCGATACCTTCGGGTACCAATTTTTCTACCCCTTCTTTGGCGTCTTGGAAATAACGATCGGATGAGCCGTTTTGTCCTGACATCGCACCTAGCGAACCCATACCGCGGTAGGCTTTGTAGTAGCGACCTTGGAATAGCTCAACCTCCCCTGGCGCTTCTTCGGTACCTGCAAGTAGAGAACCCACCATGATACAAGAGGCACCCGCTGCTAACGCTTTTGCCATATCGCCTGAAAAACGGATGCCACCATCGGCTATCAGTGGAATGTCATTTTTTAGCGCATCAGCCACGTTGCTAATCGCTGAAATTTGCGGCACGCCAATACCTGCGATAATACGCGTGGTACAGATAGAGCCCGGACCGATACCCACTTTGACAGCATCGGCACCCGCGTCACGCAAAGCGAGTGCCGCATCAGCGGTGGCGATATTACCGCCAATCACTTGGATGTTTGGATGGTTCTTTTTCACCCAAGCCACGCGATCAATGACGCCTTTTGAATGACCATGTGCGGTATCTACGACAATCACGTCCACATCGGCAGCGATGAGCGCTTCAACGCGGGCTTCGGTATCTGCCCCCGTACCCACTGCCGCACCAACACGTAAGCGACCTTTGCTATCGCGGCAAGCATTTGGGTTGTTTTCTGCTTTGGTGAAATCATTGACAGTAATCAAGCCTTTTAATTGAAAATTGTCATCCACAACAATCACTTTTTCGATGCGGTGTTCGTGTAGCAGACGTTTAATATTCTCTGTGGGCTCGCCTTCTTTAACTGTCACCAATTTTTCTTTTGGGGTCATGATATTGCGAACAGGCTGGCTTAGGTTATTTTCAAAACGGATATCACGGTGGGTGACGATACCCACGACTTGGTTACCTTCTACCACAGGCACACCGCTGATTTTGTTTTCTTTGGTGATACGAAGCAATTCGCCAACACTGGTATCGGGTGATACGCTGATAGGGTCAACAACCGTACCGGCTTCAAATTTTTTCACCCGGCGTACTTGCATGGCTTGTAAATCAATGTCCATGTTTTTGTGCAAAATACCCATACCGCCAAGTTGGGCAATGGTAATCGCCATTTGCGATTCAGTCACAGTATCCATCGCAGCAGAAACAATGGGTAAATTTAGCTCAATACCGCGCGTCAAACGGGTTTTTAAATCTACCATCTTAGGCAAGACTTCAGAATAAGCAGGTAGTAGTAGCACATCATCAAAGGTAAGTGCTTCATCAACGATTCGTAACATAAAGACCTCGGAGCAGTTAAAAGTAGTTAAATAGTAATTAAAATTTTGTCGTGGTGAAAAATTTGACAGCCAAAAAACCGCAAAAGGCTGAACAGTTCCCTGCCCAGCCTTTGGATTTAGCGTGTTGTCATTGGTATGTTCAATTGACACCATCGTTTAGTTTTTGATTAACCGTCTATTCTAGCTAAAATCGGTTATTTTATCAAGCGATTTAAACCGTGACGGGTTTAAAGCAGCTTAAACGCGGCGCCACGTTGTGCCATTTTTACCGTCTTCTAGCTCAACACCTTGCGCCTTCAAATCATTACGAATTTGGTCAGCTTTGGCAAAGTCTTTGTCCGCCTTGGCTTGCTTGCGCGCTTCGATGAATACTTCAATCTCGCTATCACTTAATCCGGTCGTTTCGCCTACTTTCGCTTGTAAAAAATCGGTTGGATTAAGCTGTAAAATATTAAGCGGTTGTGCCAAATCTTTTAGCAATGTTGCCAACGCCAGCGCTTGGGCATTGCCCTCGTCGGTTTCAAGATTGACGGCTTTGTTGATTTCACGCGCCAGACTAAATAATACGCTCACCGCCCCGGCACTGTTAAAATCATCGCACATCGCTTGATTAAAGGGGGTTTCAAATGGGGTTTTGTCAATCTCGCCGGCTAGTTCGGTGAGGCTTTCTACAGATTTTAATGCTTGATACAGACGCGTGAGGCTAGTTTGGGCTTCTTTAAGCGCGCTATCTGAGAAATTTACCGGACTGCGATAATGACTCGATAAAATAAAAAAACGAATGGTCTCTGGGTGAAACTGCCCCATCACATCGCGAATGGTAAAGAAATTACCCAGTGATTTTGACATTTTCTCGCCGTCAACATTGATAAAGCCCACGTGCATCCAGTTGTTGGCATAGGTTTTACCGGTTGCGCCTTCAGATTGGGCAATTTCGTTCTCGTGGTGCGGAAACTGCAAATCATGCCCGCCGCCATGGATATCGAATGTGTCGCCCAAGCAGCAGGTACTCATCGCCGAGCATTCGATATGCCAACCTGGGCGACCCACACCCCAAGGCGACTGCCATTTGGTTTCTTGCGGCTCTGTTTGTTTGGCAGCTTTCCACAATACAAAGTCAAACGGATTTTTTTTGTCTGTCTCAACATTCACCCGCTCACTGGCACCCGCTTGCATATCGGCTAGGCGACGCTTTGAGAGCTTGCCATACTCAGCAAAATTTTCAACCGCATAATAGACATCGCCCGTTGCGCCTTGATAGGCTAAATTTTTGCTTTCCAGCGTTTGAATTAAATGCTGCATCTGTGGGATAAAATCCGTGGCTTTTGGCTCACTGTTAGGACGCTCACAGCCCAGATTATCCGCATCTTCATGCATGGCTTTGATAAAGCGGTCTGTCAACTGATAGATACTTTCGCCATTGTCCTTAGCGCGGTTAATAATTTTGTCATCAATATCGGTAATATTACGCACATAGTTGACATCATAGCCAATATGACGCAGCCAGCGCACGACCACATCAAAGCCGACCATGACCCGCGCATGACCAATGTGGCAATAATCATACACCGTCATCCCACAGACATACATGCCAACTCTGCCTGCTTCTAAGGGCATGAATGGGCGTTTTTGTCCACTCATCGAGTCATATATGGTAATCGGCATGGGCTGTGTCAGCTGGGTCATGGGATAGTCACCTGTGCAAGTTGGATAAAAAAGACAATCGGTTATCATACCGAAATTTTGTTAAAAGTGCTATGATTTGGCATATTTCACACTTTAAGGTCTCTACAATGGGCAATCGATTATCAAAGATTTACACCCGAACGGGCGATGACGGCACCACTGGCATGGCGGATGGTTCACGGGTGTCTAAGGCAGACTTACGCTTTGACACCATGGGCAAAATTGACTTATTAAACTCACAAATCGGTTTATTGCGAGGCTATCTTAGTCAAGATAACCATACTCAAAACAGCCAAGCCCAACCTAACCATGTCCAACCCAATCATGCCCTATTTGATGCTAAGCTAAGCCGCTTGCAGCATCAGCTTTTCAATCTAGGCGGCGAACTTGCCATGCCCGAGTACCGCGGGATTTTGGCAGAGTATGTGATAGAACTTGAAAATCAAATTGATGAGTGGAACACCCATTTACCACCCCTCAAAGATTTTATCTTGCCTGCAGGCACCCTTGTGACCAGCCAAGTGCATATCGCTCGCTGTTATTGCCGAGATGCTGAGCGCCTACTTGTGGCATTAAACTCGCGGGATGATAATGTCTCACCAATCAGTCTACAGTTTATCAATCGTCTGTCCGATTGGCTGTTTGTATTGGCGCGCGTCGTTGCTCGGTTGGATGCCGGTCAAGAAGTGCTTTGGGATAAAAACACCCTTTCATAACCCTATCACTGTACTTTAAAAACGCTATCCGTTAAAAACACCATACTTAAAAAGCTATGCTGCAATTTGACCAACTGTCTTACCAAATCGACAATCGAACACTCATCAATCATGTTTCAGGTGAAATCCATGACCATGACTTTATTGTCATCACGGGACAGTCGGGTAGCGGCAAATCGTTACTGCTAAAGCTACTAGCAAGCCTATTACCTATGTCAGCAGGTCACATCACCTTAAACGGCAAAAATTTGACCGATTTGACGCCGGCTATTTGGCGCTCACAGGTTGCCTATATTGCGCAACTAAGTGAGATGATTGAGGGCAGCGTCTTAGACAACTTGAGCCTGCCCTTTAGCTTTGCACTTTATAAAGACAAAAAACTCGATGTATCTTGGCACGAGCAGCACCTAGTTAACCTTGGCAAATCACCGCAGTTTTTACAGCAAGATAGCCGCAGCTTATCGGGTGGCGAAAAACAGCTTGTCAATTTATTACGCACGCTACAGTTGCACCCGACCATTTTATTACTCGACGAACCTACCGCCTCCCTTGATACCACTACTACGCACCAAGTCGAAATATTAATTAATCACTGGTATCAGTCCACCCCCAATGCTACCGTCGTGTGGATCAGCCATGAACCGACCCAAATTCAGCGTTTATTGGCGATTGGCACTAGCCACTGGACGATGGCTAATGGTCAATTGATGAATGACGAGTTAACAATCCATAGCAAAGTACCCGCATCCGTAGCACAAGGCAATCAGCCATGATGATGTTAGCTAGCACCATGCCCGCTATCTCCTACCTACAAGTAGCGCTGGCAAGCCTGGCATTACTACTGGTGATGGCAATCAGTGTTTGGTTAAAACTGGGAATCGTCAAATCCCTGCTCATTGCAAGTTTTCGCACGGTGGTTCAACTAAGTCTCATTGGACTGGTACTTGTGTGGATTTTTGCCAGAGAGCAATGGTATGAAGTGTTAGCGATTCTGACTTTTATGTCGATTGTCGCCACTATCGCTGCCAAAAATCGGGTTCAAAAGCCCTATCAAGGTTTATTTTGGGATACGGCGTTGGCGGTGTTTGTCAGTAGTTGGCTGGTGGCTATATTTGGTGGTGGGTGGGTGCTGTCAGATAACGCGGCTACGTGGTTTCGCCCCCAAGTGATGATACCATTATTGGGGCTGGTTTTAGGTAATTCATTGACTGCTGTCTCACTCTCTATGAACCAACTCGTCAGCAGTTTTCATCGCGAACAAAGTATGATTAATACCTATTTGGCATTGTCCGCCACGCCTTGGGAAACTGCAAAACCCTATGTCATCGCTGCCATTCAAAATGGTATCACACCGACGATTAACAGTATGATGGTGGTGGGGTTAGTGAGCTTACCGGGTATGATGACAGGACAAATTTTGGCAGGCGCAGACCCGCACCAAGCCGTGCTTTATCAAATTATTACCCTGTTTTTAATTGCCACCAGCAGTACTTTAGGGTGTACAATAGCGACTTTGCTGATTTTTCGACGGTTTTTTAACTCGCAATGGCAGTTTGTCATTCCACCCACTGCCAAGACTTCTCATTAACCGTTGCATCGCTATCTTTCACTTATTTACTATAAATTCTAATGACCCTGCAAAATTTCTTATTTTTTTTAATCAGTACTTGCCTTATCTCAGCAGCGCCTGGCTCTAATATGCTGTTAGCGTTCCAATTTGGTGTCAATTATGGTATCAAAAAAACCCTGTGGACGTTAGCAGGGCTGAGCATGGGTTTATTTATATTACTAACAACGTCACTGTTAGGGCTAGGGCTTATCAGTACCAACGCGCCTGTTTTATTGACCATTATCAAAGTCGTGGGTGCGCTGTATTTAGCCTATCTTGGGGTGAAATCTTGGCGCGAAGCTGACAGCGAATTGCACAGTGACCAGTTACAGGTCATACCGACCCCCACGCAACTGTTTAAAACAGGGGTTTGGGTGTCGTTGTCCAACCCCAAGGCAATTTTGTTTTTTGCCGCATTTTTCCCCAAATTTATCAATTTTTCCGCGCCTTTACTGCCGCAATACCTCATACTCACGTTGGGGTTTTTTATGATTGAGATAACATGGCAACTGGTTTATACCATGAGTGGCAAAAAACTGTCGGATTGGCTGCAATTGGGCAATCGCTTGATGTGGCTCAATCGATTATGTGGCTTGATATTTATTCTCATTGCCATCGCGCTTGTTACTGAGGTTTTTTGGCATTAGGTTCAAAAAAAATAGCGACGGGCGATATCGACAATCAATTTGAGCGCTATGAGGGTGAGTAGATACGGCAGGATTTTTTCTAGCCATTCTAAACGGATTTTATGGCGCAGTCGGGTACCAAGCCATGAGCCCACGGTTGCCATGATGACCATCATCACTAGCAACTGCCAATAATCGGCAAACACAAAGCCCATCGCCACATAAACTATCAATTTAGCGGTATGCACCACCGTCATCATCAAGGCGCCCGTGGTGACAACGACATTGTTATCATCATAGTACTTATTGAGCATGGCGATATTGAGCGGACCCGGTGTGCCAACAAACACGCCCAAGCCCGTTTGTGCAAATCCGACCAAAAAGAAACTTTCAAAACGGCGAATCACTCGGTTAAAAGTGCTTGACCAAGTTATTAGTAAGATATAAATGCCGATAAATAACGGAATAAGCTCTAAATGGATAAAGCGTACTAACACGCCAAATACCAACAGTCCCGTCGATGAGCCCGCCAAAAATTGCCAAAAATAGGTAAAGTCTAAGGCATCCCGACCAAACCAAGCGCGCGTGGCATTACTGACAAGTTGGGTCACGCCATGCACTGGCACAATCGCTGCTGCAGGCACAAAAAATGGCATCAGTCCAATGAGTATCATGCCGCCGCCCACCCCTGTGATGGCGGTTAGAGCAGAGGTTAATAAATTGGCTAAGGGGAGTAAACTATCATTCAGCATTTTTTACCCTAAAATAAAAAACCCGACATCACATCGGGTTTTTTGATGAATAAGGGTTAGGCATCGTACGGGTCGCGTAGCACGATGGTTTCGGCACGGTCAGGACCTGTTGAGATAATGTCAACGGGACACTCGATAAGCTGCTCAATGCGTTTGATATAAGCTTTGGCATTTTCAGGTAGCTTGTCATACTCTGTCACACCCACGGTGCTCGTTTTCCAACCTGGCAAAGTTTCGTAGATGGGTTTGACATTCTCATAAAACTCCGCATCGCTAGAGCCGCAAACTTCCCCACTTGGCAACTCATAACCCGTGCAGATATTGAGGTGTTCAAGGTCATCTAACACATCAAGCTTGGTCAAGCAGATACCAGATAGTGAGTTTAGTACCACAGCACGGCGTAGAATCGCCGCATCAAACCAACCACAACGACGAGCGCGGCCCGTGGTAGCACCAAATTCCTGACCCACAGTACCGATGTGCTCACCGATATCATCAAATAGCTCAGTTGGGAAAGGACCAGCGCCCACGCGTGTGGTGTAAGCTTTGGTGATACCCAATACATAGTCAAAGTACAAGGGTCCAAGACCGGTGCCCGTCGCCACGCCGCCAGCGGTGGTATTTGAGCTGGTAACGAAGGGATAAGTGCCGTGGTCAACGTCAAGCAACGTACCTTGCGCGCCCTCAAACATTAAGTTTTTGCCTTCTTTGCATAGCTTGTCAAGCTCGCCTGTCACATCAGCCACCAAGTCTTTTAGCGCATCACGCCATTCTTCTGCCAACTTTAAGGTCGCCTCAAAATCGACTGCGTCCACCCCATAATATTGGGTCAAGGCAAAGTTATGAAACTCAAGGTTAGTTTTTAATTTATCGGCAAAGTCAGCTCGCAACAAGTCAGCAAAACGCAACGCACGGCGCGCTACTTTATCTTCGTAGGCAGGGCCAATACCACGACCGGTCGTGCCAATTTTGTTGTTGCCGCGTTTGATTTCACGGGCTTGGTCAAGCGCTACATGCTGTGGCATGATCAGTGGGCAGTTGGGCGAAATACGGAGGCGCTCACGCACAGGCACGCCTGCTTCAACCAGTGATTGCATTTCTTTTAATAGCGCATCTGGGGCTAGCACCACGCCATTACCGATGTAGCAAGTAACCCCTTCACGTAGAATACCCGATGGAATCAAATGTAATACGGTTTTTTTACCGCCAACGACTAAAGTGTGACCGGCATTATGACCGCCTTGATAGCGCGCCACCGCACTGGCTTTTTCAGTCAATAAGTCAACGATTTTGCCTTTACCCTCATCGCCCCACTGGCTGCCAAGGACAACGACGTTTTTTCCCGTATGTTTCATGATAAGTCACCTTTTATCAAAGTAATTGCTAAAAACAAGTTTACAACAGCTTAAAAATTAATTTTCTACCAAATGCTCTAAGTACCAAACCCCATTCGCTAGTTGCAAGCGATGGGTGGTTTGCTCAGGTTCATCGGTTTCATCCAGCGCAATCATCACCCGATGCCCTTCTTGGCGTAGTGAGTCAATCGCTTGTTTGAGCGCTGGCGCATCAGGATGATTGGGTACATGTAAAATAGTTTGTACATGGCTATAAGGCACCACGGTAAAAGGCTGCTCATGTACTTGGATATGATTTTGCCAACGGTTTAGCTCGCAGCTAAACCCCACGCCCGAACGCACGGCATCAGTATTATCAACTTCATGATGAAAATGATTGCTAAAACGACCACCACGAATCAGCGGCAATGACTCATCTGCCACGTACACATTAAAGACAACACCTGTATGATAGTGATATCCCAATCCTGTAACATCGACACTGACATTGGCATCCCAGTGGTCTTCAAGATAGCTCACCAAATAAGTCAAATCAGACAAGGCTTTGGCAATAATAGCATCGTGTTTGGCTTGACTTGAGAGCCGTTCGCTCAGTTTTTGCAAGTCATTACCTGCCTCGCCAAGCACATAAAAATCGTTGGCAAGTTCGCCAAACTGGCTCATTTTGCTGGTCAAAAGTTTTAGCTCAGGTAACGCTTTATTCGCATAGAGCTCAATGAGTTTTTCTTGCAGATGCGTAGGTACACTGGCAAGCTGGCAAAGCTGCTGAAAAATCGCCACATGTCCAATATCAATATGCGAGTGTTCAATCACATCCGTGCTATCTAACAAGTTAAATAGCACATCTAATAGTTCCACTTCACTGGCTAGTGAATCAGTACCAAAAATCTCAGCCCCCAACTGTAGCGGGGTACGCGAACCAAATAAGCCTTTTGGCATGGTATAGATTACGTGCCCTGCATAACAATAGCGGGAAATTGATTTTGATGGGTTACTAGTGTCTTGATTATTGTGTAGACGCGCATCAATCCGCGCAATTTGTGGGGTGATATCTGCGCGTACCCCCATGAGCCGACCGGTTAGCTGATCAATGATTTTAAAAGTTTGTAATTTAACATCTTCAGACGCATAGCCGAGCAAGCTTTCGGTATATTCAATCATAGGTGGGCTAATAAATTCATAGCCATGGCTGATTAAAATACGGGTCAATTGATAACGCAGGGTTTCTTGCTTTACCGCTTCGGTCGATAGTAAGTCGACAACCCCATCGGGTAATAGCCAAGTATTTTTTGTATTAAGATAAAAAGCAGACTGATTTGCCACATTTGTGGAATTTGATGCTAAATTTGACACAATAAATCCTAAGGATGATTAAATGATATATCACTAGACATGACAACAAGCGGCCATATGAAAACATAGACCATGAATTACCATGTAAAATCATAGAATAATCGATGAGAAGGGCACTTACAAAAATAAAATGCAAAGAATAAAAATAAGGGCACTTTTCCTTTTCATTGTATCATAGCTTCACTGGGCTTAGGCATTTTTTTATTGCCCAATTTTTTATGCTAAACTCCTATAAAATTTTTTGAAACTTATTTATTAAAACTTACAGCCATGCAATCATTATAGGGAAATCCAATTTACTCATGAAACTCTTTGTCTCAACCACTTCCCCTTTCGCCCGTCTTGTGATGGTCGCCTGTTTACGCCAGCAAATCGATGCCGAGCTTATATTTGTCATGCCTTGGGAAAACCCACAAGAATTATTAGCGGTCAACCCTTTTAGCCAAGTACCTGCCCTGCTCACCGATAATCAATTACTCATCACAGAAAGCAGTGTGATTTTGGCACATCTGATGCCGCAAATTTTCGCTGATGAAAAGTCTGCCGCTTTAACCAGCCTGAGCCTCGGCATTATCAACCAAACCGTTCGCGCCTTTGCCACCGAGCGCTTTCAGCCATCAATTGCTACCCCACATCCATTTATTGAGCGCTCAACCAGTCTATTGTCGAATTTACTCCCCAATGCACCACAGCTCGATGCGCAAAGCGATGCGCTCGGCCAAATCTTCTTTGGCATTGCCTTAGCCTATTTAAAATTACGTTTGGCTGGGGTGTTTGACAAGGCAGTCACTGAGGCAAACAAAGTGGCACTCGAGCAATTTTGTCAGCGAGATTTTATGCAAAAAACTCAAAGCACTGCTTTAGAAAAACTACCAACCGCTATCTCTGAACTTTAGCCAATCATTCATCTAACCCATTAAAACATTAAAAGAGCTTATTATGTCCTATCATCCAAAAGCTGAATTAAACCAAACCAATGTACTGGGTACCGCACTAGCGAGTTGCTGTTTCGACCCGTTAACAGGTTATTATCGAAATGGTTTTTGTCATACCGGTGCTGGTGACATCGGCCTACACACGGTTTGCGCTAGAATGACCCGAGAATTCTTGGAGTTTTCTGTTGCCAAAGGCAATGATTTGGTGACCCCTTTACCCGAATTTGGTTTTCCAGGGCTGCAGCCCAATGATTTTTGGTGCGTGTGCGCCCTGCGCTGGGTGGAAGCATTGGATGCAGGGGTTGCGCCGCCGCTAAAGCTTGCCGCATGCCATGAGAGCCTCTTAGAGTTAGTAGATATAGACACGTTGCAGCAGTATGCTATTTAAGGCGATAGTGAAATAATGACCGCTACTAAGTCCATGGTTAACTAGATTCAACTAGGTTTTAGCGGAGTGTCACGTATAATTATCTTGAGATTGTCATTTTTCACTGTTATCATTATCCATCTAATTTTAGCCGTATGATTGCATTGTTAATGCATGACTTCTTTTTTTATTCGTTTAAAAATCACTGAGAGTTACAAAATAGCAAGAACACACAGGCGCATTTGCCTACTTTGATGTTTACTTGCTGTTTTGTGGTTGCTACCTTTTAAGTACTTTGATAACGACTGGACACATTTATTCGATCTGATACAACTCTTTCAAATCGTGATAGCGAGGTTTTTGGTTATGACGCCACCCCACCAAAACAAAAATTTATCTGAACGCAGCGACGATTTATTAGAGCACCCCACTCAGACGACCCAGCGCGTAACGCCGCCTTTAGCCTCAGCGCTTAATCCGCCACATGATATGTCGACGGATTCTTTTACCCTTGCCAACGCGGATGTCATGTATGATGAAATCACTGATGAAGAACTCGATTTGCACGGTGATGATAGTTATATCTATGGCGAAAATTATGACGATGACGGCACTGTCGAAGTCTATGCACCTACCGATGTACCACCCCCTGAGTACAACCCTGAAGCTGAAATCACCGAAGATCGCTTTAAAGGGAAAAATGAGATTGCCAACTGCTTTGCCTACTCTCGTAAATCTGGGGAAAAAATCGGCGAGATTGAACTTGATGATGTGCGCCGCGAATTATCCAACAACAACGTATTTGTTTGGGTAGGACTGCATGACCCAAGTATCGAAACCATTCGAGAAGTCCAAGAGGCATTCGACTTACACGAACTTGCCATTGAAGATGCTTTCGCTGAGCATCAACGCGCCAAAGTTGAAAGCTATGGTAATGATAGCGTGTTCGTGGTGGTACGAACCGCCAAATTGACCGAAAACACCATTCGTTATGGCACTACGGCTATCTTTATGGGCAAGCAATATATCATCACTATTCGTCAAGGTGCCTCTCATAGCTACCAAAGTGTGCGAGATTTTTGCCATCGCCGACCAGAAAAATTACGCCTTGGACCCATCTTTGTGCTGCACGCCATCTTAGACTTTATCGTCGATAACTACTTACCTGTCACTGAAAAATTAGGACGTTATTTGCGCGAGCAAGAACGGGAAATTTTCTCTGAAAACTTTAACAAGCATACGCTGCGGAATTTGTATGAATTAAAATCACAGCTCGTACATATGCGTGCTGTCATCTTACCCGTACAAGATATCTGTAATTTTTTTATCAATCATAAAAAGACTGATTTGATTCCAAGTTTCCCTAGCCAAGCCAAACCGTATTTTCGCGACGTCAATGACCATCTACTGCGTGCGCTTGATGCGGTCAATGGACTCAACGAAATGCTCAGTGTTGCTATGGATACTTACATGGCCGTGGTGAATATGGGTCAGAATGAGGTGGTACGAAAACTTGCCGCTTGGGCAGGTATCCTCGCGGTTCCGACCGCCGTCGCAGGGATTTATGGGATGAATTTTGAAAATATGCCTGAACTAAAAATGCATTATGCCTACTATATTTTGTTGGCATTTATTTTGACCATTTGTTTCACGCTTTATTATCGCTTTAAAAAGGCAGGTTGGTTGTAAATTTTATCTTTAATTATAAAAGCTTAACAGATGATGCTGTTAAGCTTTTTTATTGCGCTATTAATTTATCAATGACAAATAATTGTCTACACATCAATTAAGTTAAACAGCTCATCAATTTCTTCTTTCAAATGGTACATTTCAGTGTCATTCCATTTTTTGGATAAATGGCTGATGGGCAAAATCACACAGTGTAAATCGCGATAAGTAATGGCATTAAAAGTATTTCTCACCAGAATTTTATTGGCTTCTCGCTCAAAATATTTAATTACATCAATATTTTGGGTAATGACTAAAACAGGTTTGAGAATACTATATAGCCAATCAAATATATGTGTGTGTTTATGCTGAGGGCTTAATAAAGTTTTTTTAGGGGTGATAACACTATAAAGATAAGTTTCAATCACAGGATGATTTGAGATTTCATCAATCAAATTTTGCTGAAATATATGGTTGCGATTCCACTGTAAATCATCATTGTAGCTAGCGATGTCATAATGTTCAGCAAACGATTCACGATCAAACCCTATGTCATCATGCCAAATATTTGCATCAAACACGTCTAAATTAACTTCGCGAGCTGGATTGTAGCCGACCATCATGATTTTGCAATTAAGGGGTGACCCTGAACAGATAAAGGGACGTACTTTCACATTGTCTAGTTGCTGCTCGCTAAGCCGCTGCTGCATTTCTGTACGGAATTTTTTTAAATCCATTTTCACGATTTATTTCCAAAAAATTTACTATCAATAAAATCCCACAATTTTTATTATATTACCTAGTCGCTATACAACAATCAATATACTTTTAGCGATAATTAAGTCACTGCTTAGCCTATAAATAGCAAATAAAAAAACCTCAAAAAGCATGAGGTTTTTTTATATTTATCGCCTATATATTTATCGCTTAGTAGCTTATGATAGCGGCAATTACAATTTGCTAGTTAATTCTGGCAAGACTGTAAAAATATCACCTTCTAGGAAATAATCAGCTACTTGAGAGATAGGCGCTTCTGGGTCATTGTTGATGGCAACGATAACTTTTGAATCTTTCATACCTGCCAAATGCTGAATAGCACCTGAGATACCTGCGGCGATATATAGGTTTGGCGCAACAATTTTACCCGTTTGACCCACTTGTAGGTCGTTTGGCACATAACCTGCGTCAACTGCCGCACGTGATGCACCCATCGCAGCACCTAGCTTATCAGCGAGTGGCTCAATATACTTGGTGAAGTTTTCACCGCTGGCTAATGCACGACCACCTGATACAACAATCTCTGCAGCAGTTAATTCTGGACGATCAGATTTTGCTAACTCTTCACCGACAAATTTTGATTTGCCCGCATCTTCGCCTGCGCTTACTTGCTCTATACTGGCTGCGCCGCCTTCTGCTGCCGCTGCATCAAATGCAGTGGTACGAACTGTGATAACTTTTTTGCTTTCAGTATCTTTAACGGTTGCAATGGCGTTACCTGCGTAGATTGGACGCTCAAATGTCTCTGCATCAATCACAGCGGTCACATCAGTTAGCATATTCACGTCTAACAAAGCAGCAACGCGTGGTAAGAAGTTTTTACCTGTGGTTGTTGCTGGTGCAACGATATGGCTATAATCGCCTGCAAGCGATACTACGAGTTTAGCAACGTTTTCAGCCAGTTGATGTTCAAAAGCAGCATTACTTGCGCAAAGCACCTTTGACACCCCCGCTACTTTAGCGGCTTGTTCTGCTACGGCTTCACAGCCAAGACCTGCAACTAATACAACAATATCACCACCGATTTTGCTTGCTGCCGTTACGGTGTTGAGTGTTGCTTTTTTCAGCTCTTTATTATCATGTTCTGCATATACTAAAATTGCCATGAGATTTTCCTTAATATTTGATAATCGCTATCGTTAAATGACGAATTAAATTGAAGGTAGTTAAATGATTAGATAACTTTAGCTTCGTTTCTTAATTTATCGATTAACTCGTCAACCGATTTAACTTTAACACCCGCTTTACGTTCTGCAGGTGGCGTTACTTTTACGATTTGAATGTTACTAGCGGTAGAAACACCATAATCTTCTGGTTTTTTCTCTTCTAATGGTTTTTTCTTCGCTTTCATGATGTTAGGCAGTTTGGCATAACGTGGTTCATTTAACCGTAAATCAGTGGTGATAACCGCAGGTAATGATAACTGAACGGTTTGTAAGCCACCATCGATTTCACGTGTTACAATGACACTGCCCCCGTCGACTTTTACTTGTGATGCAAAGGTTGCTTGACCCACGTCTAGTAATGCCGCTAGCATTTGACCTGTTTGGTTGTTGTCATCATCAATCGCTTGTTTGCCTAGTAAAATGATGTCAGCAGCTTCAGCTTGTGCAATCGCTTTTAAAATTTTTGCGACTTGTAATGGACGTACAGTGTCGGTCGTTTCAACTAAAATACCACGATCTGCACCCAGTGCCATTGCACCACGGATTTGTTCTTGTGCTTCTTTTGGTCCGATAGATACAACAACAATTTCAGAGACGACGCCCGCTTCTTGTAGGCGTACAGCTTCTTCCACAGCAATCTCATCAAATGGGTTTACAGACATTTTAACATTGGTTAAGTCAACACCAGTGTTGTCCGCTTTTACACGAACTTTTACGTTATAGTCAACTACACGTTTAACAGCAACTAATGCTTTCATACGTTCCTCGTTTGTTATATGAATTAAAAAAGGAGGATAAATCCAAGTATCCCCAGTCATGATAAAATGAAAATCCTATTCTTGTTAACTTAAACTAGCTTAGTGAGCTAACTTAGCAAGCTAAAAAGAATAGTTATACTGTGAATACTCACAATACCCATTATCTTCGTTAATAATATATGTTGCGATAACTTACCCAACAAATCAAGAAAATCCTATGAATTTTAAGTCATAAAAAAATGGTTGGAAAACATCAAAAATTCTTGAATTTTTCGAATATATCATAACTAAAATAATTAGGGAAATTTTTAAACTAAATATTCAACATACAATGTCTTGTGCTTGATATAAACATTAAACACAAAACAAACGCGCAAAAAAAAACAACCTATCGTTTGGTTGTTTTTCTTTATTGCAAGCTAATTAAGATAAGCAGTTAATAAACAAACAATTAAGCTTGTAATTATTATTATTGTGCTTCAATTTGTTCGGCTTGTGGGCCTTTTTGACCTTGGCTCAATACGAAGCTCACACGTTGACCTTCTTTAAGTGTTTTAAAACCTGAACCTTGGATTGCACTGTAATGAGCAAAAACGTCTTGACCGCCATTGTCTTGAGCGATGAAGCCGAAGCCTTTGCTCTCATTGAACCATTTTACAGTACCAGTAGCTTTATCTGACATAAAAAATCCTACATTAAAAATTAACTATGTTATCTATAACGCTTGCAATTACTTAGGTAAATACAGGGTGTTATAAATTGTCATCACCAAAAGTTTGTTAAGTGTATTTTAGCGAATAATGACAGTATAGCCTAGTTTTAGCGTTTCACCTACTATTTTTTGAACTTTTTGCCACAAAGTTACAATTAAAAAGGGATTTAAATTGACTTTATTAAGCTAGATTAAAGGCGATAACACCGTTCATCAACATATTGATAAATATCGCAATGCTGGTCACCGTAATCACCAGTGAAAATGATAGGCTATAGTCCATATATTTGATGGGCATACTCATATCATCAACATCTTTAATATCGCCCGCCTGATCTTTGAGTAGATAAAATCCGTAAATCCAACCAAATATGCTATACAAAATATAGGCAAATGGCACGACTTTGGCGATGCTACTAAATCCGCCATAATATACGGCGACCACAGATACCATGAGCCACACGGTTTCTAATATGGAGCTCACACTAAATAACGTCGATTGTGGCAGTTTTCCTAAGTTTTTCTTCAAAACAATGGATTCATACGCAATCAGTAGGGCGACAATTAAGGTACCGACCAGATAAATTGCTTGCCAATTTAACGTATAGCTATCTCCCATCAGGTGATTCAAAGGATTTGCCAATGCAGGCAAAGAACTCATACCGCTAAAAGTGTGTAACAAAGTTGCAGTCGACAACTGCCAAACAGACGCTATATTCAAAACAAATCTCATAAACTTTATATCGATACCCATTATTTTATACTAAAAAACCCTGTCCATGTAACTTTACACAGCGCAGGGTTATTGTCATTTTATTGTTTTTACCAATTGGGTATGATGCCATTGGTAAAACTAACTGGGTGCAAAACTAGTTTTTCTCTTTGTCGATGATTTTGCTTGAGGTAATCCAAGGCATCATACCGCGAAGTTTGGCACCTGTTTTTTCGATTTCGTGCTCAGCGGTTTGACGACGGCGCGCTGTCATTGATGGGTAATTTGACATACCTTCAGCGATAAACATTTTTGCATATTCGCCTGATTGGATACGTTTTAGGGCATTACGCATCGCTTCACGTGATTGGTCATTAATAACTTCTAAACCTGTTACATATTCACCGTATTCTGCGTTGTTACTGATTGAGTAGTTCATATCAGCAATACCGCCTTGGTACATCAAGTCTACAATCAATTTTAATTCGTGTAGACATTCAAAGTAAGCCATTTCTGGGGCATAACCTGCTTCAACCAAGGTTTCAAAGCCCATTTTGACCAGTTCAACCGCACCACCACACAGTACCGCTTGCTCACCAAATAGGTCCGTTTCAGTTTCGTCTTTGAACGTTGTTTCGATGATACCTGAACGACCACCGCCGACGCCCATCGCGTAAGATAACGCCACTTGTTTGGCTTGACCAGAGGCATCTTGGTAAACGGCGATTAAGTCAGGAATACCGCCGCCTGTGGCAAATTCGTTACGCACGGTATGACCCGGTGCTTTTGGCGCAATCATGATGACGTCTAGGTCTTTGCGTGGTACCACTTGGTTATAATGGATTGAGAAACCATGAGCAAACGCAAGCGTTGCACCTTGTTTGATGTTTGGCTCAATCACGTCATTGTAAAGTTGTTTTTGGAATTCATCAGGGGTCAAAATCATGACTAAGTCAGCTTGCTTGACGGCTTCTTCTACTTCAGCCACTTTTAGACCGGCATTTTCTGCTTTTTTCCAAGATGATGAATCTTTGCGAAGCCCTACGGTGACATCAACACCGCTGTCTTTTAGGTTCAATGCGTGGGCGTGACCTTGTGATCCGTAACCGATAATCGCAACTTTTTTGCCTTGGATGATTGATAGATCACAATCTTTATCATAAAAAATGTTCATAACTATTTCCTTGTGTAAAAAACAACTACTATTAAAAGGTTGGTAAATTTAGACGCTGAGGATTTTTTCGCCCCGAGCGATACCAATAACACCAGAACGTACGACCTCTAAAATGCGTTCACGTCCCATCAATTCGATAAAGCCGTCCAATTTTGCGGTGTCACCGACAATTTGAATGGTATAGACATTGGGCGTGATATCAACAATACTTGCACGGAAGATATCCGCACAGCGCTTCACTTCTTCGCGGTTGCTACCCGTGGCACGTACTTTGATCAGCATGAGTTCGCGCTCAATATGTACACTATCGGTCAGCGTGGTTACTTTAACGATTTCAATCAGCTTGTGCAACTGTTTGGTCACTTGCTCAATCTTATTTTGATCGGTATCTGTGGTCAAAGTCAAACGCGATAAAGTTGGGTCATCGGTTGGGGCAACGTTCAGTGTCTCGATGTTGTAGCCACGTTGTGAAAATAAGCCAACCACACGAGACAGTGACCCTGATTCATTTTCCATTAAGACAGAAATTAAATGTTTCATTAGGTACGCTCCCCTTTGGCTAACCACATATCACGCATTGACTGACCTGCTAATTGCATTGGATAAACATGCTCGTTTTTATCGACTAGCACATCGATAAATACCAATCGATCTTTGAGTGATAAGGCATAAGCAAGTTGTTCATCGAGTTTGGCTGGGTCGGTGATTTGGATACCGACATGGCCGTAAGCTTCTGCAAGTTTGACAAAATCTGGCAATGAATCCATATAAGAGTGCGAATGACGACCTTCATAAATCATGTCTTGCCATTGTTTGACCATACCCAACTGGGCGTTGTTAAGATTTAAAATCTTCACTGGTAAGTTATATTGTAGGCAAGTTGATAGCTCTTGGATATTCATCTGAATTGAGCCTTCACCTGTGATACAGACCACATCACGCTCTGGATTAGCAAGTTTGGCTGCCATTGCATAAGGCAACCCTACCCCCATAGTGCCTAAACCCCCTGAATTTAACCATTGACGCGGCTCATCGTATTTATAGTATAGGGCGGCAAACATTTGGTGCTGACCCACATCAGATGTGATGATAGCTTTACCATTGGTTAACTCATATAAGCGCTCAACAACGTGCTGTGGTTTCATGCCATTGCTGTCATCTTTGTCATAGCGTAGACCATGACGTTTACGCCATTCATTGATTTGCGCCCACCAATCATTTAGCGCGGCTTGGTCAAGCTGTGCGTTATTTTCTGTTAATACGGCGAGCATATCGCTTAGCACATTTTTTACATCACCGACAATCGGGATATGTGCGTTGATGGTTTTTGAGATTGATGCAGGGTCGATATCAATATGGATAATTTTAGCGTTTGGACAGAATTTTTGCGTATTGTTGGTCACACGGTCATCAAAACGCGCACCCACAGCCAAAATCACATCTGAATTGTGCATGGTCATATTGGCTTCATACGTACCATGCATCCCAAGCATACCTAAAAACTGTTTATCCGACCCTGGATAAGCGCCCAATCCCATCAAAGTATTAGTCACCGGCAAATTAAGTAAACGGGCTAATGCGGTTAATTCTGCACTGGCGTTTGACGCAATCACGCCACCACCTGAATATAGTACAGGGCGTTTGGCAGCAATTAAGGTTTCGATGGCTTTACGAATTTGTCCTGAATGACCGCGAACCGATGGTTGGTAAGAACGCATACTGACCGACTCAGGGAAATGATAAGGGAATTTTTCGTTAGGCGCAGTTTTGTCTTTGGGTACATCAATCACCACAGGACCTGGGCGACCAGAGCTTGCAATATAAAATGCTTTGCGAACGATTTCTGGGATTTCGCTGGCATGACGTACTTGAAAACTGTGTTTGACGACAGGACGTGACACACCAATCATATCAGTTTCTTGGAATGCATCATCACCGATGAGGCTTGAAGGCACCTGACCTGAAATGATAACCATCGGAATAGAATCCATAAACGCGGTTGCGATGGCAGTAACCGTATTGGTGGCGCCTGGACCTGATGTCGCCAATACCACCCCTGTTTGACCTGTGACACGGGAATAAGCATCTGCCATATGACCCGCTGCTTGTTCGTGACGCACGAGGATGTGCTCAATGCTATCTTGTTTGAACAAAGCATCATAAATATGCAACACGGCGCCGCCTGGATAGCCAAAAATGTATTCAACACCTTCGTCAATTAGCGCTTGCACCAGCATTTCTGCACCAGACAGCATAACAGGTTCACCTGCTGAGGCTTTGGCGGTTTTTTTGTCAAAATTGGGTGCAGCGTGAGCCGTTTGGTTTTCTCCCGTCATATTGGGAGCTTGGGTAGTTTGAGTCACTGTCATCACCTTTTATGGTCGTCTTCAAAAATGATACTGGGAAGTTGTTTTAGATAAAAATTGCTAAATGATTAGCAAGAATCTTCAACACCGTCATAAGTTAACAGTGAACAAATCAGACGAGGGCAAAAAGCATGATAACCAAAAAAGAAAGCACCACGAAAATTACGTAATGAGTAAATTGATGGCTACTTTTTGTCTTTGTTGACCGATAAGTCAGGGTTGTTAGATTCTTTTGTTTAGATTCATGAACAACAACAACGGTAAAAAATGCTCTCATCCAATTGTAGAGCCTAATCAGCGGATAGCGCCAATCAGCTTAGATTTTACCAATTAGTAACCAACGATAATTGTTACTAACGACCAGTAGAGGACTTATGATGTGAGTTTTTTTAACACTTGTCAACAAAAAAAAGTTACTAGAATTTATAACTTTTAGTTATAGGTAAATGAATCGTTTGAGGCTTGATTTTAAGGATTGGTTTTAAGGATTGGTTTTAAGGCTTGATAAACTTTAAAATCTCAGACTGATTGAGCCAGTTGTTTTTAGAAAATTACCTTTAGGAGATTAAACGATTATCTTGTCGAAATTTACTGCTAAAAGTTATCAAGCTGTGATAGGCTATCGCATAATTTTCTCGTTTCTTGCACAGGAAAAACAATGTTAAAGCCACTGTTTTTGTTATCACTCATGTTATCACCATTCGTTATGGCGAGTTCAAATGCAGCAACTTATTACAAGTGGACTGACAAAAATGGTGTGCCGCATTATAGCCAATATGCGCCGACCAATGGCGTTAATTTGCGACAAGTGCAAGTGGTTAATACCCGTGAACTTGGACCTAGTAGTCGTGCACCTGCAACCGCTGGCAATAGCAAAGGTGCTGCATCAGGTGTATCACCAACGTTAACAGCCGATCAAAAACGCGCTGCTGAGCTTGAGGCACAAAATCAGCAACTCAAAAAACAGCAAGATGCGGAGCGCTGTAAAGCCTTACAAAGTACCCTTGCCAATCTAAACCAAGGCGGGCGAGTCTATGAAATGGACAATAAAGGTGAACGTAAATATTTAGATGGTCGTGAAATTGAGCTACGCCGTCAGCAAGTCGCGCAGACAGTGAGCCAATACTGTAAATAACTTTGCATGCTATATAACTTTAGCATTCAATTAAAATTAAAGGTATGTAAAGGTTAAAGGTGAGTGAATTCTCACCGTTTTTCTATTGAACCTTCTTAACCTGCCGTGATTTTAATCTTGCGTGATTTGATGGATGATGTCACCGATTGCCGATGCCATGTGATTGGCCTGCAACGCATATTCACCCATTTTTTCTGCTAACGTATCACCTGCTTTGGCATGTATGAGCACGGAGGTTAGCATGGGTGCGGCAATTGTTTGCCCCAATAAGCCCGCCATCAGACCTGCCAAGCAGTCGCCCATGCCAGCCGTTGCCATACCGGCATTACCCAAGCCGCAAATATCAATGCTGTCTTGTTCAAAACTGTCACGCTCAAGCACAATTGTTTGTGCCCCTTTGATGAGCCAATTGCCCCCATATTGGTGAGCTAATGCCCGAATCGCGCTGATTTTGTTTCGATCGATGTCGGCATAGGGTTGATTGAGCAACCGTCCTGCTTCCGCTGAATGCGGCGTTAGATAAAACCGTTGGTTTGACTGTCCCAATCGTGGTTGAATGGGAGCATTTAAACCGTCACTCGTGCCTGCCCAATCTGCCAAATGGTATAAACCATCGGCGTCAATGACACATAGCTTTTCTGATTGTTTGATGGCCGTAAGATACTGGTTAAATAAATCAAGCGTTGCTTTATCTCTACCCAAACCCATGCCAATGGCAACCACATCCACCGCATTAATCAGCTCGATGATGCTAGCGATATTGTGTAAATCCGCGGTCATAGCATTGGGCAAAGCGGTGACAATGGCTGAATGAGAATCACGATGACAAGCAACGGTGACTTTGCCTGCACCACTGCTCAATGCTGCACTGGCGGCTAATATCGCCGCCCCTGCCATGCCATGCCCATCTTGTAGCCGATTGCCACCGATGATGAGTACATGACCATACGTACCTTTATGGCTCACCTGCTGACGTTGTGGCAAGTTAGGCAGCTGGGTATGCAACAAGATACCTGATTGCTCAACAGGGAGCAAAGGCACATCGATCACAGTGCCAACATAATCTTTACTATCCCCCATATGCAGTCCGACTTTTCGCCCAATTAAACAAAGTGTCTTGTCTGCTTTAATCGCCGTATCATCGTACACTTCGCCCGTAGCGGCATTAAGTCCGCTGGGTACATCGATACTGATGACTTGACAAGCGTGAACTTGCTTGCGGTATTGATTAATCCAATTGATGATTGTCTGATAATCAGCGCTAGGCTTGCCATCAAGTCCAATCCCCAACAACCCATCAATCACCACATCATACTGATAGCTTAAACCAAGCTCATGGAGCGGCTGTAAAAATGCTGTCAATGTTATATATTTTGGCGCATTTGCACAGTTTGACTGGTACAGGTGCTTTGCTGTTTGGCTGTCGAGGGTGCTAGGCGCTGCGACTTGTACTACGGTAACTGACCAATTTGGGCAAAGCTGGTGAACATAATGCGCCACCAACCAAGCATCGCCGCCATTATTACCCGCGCCTGCCACTACCAATACCGATTTTTGAAGGTGACTGCTTTTTTGAAGGTGATTGCTTTTTTGAGGGGGATTGCCTTTTTGATTGCTACTTTCCTGCTTGATGATGTGTGCAAGTTGCCATGCCGCTTGGTGCATTAAGGCAAAACTGTCATTTTTGCTAAACCAGTTTTTTTCAATGTCATAAATTTGTTTGGGGGTATATAAGGCAATGGCGTTTTGCATCACAGTATTTTTATCCGTCTGTGCATTACTTTGCATAAGATGATCCAATGATGTGGTAGGTGTTTATTTTGCTATAATAGCATTTTAATTTTATCTGGTTGTTGGCATGTTGGACACTACAAACGAACTTAATGCTCTCAAGGGCTGGATAAAGGCGCAAGCCAAGGCGTTGGGGTTTGCTGATTGTGGCTTTGTCCATCCCACTAATCCCATCTTTAGCAAACAGCTTGATGCCTTGCAAACCTGGCTAGCACAAGGTAAACATGGCGATATGCTGTTTTTTGAAGACAATCATGATAAACGTGCTAACCCTGCCATGTTAGTTGACAGGACGCAAAGTATCATTAGCGTGCGTTTAGATTATCTGGTCACGCCGCCGCCCAAGCGCAGTGTACCAGACAACGAGCGCCCCAACTCAGCGATTATTGCCCGCTATGCTCGAGGACGTGATTATCATAAAACCATGCGAGGCTTATTAAAAACCCTAGCCAAACTGATTCAAGAAAAATTAACCACCGATTATCCGCAATATGCCAACGACTTTGTATTTCGCCCCTTTAGCGACTCCGCGCCTATATTTGAGCGCGCGTTGGCTGAGCAAGCGGGTTTGGGCTGGACAGGCAAACACACTTTGCTGATTCATCCACAAGCGGGATCATTTTTTGTGTTGGGGGAATTATTTACCAGCTTGCCGTTGGCAGAGGATAACAAGCAAATCGAAACCATATCATCGCATTGTGGCAGTTGCCGTGCTTGTATTCATGTGTGCCCTACCCATGCCATCCGCAAAACAACCACCGGGCATTATGATGTCGATGCACGGCTGTGTATTTCGTATTTAACCATTGAATTAGATGGCAAAATCCCTGTAGAACTTCGCCCCAAAATCGGCAATCGCATTTTTGGCTGTGATGATTGTCAGTTGATTTGTCCTTGGAATAAATTTGCCAGATTAGCGACGATTGAGGATTTTAATCCGCGTCACCGTTTAGATGAGGTGTCACTACTTGAGTTATGGGCGTGGGATGCACAGGATTTTTTGACAAAAACTGAAGGCTCGCCAATTCGCCGCACGGGCTACGACAATTTTATGCGCAATGTGGCGGTAGCCTTGGGCAACGCACCATTTAGCCAAGCAATTATTGACAAATTGCAAGAAAAACGCCCCATGCTAAGCGAGAACACACAAGAACATATTGATTGGGCGATAGAGCAACAACTTAATAAAAGTTAAAATGACGAGTTGGGTTGTTGTAAAAAGGCAATTTCCTCCTCACTGGATTGTCTACCCAAAATCGCATTGCGGTGCGGATAACGCCCAAATCTCTCAATAATGGCTTGATGCTTATATTCAAACGCTAACGTATCGGCACTGGCGTATTTTTTAAACAGGGGCAACGCCTGCTGATGAATGTTTGCCGATTCTGCATGCATAAAAGGCATTAAAGCAAAATTGCGTTCATCTTGATTTAACTTGTCAAAATCTGGCTGTTTGACGATTTCTTGTGCCAATACTAACGCCATGCCATCTTGGGAAAAAGCCTGTGGAGAATCTCGAAAAATATTGCGCGAAAATTGGTCTAATACAATAATTTCTGCCAATCGCCCTTTTGTACTGGCTCGCCAATCCCCTAACTCGCCTCGTTTGGCTTGCTCAAGTGTGGCTAAAAATTTAGCCGTTACAGTTTTATCAAAATCCTCATCTTTGGCAAACCAAAATGGCTTAGTATTTTGCTGCAGCCAAAAATCTAATACCTTTTTAGCGTCCGCTGATAAGGGTTGCGCTGCTACCTGTGTTTGATTGGTCATTTGCTTTCCTTTTGTGTGGTAATTATAGTGACTTGTCGGGTAATGATAGTGACAAATTTTGCTAAACAAGCGCGATTTACCTATAATGTGGCACAAATTTAGATTGAGAACAACCATGTATCCTTTTTTACGACTGGGCACCCATGCCATCAAAAGCGCGATTAAACAAAAGCAAGGTCATTCGCTTCAATTAACCGATACCAGCGAAATCACCTTGACCGCTAATATCAACGACATTGACCATTTTTTTGAAATGAACAACGGACGTATTTTTACGCTGTTTGATTTGGGGCGAAACGATCTTGCCATTCGCTCAGGGCTTGCCAAAAAATTATTCAAGCATCGCTGGGGGCTGGTGGTCGCTGGTAGTACCATCCAATATCGTAAGCGTGTTCGTTTATTTGATAAGGTCACCATCAAAACCCGACTGATAGCCGTTGATGAGCGCTGGTTTTATATTGAACAAAGCATGTGGGTCAAAGGTCAGCCGACTTGCTCTGCGCTGCTGCGCACCGGTATCACCAACATCGTGACAGGCAAGGTTTTGCCGACTGAGCAAGTGCTCAGCGCATTGGATTATAAAGATATCAATATGCCACCTGATGACTGGGTCAAAGCTTGGTCAGACGCCGATAAAATCCGCCCATTTCCTAAAGCCAATGTCCACCTTGCCAAAGATTCTGCTATCAACGAGTAAATAAATGCCTTTAACTTTAGATGATTTTGATTATCAACTGCCCGATGAACTCATTGCCCGCTATCCGTTAGCGGTGCGCTCCGCCTCTCGATTGCTGTATTTGCCTGCCCATGGTCAACCCAAAGACCAACAATTTGTGGATTTGCCAGAGTTGTTAAATAGTGGTGACTTGGTGGTGTTTAATGACACCAAGGTCATGAAAGCAAGGCTGTTTGGACAAAAAGCCAGTGGCGGCGCGGTCGAAGTATTGGTCGAACGTATTTTGCCGGATGATGCTACTAGCAACCAAAAGCACACCGCTTTGTGTCATGTACGCGCCAGCCGCAGCCCAAAAGAGGGGCAAACGTTGAACCTTGCCGATGGTAATATTCATGCCACGGTAATGGGCCGTGAGGACAATCTATTTTTGCTAGCGTTTGACCAGCCGATACTGCCTGTGCTTGAACACTATGGTGAACTGCCGATTCCGCCCTATTTTGAGCGCCATGCCGATGACAATGACGAAACCCGTTATCAAACGGTATTTCATGACCCAACCAAACTTGCCAGCGTAGCCGCACCGACAGCGAGCCTGCATTTTGATGATAACGTATTGGCTGCATTCAAGTCCAAGGGTATCAATACTGCCTTTGTCACGTTGCATGTTGGTGCAGGCACATTTGCCCCTGTCAAGACAGAGGATATTTTGCGCCATAAAATGCACTCAGAATATGCCGAGTTGCCCCAAGCGACTGCCGATTTGATTAACCAAACCAAAGCCCGTGGCGGGCAAGTGATTGCAGTCGGTACCACTGTGACACGGGTATTAGAAACGGCGTTTCAAAAAACCGCCAACTTTGAAAACCCGATGCTATCGGCTTGGTCAGGTGACACCGATATTTTTATTTATCCGTCATTTAGATTTGGGGTGATTGATAAGCTCATCACCAATTTTCATTTGCCGAAATCCACGCTGTTGATGCTGGTGTCAGCGTTTGCAGGCAGTGAGCCCATCAAACAGGCTTATCAGCACGCCATCGAGCAACAATATCGTTTCTTTAGTTACGGTGATGCGATGTTGTTGGATAAAGTGGTATAATTTCAACCTTTTATGATTTTAACCTTTTAAAAAACCTGTTACAGAAACTTTAGATTATGCAATTTACCTTACACAAAACTGCCACTGGCGAAAGCCGTGCTCGCCGTGGTACGGTTCATCTCGCTCATGGCGATGTGCAAACCCCTGCCTTTATGCCTGTCGGTACTTATGGTACCGTCAAAGGCATGCTGCCGCGGGATATCCACGAAATCGGTGCCGAAATCATCTTGGGCAATACCTTTCATCTATGGCTGCGCCCAACGACCGATGTCATTGACAAATTTGGCGGCTTACATGACTTTATCGGTTGGAACAAGCCGATTTTAACTGATTCGGGCGGTTTTCAAGTCTTTAGCCTTGGTGCAATGCGTAAAATTAAAGAAGAAGGTGTGCATTTTCGCTCGCCGATTGATGGCGCAAAGGTGTTTTTATCCCCCGAAATATCGATGCAAATTCAATACTCACTGAACTCAGACATCGTCATGCAGTTTGATGAATGCACGCCTTACCCTGCGACGCCTAGCGAAGCGGATACATCGCTTGAATTATCGCTGCGTTGGGGGGAGCGCTGTAAAAATGAGCATGAAAAACTGGGTAACAAGAATGCTTTGTTTGGTATTATCCAAGGCAGTATGTATCGTAACCTTCGCGAAAAGTCCCTACAAGGTCTGTTAAATATTGGGTTTGATGGCTATGCCATTGGTGGGCTGTCAGTCGGTGAGCCAAAAGAAGAAATGATTGCGGTGCTTGATTACTTACCCGATGATATGCCAGCCGATAAGCCCAGATACTTGATGGGCGTAGGTAAACCAGAAGATATCGTGGAAGCGGTACGCCGCGGTGTTGATATGTTTGATTGCGTGATGCCAACACGTAATGCACGAAACGGTCATTATTTCACCACTTTTGGCGCGGTTAAAATTAAAAATGCGGTGCACCGTTTTGACGAAAGTCCGCTTGATAGCGAATGTGATTGTTATACTTGTCAGAATTTCAGCCGCGCCTATTTGCATCATTTGTTTAAATGCAATGAAATGCTATCGGCACAGTTGGGCACCATACACAATTTGCGCTACTATCAGCGCTTGATGGCAGATATTCGTCAGTCCATTGAAGATGATAAATTTGATGCGTTTGTCGATACTTTTTATCAGCAGCAAAACTTACCAGAACCTGGTTTACATTTGACCTAAAAACCACCTAAAAAAACATAAAAAAAGAGCCGATTTGGCTCTTTTTTACTTTTTATAAGCTGCTTTTGATACGCTAAATAGCAATGCTATCCTTCCTTACTACCTTATCTTACCACGTTATCTGACTAAGCCACGTTCACTATGAATCAGGGAATCCAATAGCAATTGTACCAAAGGTTCTTGGGGTAATAGCTGCTCAGTCACCGCGACAATGGCTTCTTCCTTGGTCAGTCCTGAACGGAAAATCACCCGATAAGCCTGGCGTAGATAATCGATGGTTTGCTTTGACCAACCTTTGCGGCGCATGCCTTCAATATTAAGACCATGGCTTTTGGCAGGGTTACCCGATACCATGTTAAAAGCCGCAACATCTTTTAAAATCAAGCTTGCGCCACCAATCAAACTATAATCATCAATACTACAAAATTGGTGAATACCTGAATTACCACCAACAATCACATGGTTACCAATGCGTACATGACCTGCAATCCCCACATTATTAGCCACAATGTTGTCGCTCCCAATCACGCAATCGTGCGCAATGTGGGTATTGACCATAAACAGATTACGGCTACCAACGCGTGTGATGCCTTTATCTTGTACCGTGCCGCGATGAATACTACAGGCTTCGCGAATGCGATTGTCATCGCCAATTTCTAGCCACGTCTCCTCGCCTTGGTATTTGAGATCTTGGCAGTCTTCGCCGATGCTAGCGAATTGAAAAATCTGGTTACGCTCACCGATACGGGTAAACTTGCTAATGACGACATGGGGGTGAAGCACGGTCTGTGCGCCAATTGTGACATGTTCACCAATAATGCAATACGGCCCTATCTTGACCGACGGGTGTATCGTTGCAGTGGCATCAATAATCGCCGTTGGGTGAATCGTCATGAAAAATCCTTATACCAGCCCACTATTCAAGAAGAACTAAAAATACAGTTTTAGCTGAAACCATAGGCAAAGCTAACTATAAACAGCAGGTTAAAATAAAAACGACATTATAGCATTTTTACTAAAGTATGCCATTTTTATCAAGGATTTTGCTTAACTTATACAGATTTTATCGGTACAACTTACTCAAACGCGCCTTATTCAAGCCATATAAAAATGATGTTAAAGTCATGACTGATGATATTGGGTACGCTGCTCTGCAATGGTGATTTCTGCACTGGCTGCCAACTCATCACCCACGCACGCTGTGCAACTAAATTTATAGATACTGTGACGCTCCATGGTCTTTTTGGCACGTAAAATGAGCTGATCACCTGGGATGACTTGACGTTTAAAACGCACTTTATCGACGCCAGCGAAGAGATAAATATAACCATCTCTTGGTTTGACATTTTTGCTGATAAAACCTAGCACACCCGCTACCTGAGCCATGGCTTCAATCATTAACACACCGGGCATGATAGGCTCTTCAGGAAAATGACCGTTGAAAAAAGGCTCGTTAATGGTGATGTTCTTAAGACCGGTAATCCACTCATTGGGTTTTACCGCAGTGACTCTGTCTAATAGCATAAAAGGATAACGGTGAGGCAGATAATCACGTAATACAACGGCATTGATAGGTAATGTCACCCCAATCTTTGCAAGGCCAGCGATGTCTTCATCAATCAACTTATCAAAATCCATGGATATATCCTTTATACTTTTAAATCATCTTTATCAAAAAAATAGATTTGTGAAAAACAACCATTGTAACGGTTTTAAGATTGAGTTTACAGTTGTTTTCTCAAATTATTTGATGGATAAAGGTAACGATTAACTTTTTGGTTTGCCAAGTTGCTTAAAATTAATATACGCTCTTTTCCATAAACTATTGGGCATCACTGGCATGCCTGAAGAATACACACCCGGTTGGTGAATCGATTTGGTTACCATCGTCATGCCAGTAATCGTGACATCGTCACAAATTTTGATATGACCTGCAAAACCTGATGCGCCACCAATCATGCAGCGTTTACCAATTTCTGTACTGCCAGCAATCCCCACACACGCTGCAATCGCCGTGCCAGCACCAATTTTTACATTGTGGGCAATTTGCACCAAATTATCGATAATGACATGATTACCGATAACCGTATCATTCAGCGCGCCGCGATCGATACAGGTATGGCTGCCTACGCTGACATAATCGCCCAGTATCACTCGCCCTAATTGGTGAATTTTTTGCCAACCTGCTTCATCTGTACTGCCTTTAGGGGCAAAGCCAAAGCCGTCATTGCCAATGCTAGCATGACTGTGCAAGCTGACATATTTACCCAATACACAATCATGCCCGATGTACACGTGCGGCGCAACGAAGCTACCTTCGCCAATCACGACATTGGGCTGAATATTGACTTGGGCATCAATTTTAACGCCATCACCAATGACGCAGTTATCGCCGATTTGGCTATACGCCCCAATACGCACATTGTCGCCCAATTGCAAATTGTTACCCAAAATGGCAGTCGGGTGAATCAAACTGTCCGATAAATTAGGGTTGACTGTCTGATGATACGCTTGGGTGGGTTCAAACAATGCGGTCAGTTTGGCATACGCGGCATAAGGTGATTTGACCACAATGGCAACGCTATGGCTTGGGCATTTTTCCTGCAAAGATGCAGGGACTAGCACGGCGCCAGCGCCCGTGGTTTGCAATTTTGATTCAAATAGAGGATTGGCGATAAACGTGATATCGGTGTCGGTGGCATCCTCAAGGGCGGCGATTTTGGAAATTTGTTTCTGCAAATTTTGGCGGGTTTGCGCATCCCCTTGCCCAATGACGTCACTACCTAAAAAATCCAAAATTTGTGCGATGGTGAACGCCATTTGATTACTCCAATCGTTTGCTTAAAATTTGCCTTAATTTTACACAGAAAATAAAAAACGCAATAGTCGAATATTGCGTTTTTGCTAAAACCTCTGAGCTTAAAAAATATTATTTTACTTGATCGTTAATCGCTTTGGTAAAATCTGCTGTTACATCCCATTCAGGTTTGACATAACTAACCGTTCTATCACGATTATCAATGAGCACATCAATATTTTTTTGACGCACAATATTTTCTTTAATGGCTTGGATTTTGGGGACAATTCGCTGCATCACTTCTGACTCATTGGCATCAATGATGGACTGGATTTGACTGGCAACCTGTTCATAGTTTTGTAGGTTGGTTTGAATTTGCTTACGCAAATCATCCTTTTGTGCTTGGGTCATCTGAGCGTTTTGCGTGGCATATTGTTTTTGCAAACGCTCAATGGTCGCTTTATAGCTGTCAAGCTGCTGCTGCTTTGGTTTGACCGCCGCTTTCACCACGCCAATTTTGGTTTTGGCGATGTTAGTATTGTTAATGGCAACTTGGGAATTCCAAACCGCAACGGTATTGGCAAACACTGGCATTGCCAATACACTCAAAATACTCGCTGTGGCTAACTGAGTCATTATTTTCATATACATAGACCTTTTAGAATGTACGTCCAATTTCGAACTGTACATTGTCGATTTTATCTTTATCTTTATCGTTGAGCGGAACGGCATAGCTTAATGAGATTGGACCAATTGGGGTAATCCAAGTGAAGCCTGCACCCGCGCTAAAACGCATGTCATTGTCTTTTTCATTTAATAGCGATACGGGATTGCCACCCACTGTGACTTTTTGGTCATATTTATTGGTGGTGTCAAACACTTGTGCCCCTTCAACAAATAACACGGGACGGATTTGGTCTGCCCAATCGCCTTTAAACGGCATCGGCAAGATTAATTCAGTACCCACTTGTGCGAGGGCATTACCGCCAATCTCTTCTGGGTAATTATCGACCCCATTATTATTTTTTACTGGATAATAACGATTACTGGTAGGGCCTAAAGTGGCATTCTCATAACCACGCACTGAGCCATAACCCCCTGCAAAGAAGTTTTTCCAGAAAGGTAAATCGTTACCATATCCTAACTTGGTATAACCGCGTAGTACGGTATTTTTTAGGAATGGGCGATAGTAGTTGCCTTGATAGACCAGTTTTTGGTAAGTGGCATCACCAAAAGCCAGTTCCAAATTGACGTTATGTGACATACCTTTGGTTGGAAAACGTCCACGGTCAAGCGTGTTCATATTCCAGCCTAAATTTAGGCTCGCGGTATTAAATGGGTCTGATTCAAATGATTCATTACCATCGGAATCTGAACCTACTTGCAGATTGCCCTCATCTTTTAAGTATTGATAGTTTGATACCGCTAACAAAGCGCCTGCTTTGATTTTGGTACTATCAAGTGTGAGACCAGCACTTAAACTCTTATTTTCATCAATCGGATAGCTAAAACCTAAGGTGCCGCCATACGAATCGGTGACATAGTTTGAAATGTTTTTTCTGTCATATTTGGTTTTGCGTGTATAGATACTGGCACTTTGCGATATCCCATCTGGCGTAAAGTACGGGTTGGTATAGCCCAAATTATAACTATCTAATGTCTCAGAACGCGATAACGAAATATTGACTTGATTACCTGTACCCAAAAAGTTAGATTGACTTAAACCTGCTTGGAAAGTGATACCACCGCTTTGTGAATAACCAGCCGCAATGGTACTGGTACCTGATGGCTGCTCCTCTACTGCGACATTGATATCTACCTGATCGGGGGTATTAGGGACAGGTTTGACATCCATGTTGACAGTTTTGAAGAAGCCTGTACGCATCAAACGCGTGCGCGACAAATCAATTTTTTCATTGGCGGCCAATGTACCTTCCATTTGGCGCATTTCTCGGCGCAATACTTCATCTGCGGTTTTATTGTTACCGGTAAAATTGATACGGCGAACATACACAGGGCGCACAGGGTCAATAAAGAAATCGACATCTACGGTGCGAGTGTCTTCATTAATACGCGGCACTGGGCGGATTTGGGCAAAGTAGTAACCATCGTTACCGTACAATGTGCCAAGATTCTGTAAAGTTGTCGTCATTTGACGTTGTGAATAACGCTCACCTGGCTTAAATGCCACCTGCTTACGAAGCTTATCGGTGTCATAGTTGGGCGTACCCATAAAGTTTACATTGCTAAATTTATATTGCTCACCTTCAGTAAGATTGAGCTCGATAAATACTTTATCTTTTTCTGGACTTAAATTAATGGTGGCATCATTGATGGTGAATTTGACGAAGCCTGCGTTTTGGTACATGGCGGTGACATTTTCTAAACTTGCCGCAAGCTTTTCTTTGGCATAGCGGTCAGATTTGCTAATCACATTGATCCATGAGCTTTCTTTGATGCTCATTGCTTGTCTGATTTCTTTGTCGCTAAAATGTTTGTTACCAATCACCTTGATATCGACAACACGCGCAGCTTTACCTTCAACAAAATTAAATTTAAGCGCGACGCGGTTATTATCTAAAGGCGTTTGGGTCACCGTAACTTCACTATTATAATAACCTTGCTGATTGTATTGCTGTTTTAACTCATTTTGAACCTGCTCGACTGTCGCCTGTTTTAGCACATTGCCTTCTACGATACCAATACGTTTTAGGCCTTCGGTCAATGCTTCTTTTGGAATCAGTTTATTACCGTCATAAGTGACATTTGCGATAATTGGGCGCTCTACCACATCAAATACCAACTTATTGCCTGATTGGGATGCTTTAACGTCTGAGAAATTGCCAGTTTCATAGAGGGCTTTGATACTAGCTGCGATATTGGCATCGTTTGCTACTTCACCGGTATTGACAGCAAGCACGGGATAGAGGTTATCAGCGGATACCCGTGTCAATCCATTAAATTGAATATCGCTCACGGTAAAATTTGCCGCTTGTGCATACGAGGTAACGAGTGCTAACGGTGCAACCAAAAATAACGCTGAATTTCGCATATAACTTGTTTCCGAATTGACGACTGCCCAAAGATAATGCATGAAACCTGTCACTTTTAGGTATCCAAACTTAGTTATCCAAAGGTATTTATCTAGGTTTGGTAATCTAAGTTTAGTCCGCTAAAAATGACAAATGCTATCAAAAAGGGTGACTTGATTAAACTTCTAGTAATAGTTTGTCTTTGATGGGTAACTTGTATTATCAAAGTACAAGAGATCCGTAAATAAATTTTACTGGCATAAGGTAAGCTAAATTTTGCGTAAAGTCTAGCGAAAAAACAAAACTACAAATCAATATTTTAGCCAAATTTGGGTCGATTAAAACAAGCGTGAGATATCGTTACCAATCGCCAACAGCATGAAACCTGCAAGCAAAACTAAACCAATATTCATTCCCATCATTTGTATTTTCTCGGGCATAGGTTTACCAAAAATAGCCTCATAGGCATACATGACAATATGACCGCCATCAAGCACAGGTACAGGTAATAAATTGAGCACAGCAAGGCTTAAACTGATAATCGCCATAAACGACAATACCGCTTCCCAACCGATACTAAAGCTTTGATTGGCGACTTTGGCAATGGTAATGGGACCTGATAGGTTTTCAACCCCAATGGTGCCCGTCAACATTTTACCCATTGATTTGAGGGTCATGGCACTTAAATCGACAGTTTGATGCAAGGATTTTTCGACCGCTTGTATAGGCGTATATTGAATGGTTTTAATATACTCAGGTGGCGGCGTAATCTTAGATGCGGCTGCCGCTGCGCCAATTTGTCCAAATCGATTGCCCATGGTATCTTTTTTTGCTTGTGGCATGACTTTTAAGGGGATGATTTTGCCTTGGCGCTGTACTTCAAGGGTTAATAACTGCTCGGGGCTTGATTTGACAACTTGCGAAAACGCCAGCCAATCGCTCACCGGTTGACCGTTGACACGGGTGATGGTATCACCGACTTGCAGACCTTGACGGGCAGCAGCGCTATTTGGGACAATTTCACCGACCACCGCCGGAATTTTTGGTTGCCACGGAATCGCACCTAGACTATCAATGGGGTTGGTGGCCTTACCCGCTTCTGCTTTCATAAAGCGCTGTATCGGCACGGCAACATTGGTTTGACCTTGCGCGCCATTCACCGTTAAATTAACTAGCCCCGACTCGCCCATGCGATCGGCTAACGCATAGTTAATATCCTGCCAACTTTGGATGGGTTTATTATCGACCGCAACAATTTCGTCACCGACTGTGAGACTGGTTTGACTGACGGGTGAATTGGGCAAAATACTGCCGACTTTGGTCGCCAAGACTTGGGTTGGGGTGATAAATAGCAGCCAATACAAAAAAATCGCAATCAGTAAGTTCATCACCGGACCTGCTGCGACGATGGCGATTTTTTTCCAAGGTTGTTGGGTATTAAAGGCTAAATGACGTTCGGCTGGATTGACTGTGCCTTCGCGCTCATCGAGCATTTTGACATAGCCGCCAAGCGGAATTGCAGAGACAGCATAATTAATCCCCGTTTTTTTACTGGTCCAGCTTACCAGCTTTGGACCAAACCCAATTGAATAGGTCAATACCTTGACACCGCACAGCCGAGCAACAATGTAATGCCCCCACTCATGTAGCGCAACCAAAGGTCCTAGTACCACAATCGCAGCTAAAACGGTCAAGATGAAATTCATGGCTATCCTTTTGACAAAAACACAAGCTAAAAATAATTTAACTATCGGTATCTTAATAAGTTATGTAGTCATTTTTAACGATTATCAACCAGTGTTGCCAACTATTTTTAAGCTTTCTTTAAGCATTGTTTAAGCGTTTAAATCGGCAATACATTGGTGTGCTTGTTCGCGGCTTAGTTTATCGACCGCCAAAATCGCTTGCAATGACCCAATCGGCTGTTTTTCAGCTTGCAATAGCACTTTTTCATTGATATCGGCAATATCGGTTAAACGGATTTCGCCATCCAAAAACGCTTGAACAGCTATCTCATTACTGGCATTTAAGGCGATACACGCATAGCTACCTTGTTGCATGGCTTGATAAGCCAACCCTAGGCACTTAAACTTTTCTAAATCAGGTCGGACAAAATTTAAATTACTCAACTTAAAAATATCTAATCGCTGCACCCCACTGCTGATACGATTGGGGTATGCCATGGCATGGGCAATTGGGGTACGCATATCAGGACTGCCAAGCTGCGCTAAAAAACTACCATCGTTGTATTCAACCATAGAGTGCACGATACTTTGCGGATGAATGACCACTTCAATCTCAGAGACCGGCATATCAAATAAAAAACTTGCTTCAATCAGCTCCAAGCCTTTATTCATCATAGTGGCACTATCTACCGATATTTTTTGCCCCATGGACCAGTTCGGGTGCTTGACAGCTTCTGCAACGCTGGCGCGTTTCATATCATCGAGTGTTTTGTGTAAAAATGGCCCACCTGAGGCAGTTAACCAAAGCTTTTTAATACCATGGTTATCGTCATGAATGGCATTACGCTGTTGTTGCACCGCGGTAGGCAAACATTGAAAAATGGCATTGTGCTCACTATCAATTGGGAGCAATTTGGCATTTGACTGCTTGACGGCTTTAATCATCAGCTCCCCTGCCATCACTAATGCTTCTTTATTGGCGAGCAAAATAGTTTTGCCTGCGTTAGCCGCTGCCAGCGTTGATGGCAAGCCTGCAGCGCCGACGATAGCCGCAACCACCATATCCACTTCTGCTAGCGTGGCAAGCTCAACCAGACCTTGCTCACCAATCAAAATCTTGCAGCTTAGCTGAGCCTCGCTGAGCATCTGCGCAAATGTTGTTTCCTTTTCTTTAGCAACACAAACATACGTTGGCTTAAATTGCTGGCAAATACTCAGCAGTTTATCCAGCCGTGAAAACCCTGTCACCCCGACCACGTTATACAAATCAGGATGCTGGCTAACGACCGATAGCGTACTATCGCCGATAGAGCCTGTTGCGCCCATAATAGCAATGTTTTTTTGCGGTATAGTGTGAGTTGAAGATAGCATTACAAAGACCTAGTAAGTTGCGGGCAGACGGCAGTTAAACCTAACATTTTGCTTTTACAGCGGCAAATTGCCACTGTGATAAGCATATTAACACGCGAGAAGATTTTTAAGCATCAATCGACAAGCAGTTGCGCAAAAAAAGATTGAATGAAACACAAGCTTGCATTGATTAGTGAATTAAACAAATTGATATTGGCTAGATTGGTATTGAACAGATTAATATTAAGCAGATGTGAAAATTTTTGAAAGCTAAACCCAATGTAGCATTAAATTAAGCCGTAAAATTTCATCGCCCAAAATCCCAACGCAAAAATTGGCACGGCTGAAAGCTGCGAATCAATTCGATCAAGAATGCCCCCATGCCCTGGTAATAATGCCCCGGCATCTTTGACGCCTGCATGGCGCTTTAGCATACTTTCAAATAAATCACCGAACACGGACATGATGATAGTGAGCAACGATAACAGCAAAAACAATCCAATAGCCGTCATCGACCAATCGTTTAACAACCCAAACGATACGCCAATCACCACAAGCGTACCCGTGGCAAGTCCACCTAGTAAGCCTTCCACACTTTTATTGGGTGAGACGTGCGGGGACATTTTGCGTCTACCAAGTTTTCGTCCGACAAAGTAAGCGCCGCTATCCGCGCACCACACCAATACAAACACATATAGCAGCCACCAAGCTGAAAGTGACCACAGATAATACATCGCAGTAATGGCGGATGACAGTATAATCATACCGATGACGTATAAATGCTTACCATACCAAGCTTGCGTATTGTTGGGATAACGGCGAATCCAGCCAATCGCTACCGACCAAATCAGCGCCGCAACCAGCCAAAAAAACACCCAACAGGCTATACTGCCAGTTAGCTTTGCCATCACCAATAACACACTGACAATCCCTAGCATCACAAGGGTATACATATAATCAATTGGCTTGGCAGGTTTGGTGGGAATTTGGGTGGTAGGCGGTACATAACTGCCTGAATTTTGTTCAAGTGACGGCATGAGCTTTGACCACTCAAAAGCCCCAAAGCCTGCACCGACTAACAATAGCGGCAACATCAAAATAGGCTCGCGGGTAGCAAACATTGCAACGCCAACAATCACTAACAAAATAATGGCGGTTCTAATGCGTTCCCACATGATAATTCCTATTGATTAATTAAAAGCTCAAACCTAATAATTGCTCGCTGGTCTTACCAAATCGACGCTCACGACCCATGAAAATATCAATCATTTGGTCTAATTCAGCCGCCTTGAAATCTGGCCAAAGCGTTTCGGTAAAAAATAACTCAGCATACGCACATTGCCAAAGTAAAAAATTAGAAATGCGGTAATCACCCCCTGTACGGATTAACATATCAACGGCGGGTAAATCCGATAGCGACAGGTGGCGTGCAAAATCGTCTTGGGTAATGGCATCGGCAGTAAGCGCGCCTTCTTCCACTTGTTTGGCAACTTGGCGGCAGGCATTGACGATGTCCCATTGACCGCCGTAGCTGATAGCAATCACCAAACTCATCTTAGTAAAGTGGGCAGTTTGCTGTTCTGCATCTTGCATAATCGCGCGTAAATGCGGCGTCAATGCACCCCTATCACCGATAAAGCGCAAAGAAATTTGGTGACGCAGCATCCGTGGTAATTGGTCATGGACGGTTTGCTCCAGTAGCTTCATCAATAGCGCCACTTCATTGGCTGGGCGCTGCCAATTTTCGCTAGAAAAAGCAAATACCGTCAACGCACGTATACCAATATCCATACAATGCTCAACCAAAGGGTCTAAATTATCTTTGCCGGCAATATGCCCGCCACCGGTTGGTAGCCCATGTGCTTTGGCATAGCGGTTATTGCCATCCATAATGATGGCAATATGTTGTGGCATTGCTGCCTTTGACTCAACCATGACCTACTTCTTATGAATTGGTTCTTTTATTGGATAAATAACGATTAAACGGCCATTAACTCTGCTTCTTTGCTAGAGAGCATTTTATCAATGCTATCAATGTATTTATCAGTCATTTTTTGGATGTCGTCATTGGCGCGGCGTTCATCGTCTTCTGAGATTTGCTTGTCTTTTACCAAGGCTTTTAAGGCATTGTTGGCATCACGGCGAGCATTACGCACGGATACACGGCGCTCTTCGGCTTCATGACGTGCCAATTTTTGCATATCTTTACGGGTTTCTTCCGTCAATGCGGGTAGTGGTACTCGAATCACTTCTGCGCTCATTGGGTTAAGACCCAAATCTGATTCACGAATTGCTTTGTCCACTGCCTGCACCATGCTACGGTCAAAAGGCTGCACTAACAGGGTACGCGAGTCCTCAACGTTGATGCTCGCCACTTGATTAAGCGGCATCTCAGAGCCATAGTAAGACACCATCACACCCTGCAAAATACCAGGATGGGCACGGCCCGTACGTAATTTGCTAAAGGCATTTTCTAAGGCTTCAATCGCCTTTTTCATTTTGTCTTCGCCTTGTTTTTTAATATCGTTAATCATGTTGTATCCTTTTAAAACTCTGTATATCAAATTTAGAAATTAGTGATTGATAACTTTGGTGCCTTCTGACTCGCCCATCACTACATGAAGCAGCGCATTGGGTTTTGCCATATCAAATACTTGCAGCGGTACGTTATGCTCACGCAGCAAGGCAATCGCAGTCAAATCCATCACCCCCAATTTTTGATCCAGCACTTGGTCAAAGGTGAGTTCGTCGTATTTGACGGCATCGTCATGGGTATTTGGGTCTTTGTTGTACACGCCATCGACTTTGGTGGCTTTTAGGATTAAATTGGCTTCAATCTCGATGCCACGTAAACACGCTGCGGTATCCGTGGTAAAAAACGGATTGCCGGTACCTGCGACAAACACGCACACTTCATTGTTTTGTAAATAGCGAATGGCATTGCGGCTGCTGTAGTTTTCAGTCACTTCGCCAATTGGTAAGGCTGACATCAAACGGCATTTGATATTACGGCGCTCCAAGGCGTCACGCATCGCCAAGCCATTCATCACGGTTGCAAGCATACCCATTTGGTCGCCTGTGACACGACCCACCAAGCCTTGTTTTTGTAGCGCAGCGCCACGATACAAGTTGCCACCACCGACCACGATGCCCACTTGCACACCCAATCCTACCAAGTGTGCAATCGCAAGACTCATGTTGTCTAATACGCCTGAATCAATCCCCATATCATTTTTGCCTGCCAGGGCCTCGCCAGAGAGTTTGAGCAAAATACGTTGGTAACGGGGAGCTTTATCAGACATGGTTGACCTCTTGTTGGCTGTTGGATAACAAATAATGCAAATGGCGAAATTTTAACAAAATTAACGGTTTTTAGATAGTGTAAAGATAATTTCAATAGTCATTTTAATTTTTACCCTGCTCTAACCTTGAAAATTCAATCGGCTTTAGCCATCAAACTATCAAGTCGCTATACTCAAGGCACAATATTAATGCGTGGATTATTAATGCCTGAATTAATGCGTGGCTGAATGAGAAAACAGATTAATCACAATCACACCCAATACAATTAGGCTCATACCCGCGATGGCGGGTAAATCCAGTTTATTACCCAAAATAAAGTACCCAATGATAGCGGTTAACACAATACCCACCCCTGACCAAATGGCATAAGCAATCCCCAGTGGTATGATTTTGATGACTTGTGAAAGAAGATAAAAAGCAATGCCAAAACAAATCACGGTGGTGATAGTGGGCAAGGGTTTGCTAAATCCCTCTGATTTTGCCAAAAAAGTTGAACCAGTAACCTCACTGACAATCGCAATTGCTAAAAGACAATACGCTATCATTGATTGAGACATGACGTTAATCCTTACTCTTATAAGAGTTCACCTGTAAAACTGGCAAAAAGATCATACTCATTGGCTTCATCAATGGTGACGGTTAAAAATTCACCGACTTTAACCGATGCATCAATATTATCTACATACACGTGACCGTCAATTTCTGGCGCATCGGCATAGCTACGGCAAATGGCGATATTTTCTTCTTCATCAATCTCATCAACCAGCACTTTTAAGGTTTTACCGACTTTCTCAGCCAGTTTTTCGGCACTGATTTGTTGCTGTAGCGCCATCAGTCGTTCATAGCGTTGTTGTTTGATAGCTTCTGGCACAGGGTTCGGTAAATCGTTTGCCGCCGCGCCTTCTATTTCTGAATAGGTAAATGCCCCTACTCTGTCTAATCGCGCCTCTTTGAGCCAGTCAAGCAAATATTCAAAATCCTCTTCCGTCTCCCCAGGGAAACCCACCACGAAGGTAGAACGAATGACAATATCAGGGCAAATCGAGCGCCAAGTTTTGATGCGCTCCAGTACGTTTTCGCTATGCGCGGGGCGTTTCATGGCTTTGAGCACATTGGGGCTGGCATGTTGGAATGGGATATCAAGGTATGGCAGTAGCTTGTCTTCACTCATCAGTTTGACGACAGCATCGACATGTGGGTAAGGATAGATGTAATGCAAACGCACCCAAATGCCCAGACGATTTAGTGCCTCGCACATATCATAAAATTTGGATTTGATGGGCATGCCATTCCAAAAACTGGTTTTGTATTTAAGATCTACGCCATAGGCTGAGGTATCTTGCGAGATGATTAATAGCTCTTTGACGCCTGCGTTTTTGAGCGCAGCCGCTTCAGTCATGATACTGTCAATCGGGCGACTAACGAGGTCACCACGAAAGCTTGGGATAATACAAAATGTGCAACGGTGGTTACAACCTTCGGATATTTTGACATAAGCATAATGTTTTGGCGTAAGCTTAATGCCCGCATCATTGATTAGGTCAATTTTTGGGTCGTAAGTTTTTGATGGCGCAGGTTTTGGCACATAATGCGACACGGCATTGACGACTTCTTCATAGGCATGTGCGCCAGTCACCGCAAGCACAGCTGGGTGCATGGTTTTGATTTTTTCGGCATCTTTGCCAAGGCAACCGGTGACAATCACCTTGCCGTTTTTGGTAATCGCCTCACCAATGGCGTCAAGCGATTCTTGCACCGCAGATTCGATAAAGCCGCAGGTATTGACCACCACCAAATCTGCGCCATCATAGTCACTGGCGACTTGGTAGCCATCACGGCTAAGCTCGGTGATAATGCGCTCGCTATCCACCAAGGCTTTAGGGCAGCCAAGCGACACAAAACCAATCTTAGGCGCTTTTGTCGTTACTATATCTTGAGCCAGTTGGTGCGCCGTTTGGCTAGCGCTTTGACCTACAGTACGGTTTTCATTATGATTGGCTTGGTGGTGGGTGGCAGGTTTATTGGTAGATTGGGGATTAAAAACTTGCGGTTGGCTTGGCATGACTTTCACTTTTAAAAAAATTTAATCTGACTATTTTACTAAGTTTTGCCGTTTTTACCAAATCAACTTTTTAATTTTTCATCGGCTCAAATTAACTGTATAGGTAAAAATTTCAAATGCTAAAAAAATCAACCTATTGTTGATAACCTATTGTTCGTAAAAATCCTTACCAACTGCCGCACTCCCTATCATGACTACTCAATATAAGCCATACCCTGCAAAAAACACTATTGGTCATGATTTTAGTTGAAACAAATTTTAGAAAAATTATTTTAAATCAAAATTTTATAAAAAATCCGCCAAATTTTGACGGATTTTTTTATTAACCATTCAACTCATCCCACAATTTTTCTAGGCGTTTATCTGAGACAGGCACGCGGGTTTTCATCGGCTGGGCAAACAGCTGAATCCGAAACTCCTCAACCAACCAACGATACGGCATAATTGTTTCATCGTTACCCTTAACAGATAGCCTTTCCATGTGTTTATCAAGCTGATACACGGCATCAAGATCGGCATCCAAATTGTGCTCAAGCCTATCAAGACGCACCAACAACGCCTGCAAATAACGCGGATATTGCTGCCAATCTTGATAACTCATGCGGTACACAAAGTCCGACAAACTCAAATCATCGAGCTGGTCTTCGATATCTTCGATACTTTCTTCAAAAATATCACGGTCAAGTAGTAGCAGTTTTTGGCGAACTTGCTGCCACTGCTCATACACCGATTTTAGCTGGGCTAGTACACTTTGCCCAACGCTCAAGAAATTGGCAAGCACAACGGCTTTGGCTTGGTTAAATTCATCCAACGTCAAAGGCAACTGATTGATGGCAATCACCAACTCTTTATCATGAATCCCTGCCGTGAATTTTTCATGGTCAAACGCTGCAACAAATTTTTCAAAAGTGGCATCAAGCGTGGCATGAATCAGCAAATCTTTGAGTCTGTCAAGCTCACCAAGCGGTGCAAAGGCAAGTTTAAAGTTTTTATCAATTTGGCTGGTAAGCTGTCTGGCTTTTGCGCCTAATTCATTGCCGATTAAAGCAAGCAAGCCTTGACGATGTTTGTTGAGTGCCACACTGACATCAGTAAATTGCTGAATAGACACAGCCTTTTTATCGCTATAGCTTGGCTGCCCATCAGCAACCAGTGCCGAAAACTGCTTAATCATCACGCCTGCACTGTGGCGGTTTTGCATAAAGTTAAAATGCTCGGGGAACTCGCTATGTACGCCTTTACCACTGGCGACGGCTTGGCTTGTGGTGACCTGATGGCGCAGTTTTAATGCGTCAATATCTCGCCCTTTTTCAATCAGGCGGTTTTTGTCATCGACCAACGCAATTTGTGGTTGCAAATAGGTTTCAACCTCGCTTGGGTTAAAGTCTTTTGGCTCTACAAATTGATTGTTTGCCCCACGCACGCCGCGCTGGTTCAAGGCTTGGCACAGTTGCTTTAGCAGTCCGCCATGGTGGTTTTTTTCAAGTGTGTCAAAAATTTGTTTGGCGGTATCGGGCACGGGTACGATTTGACGGCGAATATCTTTGGGCAACGTCTTTAATAGCTGCAAAACCAGCTCATAGCGCCACCCTGCAATACCCCATAATAATTCAACCGCATCAACCTGTGGTAAGGCAACGAGCGGGACTTTAATGGTCACGCCATCATCGTCGCTGGTAGGGTCAAAAATATACGACAGGGGTAGTTTTAAATTACCCAGTTGCCACGTTTCTGGGAAAGCTTGGGTAGCGGGTGCTTGTTCGTTCAGTACATCTTTATCACTAAAAAATAAAAACTGTGGGTCCGTTTTTTCCACCTCTTTTCGCCAATCTTCAAATACTTTGCGACTAGCGATATGCTCAGGCACTCGCTTGGCGTAAAAGTCGTATAATTGCTCTTCATCAACCAGCAAGTCTCGACGTCGCAGCTTATCTTCAATCAAGGAGACATCAGCGACTTTATCTATATTATGCTGCAAAAATAGCGGCAATTTGCCCTTTTTACCATCCCCTGTGGACGGGGCATTTAGATTGCCCAACACCAAGGCATCTCGCAAAAAGATTTCTCGAGACTCGGTAAGGTTGACCCGCTCATAATTCATCAGTTGTTTGTGTACCACAATCAGACCAAACAAGCTGATTTGGGCGTACGCCTTGACATGCCCCGTTTTAGCTGACCAATGCGGCTCAAAATAATGGTATTTGAGCAAATCCCCTGCCATCACCAAAATCCACTCTGGTTCGATTTTGGCAGCGGTACGCATAAACACCTGCGAGGTCTCAACCACCTCAAACGCCATCACCCATAGCGGATTTTGCTTAAACAAGGTACTGGCAGGAAAAATCTTGGCTTTGTGCTGACGCGCGGTGACATACTCGCCGCGTTTGGCTTTGATTAGCTTACCGCTTTTGTCGACGTCATTGACTTTCTGGGCAATAAACGACAGCAGACCCGTGAGCAATGCTCGGTGAATAGGCACATAACTGGCTGGCTCTTGGTTGATGGTTAATTTTAAGCCATCCACCATTTGCAGCAACTGGCTATGGGTTTGTTGCCATTCACGTAAGCGCGGCGAGCTTAAAAAATGTTTTTTGGCAAAGCTTTTACGTTGGCTGTTGGTTAATTTGTCGTTTTCATACGGGCTTTGCGCGATTGGTGCGGCTTCATCGTCTAGCGTTACATTTTTTTGACGGTCAAGATCACTGCTTTTAAATCCATCGCTTTTAAATCCACTGCTTTTAAATAAAGCCCCATGAATTGCCTGCCAAAGACTGAGATAAAATAAAAAATCGCTGTCGGCTTGGCGAAATAATGCGTGTTTTTGGTCGGCTTGGGTTTGCTTATCGCTCGGGCGTTCTCGAGGGTCTTGCACTGACAAGCCCGATACAATCACCAATAGCTCTTTTAAACAACCGTATTGCTCACCTGCAATCAGCATACGTGCCAAACGAGGGTCAATGGGCATTTTTGCCATCATTTGACCGACTTTGGTAAGTTGATTTGGATGGCGTTTGGATTGACCTTTGCTATTGTTATTAGATGTGCTTAGGCTATTTTCAGGTTTTTTGGTGGCAATCGCACCCAATTCTTCTAATAGTTTACGCCCATCATTAACCAGTCGATTGTCGGGGGGCTGAATAAAGTCAAAGTTTTCTACCTCGCCCAGACCCAAGTTTGCCATTTGCAAAATCACCGACGCCAAGTTAGTACGCAAAATTTCAGGCTCGGTAAATTCGGGGCGGCTGGTAAAGTCTTCTTCTGAATATAAACGGATACACACGCCCGCGGCGATACGTCCACAGCGACCTTTTCGTTGATTGGCAGCAGCTTGGCTAATCGCTTCAATCGGCAGACGTTGTACCCGCGAGCGATAGTCATAGCGTGACATCCGAGCAAATCCCAAATCAATGACGTAGCGAATATTTGGCACAGTCAAGGCGGTTTCGGCAACGTTGGTGGCGATGATAATGCGACGTCCGCCTGTCGGGTGAAAAATCTGCTGCTGCTCGGCAAAACTTTGACGAGCAAATAACGGCAAAATCTGGGTATGACGGGGGGCATATTGGTTTAAAATATCCGCCAAATCATGAATTTGCGCTTCTGTTGCCGCAAAAATCAAAATATCCGCTTGGTCAGCATGCCCTTTGCTGGCAGCGTCTTGGTAGCACTCTTCCACCGCTGCGGTAATCGCTCGCGGTAAGTTATCTTCGACATCATCAAAGCTGTCATCATCCGAACCTGTGACAATCTCCTCCGTCAACGGACGGTAGCGCACTTCCACGGGATAACTGCGACCTTCAACCACAAACACAGGCGCGGGCGTCGCTTGTTTGGTTTTACCATCGATGCTAGAAAAATATTGGCTAAACCTTGCTGTGTCGAGCGTTGCCGATGTGATAATCACCTTTAAATCGGGACGTTTTGGCAATAGACGCTTGAGATAACCCATGATAAAGTCGATGTTAAGACTGCGCTCGTGGGCTTCGTCAATAATAATGGTGTCATAGCGGCTCAAAAACTTGTCATGCGCCATTTCGGCAAGCAAAATACCGTCGGTCATCAGTTTGACAATGGAATCCGATGAGCCTTGCTCAGTAAAACGCACTTTGAAGCTGACTGTCTGTCCGAGCGTTTCCCCTAATTCTTCAGCAATGCGATTTGCTACACTACGCGCCGCTAATCGTCTTGGCTGTGTGTGTCCGATTTGCCCTGTTATCCCTCGCCCGGCAAGCATGGCAATCTTAGGTAATTGGGTGGTTTTGCCTGAGCCTGTCTCCCCTGCCACGATGATGACTTGGTGGTCTTGGATGGCTTTGATGAGTCTATCGGCTTGTTGGCTGACGGGCAAATCTTCGTTTAGATGTATCGTTGGCAGACTGACGATACGGCTTTGCACTCTTTCTTGCGAGTGTTTGAGTTGTTTTTGATAGCGGTCAAATCTTGACGTATAGTCTTCGCTTTCTTTGTCTTTGATTTGTTTTAATTGTTGGGCAAGGCGTGACAGATAATAGCTGTCTTTTGCCATGACCGGTAATTTCACACCTTGGTGCTTGTCTGTTTGATGGCTGTCTAGTTGAGAATCATTTAATGGTACAGCAGTCGATATAAGTTCTTTCATTCACTTAGGCTATTCTTATGGTAAACATTGCCTAGATAATGTGGTATGAATAAGCTAAAATCAAGCGTTATCCCTATTTTTAAGCTATCGGCTAATTATTTTTATGACATTTGTTAGTTTCATATGAAAGGAGAATTTATGAGTTTATTAAAAACCGTTGAAGTCATTCACAATCCCAACAATCTGCCGGTTGATAGAGCGGTGATTTGGCTACATGGACTGGGCGCAAGTGGTCATGACTTTGAACCAATCGTCCCAGACCTAGGGCTAGACGGCAAACATGGCATACGATTTATTTTCCCACACGCCCCCGCCATTCCTGTAACCATCAACCAAGGCTATGTGATGCCAGCGTGGTATGATATTTTGGAAATGTCGCTTGAGCGCAAAATCGACACCGCACAGATTGAACAATCCGCGGCTTGGATTGGAGAGTTAATCGCGCGTGAAGCCGAGCGCGGTGTATCGCCTGAGCATATTGTGATTGCAGGATTTTCGCAAGGTGGCGCCGTCGCTTATCAAACCGCGTTAACCTATGACAAACCATTAGCCGGACTGTTAGCCCTATCGACTTATTTAGCGACCAAAGACAGCCTAGCTTTAAGTGAGGCTAATAAAAATCTAAACATTGCCATTCATCATGGCACACAAGACCCTGTCGTCCCAGTACAGCTTGGGCAAGAAGCCAAAGCATGGCTTGAGTCAAAAGGTTATCAGCCGCAGTTTTACAGCTATCCGATGGCGCACCAAGTGTGTATGCCGCAACTCAAAATTATCGGTAAATGGCTAAATGATGTGTTGGCCTAACGATGTTTTAGCATAATTTTTTAGCATAAAAAGAGCGTACCTGACTTGGGTACGCTCTTTTGGCAATTAGCCATTCATCTTTGGCAGTCGTTTTAACAAAATAAATAGCCAGTAATTGACCCATCCTAACAAAACAAAATCCACCAACCACACAGCCATCAACCCCCAATGCGTTTGATAGCCGTATTTTAGTGCAACCATACCACTGCCCCCCAAATATACAAAAGTGAGCATACTTAGCAGCAATAGCGCGTATGGGCTTTTGCCTTTCACAATATAAGGCGTTGATAAGAGCGCAGGTATCAACCACAAAGCTTGCCAAGCAATCCCGCCGACCATAGCAGGCTTTGCACTTGCCAACCAATGTGTCAATAGCGGTACTGCCAGCAAGCGAAACCCCAGCCAAACCCACCATACTATGGTTAAGCGTCGGTGGATGGGATATATGGGTTTTGGCGCAGATAGTGAATGCGGGTCTTGTTTTCTCATAACGCTTGTTTTCTCATAACGCTTGTTTTCTCATAACGCTTGTAATGCCTTGGCAATTTTGGCTAGACGTTTGCCCTGCGCGATGGCTAACGTTTTTTCGTCTACGCTCATGATGTGGTCATGCTTTGCGCCACTGACATGGCTTGCACCATACGGGCTTCCACCTTGGCTCGTGGTATTGAGCGCAGGCTCACTGTACGAAATTCCCACAATCACCATGCCATGATGCAGTAGCGGCGTCATCATGCTAGTCAACGTCGTCTCCTGCCCACCGTGCATGGTACCCGTACTGGTAAATACAGATGCCGGTTTGTTTTGCAAATCCCCCGCGAGCCAAATTGTGACGCTATTATCCCAAAAATACTTCATCGATGCTGCCATATTGCCAAAATGGGTGGGACTACCCAATGCCAGTCCCACACAGTTTTTTAAGTCATCCATGGTGGCGTACAGGTCACCTTCATCAGGAATACTTGGCGCAACTTTTTCAGTCTCGCTACTGACCTTGGGTACCGTGCGAATCCGAGCGGCTATGCCCGTGCCGCTATCTTCAATGCCTTGTGCGACCAGATACGCCAAATCTTTGGTAGAGCCATTTTGGCTGTAGTACAGGACTAAAATATAAGGTTGACTCATGGTTTTTCTCACATCAATTCTGATAATTGTTACGTCAAGCTAGTTTGGGTGAATAAATTTTGATGGATGAGTTTTGATGGCAGGGTCAAGGCAATCTACTAGCCAGATTGACAATTGCAAAACACCAAAACTGTTCACAGTAATTCAATAAACAATTTTTTTGAATATGATACCATACTGCCATATAATCACTGCCTTTTTCGCCGATTTGATGGTCAAACTTTGAAATTTTTTATCAATAAGAACTACTATGAATGAACTCATTGCCAAACTAAAAAAATTATCCATTTTTAAACATAAATGGGTGCAGTTTTTGATGTACCTTATCAAAAACTTTATCGATGATAATTGTAGCCAAAAAGCTGCGTTATTGACTTATACCACGCTGCTGTCTATTGTGCCGATTTTAACCTTGTTGGTGGTGATTCTCTCCACCATCCCGCAGTTAGCAGAAGCGCGTGAGCAGATTCAAAACTTAATTTTTAGCAATATTTTGCCCAGTACCGGATTACAGGTCACCAAGTATCTTAACCAATTTACCAGTAACTCATCGAACTTAACCATTATCGGTGTGGGTATTTTGTTTTTTACCACCATTTCCACTTTAATGACGATTGAAACCGCGTTTAACCAAATTTGGCGGGTTGAAAAAAAAGAGACCAGTTGGCTCAATCTCGTGCGTTACTGGGTGATTATTACCCTGTTGCCTATTGTGCTTGCCATCGTCATGATTATCTCAAGTACTGTGCAAAGTCTGAGTTTTTTAAATCAAAAGATTGGCGGCTATGGCATTGACTGGGCGATTTGGGTGCAAATCGGCTCCATTGCGATTGTGCTCATGGGGTTGGTGACCATGTATTGGTTTGTACCTCGCTGCCAAGTACGTTTTAAACATGCGTTGGTTGCCGGTGTTGTGGTTGGGATTATCTTTGAAATCTTAAAACTCACCTTTGGCGCAATTGTTGACAACTTTACCAGTTATAAAGCGGTGTATGGGGCGTTTGCGATTTTGCCTTTGTTCTTACTTTGGATTTATATTTCTTGGAATATTATCCTGCTTGGCGTGCAAATCAGCTACTGTTTAACCATTTTTGAGACCAAAGAAATCTTTCCCCGTCATGCCTTGTTTAGCTTGATGGATATGCTAAATGTGTTGTACCGTGAGCATAAAAAAGGCAATGTCGTCACCGAAGCCGGTCTGCGTGATGTGCTAGGTCGCCAAGAGATGCCAAATTGGTACACTTATATTAGTTTTTTACAAGATAACAATCTCATCACCACCAGTGACAAAGATGAATATGTCCTCAAACGCTCGCTCGATGATTATAGTTTTTGGGATTTTTATCAAAATATGCCCTATCCTTTACCGCATGAAAAGGATTTGCGAAAACTTAAAAATAACGCGCCTTGGACTGTGCAATGGATTAATACCTTAGCGCGTGGTGAAGCCATGCTCAAATATAATTTTGATGTGTCGATGGCAAGTATTTTTGACAGTATCGCACCGCGTCAGACCCCAAATGCCGAAGACATCGAGCCAGATACAGGAAAAAAAGATAAAGGTAAAGGCAACAAACTAGCCGGTCAACGTGAAGGTTCAGGTCTATCAGGGGGTCAAGTCAGTGACGTGGTCAATGAAGATAAACGTATCAAAGAAACTGACGCCGAGCAAGCGACTGGCTTTGATGGTACGCTTGATTTTAAAGGTCAGGGTAGCTTATCGAGTCAACCGCGTGATTTTAATGCCTTAAATAACGATGAGTTATCGGATGAATTATCACATGAATCATCAGTTGTTAAGCAAGCTCATGATAATCAGACACGCTTGTCAAATGATAAGGGGTTAGATGACAAACATCCGCTAAAAACGCTTGAAGAAAGTAACAGTGAATACGACAGTAGTAATGGCGAAAATAAAGCGACACCCTCATCCACACAAAGTGGCAATGCGACAGATGAGCATAAATTTGCGATTGATAATTATTTAAATGCCAATAATTTTGACAATATGCATTGGGACATCAGTAATCTGGATGACACGAGTTTTAGCAATGAAATTACCGCCACCCAAACAGTCGAGTCAAAAATCCTAGCGGATGATGACAAACCAAAAGGTGATAATACGGCGGTGATGGCAAAAATTCGTCAGATTATACCGGCTAGCGTACTCGATAGCCCGTACAATCCTTTTAATTTCATCAAATCAAAAATTGCAGCCAATACAAGCAAAAAATCTCCGCGTATCATTACGGAAAAAGATAAACCAGATAGCTAAACCAGACAGCTAGCTTGGTGAATAAAAAAGGGCAGATTCTGCCCTTTTTTATCGCTTTTTTTTATGAATAGCTTAAGCCTGTGTCATCTTTTTACCCAATAACCCTTTGGCATGCATATTGCGATAGACCACCACCACAATGACGATATTCACTAACAGTATCAAAAAGTTAAGCCAATTGAATCGATGGCTAAATAACTCATAAACCTCAAGCGGCAAAAACACGCCGTAGCCCAAAACACTATACCAATACGCCCATATTTTATCTCGATAAAGACCATAGGTTTCCACAAAACGCAGTAGCGCATAGCCCACGACTATCCAAAAGGCTTTTTGCCAATTTTGGTTGGCGACCCATGCATAGTGATTCAGTGCTTCTATTTGGTGGTGCAGTGCCATCCCCATGATACGATGCAGCGCCTGTGAAACCACCCGCGCAATCCATTGCAATTTATCATGCCCTACAAAAATAATAGCCGCCACCCCTAGCGCTACCAATCCTTTTATAAGCTCATAGATAGCGACCATGATGATGGCTTTCTTAGCATGATGCCTATTAGGCACTGGCGGGGCTATCTGCTTAAACGCCTTTGGCATGATTCATTACCCTATCCAATCTTGAAACAAACTTAAAACAAGCCTAAAAATACACTTGCTCGACTTTCCCTGTCAATTCGCTATTGATAAATGGCGTATTTTTGCCCTGCGACATCATTGATTCTTTAGTCACCGTCCAAGTCAGACTGGGGTCAACCAGCACCGCCCCGCCCGTTTGATGATAGTTAGCTTCAATTCCAGCGATTTTGGCAGGGTTTAGTGCGATTTTTTCTACTAGCTGCGCTGGGGTCAAAATACCTTCTTTGACCAGTTGACAAGCGAGCCCCATAAAAGTATCAAAATTGCTAATACCGGGTTTACACTCCGCAAAAGGCGCTTGTTTAGCGGTTTTTGCCAATGGCTCATGGTGGCTACAAATCGCATCGATAGTGCCATCTTGCAAGCCTTCTTGCAGCGCTTTTTTGTCTGTATTGGAACGCAATGGCGGCAACACATATGCCAAAGCATTAAAACCAATCAACGCATCATCGGTTAAATGTAATTGGTGCATCGCCACATCACAGGTCACCGGCAAGCCCCTTTGTTTCGCCCAGCGAATCAAATCAATCGAGGATTTGGTGGTCAGCTGACCAAAATGTGCCGATACGCCTGTTTCTTCGACAATCAACAGCTGCTTGGATAACGCCACCGTTTCAGCAATCCAAGGAATCCCTGCCAAGCCGTGATAAGATGCGATGTAGCCATCATGGGCGACACCATTTTTGGATAAACTGGGTTCATCAGGGTAAAAAAATACTTTGATGTCATAAGTCGCTGCATAATCAAGGGCTTGCAGTAGTACGTCATCATTGGCGAATTTGCGGCGAGCATTGCTGACCCCGATGATGCCACCTTGCTTCAGCCCAAGCATATTGGCGGGTTTTTCACCTTCAAGACCTGCAGTCATCGCCCCTAACACATGCAGATGAATACCGCCATCTTGATAAGCCCGCTCTCGCAAGCCTGCCAGTAATGAGCCGTTCTCAAGCACGGGATTGGTATCGGGTGGTATGACGACATGCAAAAAACCGTTTTTTCGAGCCGCGGCGCCTTCTGATTTTAGTGTACCATGCGACTGGTGCCCAGGTTCACGCAAACGCGCACATAAATCCACCAGCGGCGGTAATAGCCATTTGCCATCGCTGTCGATAGGGTTAAGCTGCGTGGTATCAAATTGCCAGTTGGCAGGTAAAAGATTTTGAAGCGTCATTGTTTTGCCTACTTTGGGTTTGCCTACTTTGGTTTTGCCTACTTTGTCATTTTTTTCGCTAAATTTAAGATGCGCTGCGCGCGGCACGTTGCCCTTGCATGGCCAGTGCCAACACCGCCATACGTACCGCAATGCCGTTATTGACTTGTTTTAAAATCACGGACTGCTCGCCATCGGCAACACTTGATGAGATTTCAACGCCGCGATTCATCGGTCCTGGGTGCATGACAAGCGCGTCAGGTTTGGCAAGGGCAAGGCGTTCGGTGGTAATGCCATACGCTTTAAAATACTCGGATGTCGATGGCAATAAAGGTGAGCCAATACGCTCATTTTGAATACGCAGGCCAATGATGACATCACAGTCAACCACCGCCGCGTCCAAATCGTTATAGACACTGACACCATAACGCTCAATGCCTTTTGGTAATAATGTCTTGGGCGCCACGACGCGAATTTCTTTAACCCCCAAGGTTTTGAGCGCCGCAATGTCCGAACGGGCAACACGGCTATGCTTGATATCGCCGATAATCGCTACCGTTAATTCCTCAAACGGTCTTGGCGCTTCACGATAAATCGTGAGCATATCGAGCATCGCTTGGGTCGGATGTGCGTGCCAGCCGTCACCACCGTTGATGATGGCAATGTTTGGGGTAACTTCGGTTGCCATAAAGTGCGCAGCCCCACTAGATGAATGACGCACCACAAAAATATCCGCTGTCATGGCTTCAAGATTCCACAATGTATCGCGTAAGCTTTCGCCTTTTTGGGTACTGGATTTGGCAATATCGATACTGATGACACTGGCGCCAAGACGTTTGGCAGCTACATCAAAGGTGGTGCGGGTACGGGTAGAGTTTTCAAAGAACAAATTCATCACCGTACAGCCTTCAAGCTCATCACTATTGCGAATGCTGTTGGGGCGACCGACATTGTCAGTTAAGTAACCATTGGCTTTTTCGATGATGGCCATCAGCTGGGCTTTGGATAACCCTTCTACGCCGATAAAATGCCGCAAATCACCTGCTGCGGTCAGTTCTGGCTTTGCCATCGCTTGATCAAGCTTGCTCTGTAACGCTTCGTTGGATAAGGTTTGGGTGTTTAAAATATTCATCAGCCACCTAGATTTGTTGTTATTTGTATAAATTTTGCCTATTTTACCGTAAATCGGCTGGAATAAATACGCCAATATTTTGCGATTATCGCTGATAAGACGGGTCAAAAAGTGCTACAATTTGCGGCAAATTGTCTATATTTTTTTTAATTCATGAGGTCTAAATTCACCCTGCTTAATCGTATGTGATTGGCTTAGGGTGTTAATTTATAATTTTATAATAAGGTCTACTTATGTCAAATCTTGAAACTTATCTTGCCGCGCAAAACGCCCAACCTGCCGTTGCCGACATCATTACTACCATTACCAAAGTTGGTATTCAAATCAGCGACTTGCTCAAACGCGGCGCGCTCGCGGATATTTTGGGCGAAGCGGGTAACCAAAACGTGCAGGGCGAAGAGCAAAAAAAGCTCGATGTCATTGCCAATGATTTGTTGCTAGACGCTTTGAGCAGCAATCCGCATTGCGCGGGTGTGGCCTCTGAAGAATTAGATAATGCCACCCCTGCCAATCAAGATGGCGACGTTTTGGTACTGTTTGACCCGCTTGATGGCTCATCCAATATTGATATTAATATGGCAGTTGGTACAATTTTCTCGATTTTACCCTACAACAACCAAGGTCACCCTGCGACGGATGAGGACTTTTTGCAAAAAGGGACTGCGCAGTTAGCATCGGGTTATATTTTGTATGGCACCTCAACTGTGATGTCAATCACGCTTGGTAACGGTGTGGCAATGTTTAGTCTTGACCCAGACACCAAAGCGTTTGTGCAAATCAAAGACCAAGTGCAAATCAGCCCAGATACCAAAGAGTATGCGATTAATGCCTCTAACTATCGCTATTGGTTGCCACCGATGCAGCGTTATATTGACGAGTTTACGGCGGGTAAAACTGGCGTGCGTGGTAAAGATTTTAATATGCGCTGGGTGGCGGCGATGGTTGGCGACATTCACCGTATTTTGTGCCGTGGGGGGATTTTTAGCTATCCATTTGACACCAAACACCCTGATAAACCGGGTAAACTGCGCCTGATGTATGAAGCCAATCCGATGAGCTTGCTGATTGAGCAAGCAGGTGGCATGAGTACCGATGCCACCAACCGTATTTTGGATATCGAGCCGACCAGTATCCACCAACGGGTGCCTGTGGTACTGGGGGCAAAAAACGAAGTAGCCTACGTCAAAAAGCTGCATGAAGAAGTCAAATAATGCTTATCACTTCAAAAGACAACCCAACCATCAAAACTGCCCATGCGCTACTCACTGGGTCGCGCCAGCGTAAAAAACTAGGCAAAACCGTGATAGAAGGCACGCACCTGCTTGAAGCGTACCTCAACGCCAATCTCACGCCCGACACCGTGATTGTCAGTGAAAGTGGTTTGCACAATGACGAAATCAATGCCCTGCTGGGTCAGCTTAACCAGGTAAAAACGTTAACGGTCAACGATAATCTTTATAAAGAGATGCGCACACTGGGCGAGAGCCTGCCCATCATGGCGATGATTGATATGCCGCATTTAGACTTTAATCAGCCCATCACCAGCGATTGCTTAATCATCAATGGTGTGCAGGACAATGGCAATCTAGGCACACTACTTCGCACCGCATCCGCCGTGGGCATAAAGACGGTGATTTGCACCCAAGGTAGTGCGGCTGCCTATTCACCTAAAACGCTGCGAGCAGGCATGGGGGCGAATTTTAGTTTAACCATTTATGAAGGCATCAGCATAGATGAGGTTTTGATGAAGGTCAAAGTGCCGATGTTTGCCACGAGCTCACATACCGATCATATTATTTATCAGACCGATTTGAGACAACCGTTAGCCTTGATTATGGGACATGAAGGACAAGGCGTGGATGAGAGATTACTTAGTCAATCCAACCCGATTGCGCTACCCCAGCCAAATGGTCAAGAAAGCCTAAACGTGGCGATAGCAGGGTCACTGTGTCTGTATGAAATGTTACGGCAAAGACGCTACGCATGATTGCCATAAATAATTGCCATCAATGCCATCAGTGAATGAGTGTGACATAAATCACTAGACAGCCTATGTTTAGTCTTTTTTGTCCTCACTATCACCTGGTATCACCGCTTTAGCGACGGCTACCGTGCCTTTGACCACCCCTTTGGTGGTCTTATAGGCAACTTTAACAGGGACAGTGACAATTTTATGCACACACCCTTGTAAGATAACAGCGGTGGTCAGCAAAAAAAGCAGGGTAGTTAGTTTTTTCATTCGTTACCTTTAATTGACTTTAAGATTGACTTTAAGAACGATAATCAGCATTAATTTTGACATACTCGTATGATAAATCACAGGTATAGACGGTATCACTCGCCTGCCCACGACCCAGTTCAATATGAATGGTAATTTCAGGACGCTTCATCACCTCGCTGCCACGCGCCTCGGTATAGTCGTGTGCCAAGCCGCCACGCTCGCAGATACGCACATCATCGAGTGATACCGCCACTTTTGACTGGTCAAGCATCACGCCCGCTTTGCCTACCGCTGCCAAAATACGTCCCCAATTTGGGTCACTGGCAAAAAATGCGGTTTTTACCAGCGGTGAATGCGCCACTTCATACGCGATTTTGGCACATTCTTCAGAGGTTTCACCGCCTGTCACTTTGACCGTGATAAATTTGGTTGCCCCTTCACCATCGCGTACAATCAACTGAGCGATTCGAATCATCACATTGTTAATTGCCTCATAAATCGCTTGATAATGCGGGTGATTTTCGCTGTCAATCACATCCCCAACTTGTCCTGTGGCAATCAACGTACAGCAGTCATTGGTCGAGGTATCGCCATCCACCGTGATGCGGTTAAATGACTGATTCACCGTGTCGGTCAAGATATTTTGTAGCAATGTTTTCTCAATGCTGGCATCGGTTGCCACAAAGCCAAGCATGGTCGCCATATTGGGTCGAATCATGCCCGCCCCTTTTGAGATACCTGTCACGGTATAGGTGATGGCATCAATCGTGACTTGTTCGCTATGCCCTTTTGGGGTGGTATCAGTAGTCATGATGCTATGAGCGGCGCCAAGCCAATTATCGTCGGTTAAATTGGCTAAGGCGCTGTCTAACCCCGCGATGATTTTATCCGCCGGCAAGGTTTCCCCAATCACCCCAGTGGAGTAAGGCAGTACTTGCTCGGCTGCGACACCGGTTTTTTCTGCCAATGCCACACACGTTGTTTTGGCACGCTGTTTACCGTCTTCACCCGTGGCAGCGTTGGCGTTGCCTGTGTTGACAATCAAATAACGGGGACTATCTTTGGCGATAAATTCTCGCAGCAACTGCACAGGTGCGGCACAAAATTGGTTTTGCGTGGTGACAACCGCGGTATTTGCGCCCGCTATGATGTCAAAAACCGTTAAGTCTTTGCGCCCTGCATAGCGCACGTGGGCTTCGGTGATGCCAATTTTTATCCCTTTCACTGGGTTTAATTTTACAAGTTCGACATTGCCAACTGGCATAAGAGCGCTCCTTACTGTTGTTTAATTGATTAATCCAAAAAATCTGCCCAAATCGGGGCATGGTCGCTAGGTTTTTCCATGCCGCGCAAATCATAGCTGACGCCTGCGCCGTTGAGCTTATCCGCCAAATCAGGCGTCATCAAAATATGGTCAATGCGCAGCCCCCGCTTTGGCTCATCGTCAAATCCCTTGCTGCGATAATCAAACCAGCTTAGCGCTTGACCGTCGGCATATAATGCCCGATAAGTATCATGCAAATCTGTCGCAAGCAGGGCTTGGTACCACTCTCGCTCCTCTGGCAAAAACGAGCACGTGCCATTTTTTAGCCAACGTTTGACACTATCCTCGCTAATGCCAATATCAAAATCAAGCGGCGCAATATTCATATCCCCCATCAAAATCATACTGCGATTTTCTGCTTTAAGCTGCAAGATATAGTCAGTTAAATCGGCGTAGAATTTGCGCTTCATCGGAAATTTGGTTTCATGCTTGCGATTTTCACCTTGGGGGAAATAGCCATTAAGCACATCAATATATTTGCCATTAAAATCATAGCGTGCATGGATAAATCGTCGCTGCGCATCGTCGCTATCGGTTGGAAAGCCTTTTTGTACAAAAATAGGTTTTTGTCTCGATAATAGCGCCACGCCATAATGAGATTTTTGCCCAAAAAATTCGACATGATAGCCCAATTGCTGCACGCTTTGTAGCGGAAATGCATCATCATGTACTTTGGTTTCTTGTAGCCCAATGACATCGGGCGCGATGATATCGCGAATGGCTTCAAGCTGGTGTGGGCGCGCCCGCAATCCATTGATATTAAAACTGACAAAACGCGGCATGTGTTTTCCCCAAATTGATAAATGTGGCTTGGTTAAGCGTTAAATGCCGACTATATTAGCGGATATTGACCGCAAGCTCAATTTGAAAGCAAATTGGGTCTGCAGCACTGAGGTTATGCATGATGAACCCGCAAATAGCAGGTGAAGTTTAAAAAAATTTTGGTATAATCAAAAAACCTTGCACTTTAATCACTGCCAACCTTGCAAAATATTTTTTTCAATTTTTTCTGGCGACGTGCTGACCTTAGACTTAAAAAGACAATTATAATGGCTCGAGTTTCTTCTATTACCCGTGTTTTAAAAATCATCGAAGCCGTGTCTGCGGCACAGCGTCCTTTATCTCCGCTGGATTTGTCTGAGATTTTGGATATTCCAAAACCAACCATGCACCGACTGATACAGCAGCTGCAAGAAGAAGGCTTTGTGCGGGTCGATATCAATGGTACGATTGTGCCTGCGTCGCGTACGCGGCATATGGCAATTCATCTTTGGCAAAGCCAGCAAGTGGCGATTCAGCGGTTTGCGATTTTGCAAAGACTGGTGGATAAAATCGGTGAAACCTGTGGCATGGCGGTACCTTATTACGTCAACATGGTATATACCGACCGCGTACCTTGTCCTTCTGCCTTACAAGTGTATATGCCCACTGATTCGCAAGCACCCATTTGGTGTACGGCGGCTGGTAAAATCTACTTAAGTACGCTCACAAAAGATGATAGGGTGACGCTACTAAAAAATTTATCGTTAACCGCTATCACCCCTGCCACGATTACCGATAGGGATGCGCTCAATCAAAGTCTTGAACAGGTAGCTAAGCTGCGCTATGCAATTTCTGATGAAGAATATATCGCCCAAGCGGTCTCAATTGCTGTGGCAATCAACGACACCCAAGGTCGCTACATCGGCTCACTGTACACAACCGCACCCAAAACGCGCAAATCCCTCGAGGACTTGATTGGGTTTGTACCTGATATGCAAAAAGCTGCCGATGATATTCGTGATGCGTTTTTTGGGGAAATTTAAAGGTTATCCTTGAAACTTTTGACAAGGTAAAGTTAAAACGCTCCAAGCGATTTTATTGATAGATTTTATATAACATGGCGGGGCTTAATCATTTGATGGCTCATCAATGGGTAACAAACCCAAATGTTGTAAGCCTTGATAGATACCATCTTCCCACGCAGCTGGGCATACATAGTCAGCCGCCGCTTTCACATCGGGATGGGCATTCCCCATCGCCACGCCAAAGCCGACTGTCTGTAACATTTCGATATCATTCACCCCATCGCCAAATGCCATGGCATCTTCAAAATCCAGCCCCAGTTTATTTAGCGCCTGCGCAATGCCGCGTGCCTTCGAGCCTGTCGCATCTAGAATATCGATACCGTTTTTATGCCAGCGCATGATTTTTAAAGTCGGGGGAAATTCAAAATTTACCTGCGTGTTGTCAGGATGAAATGCCACGACTTGATAAATAGGTATCGATAAATCAATGTCATCATGACGGGCAGTACGGTAAGCTATTTTAAGTGAATTCAAAGCGTCTGACAGCGCATCATCTTCCACTAACGCGATAATTTCCGTATCGGTCATGTAGGCATAGGATAAATTATTTGATTCAACATAATCGGTAATCAGTTTAATTTGCGCAGTGCTCATCGGATAATGCGCTAACAATTCACCTTGGTGGTGACTGCATTGACCGTTGATGGTGACCAGCACATCGATACCCACGGTTTCAATGAGCTCATACACAGCTTTGGGAAACACCGCACGACCTCGACCGGTGGCGATAGCGACCATAATGCCTTGCTGCTTTAATTGTTTGAGTGCCTCAATCGCGGATTGCGGCACCCTTTCTTGCTGCTTGATGTACAACGTGTCATCAATATCAAAAAAGACAATTTTTGGTTTTTTGGGGTGTGCTGTTGGCTTAGACATAATAAAACTGATGCGATAAATTTGGATTGACGCTAATTCTACCCTATTTTTGGGTTAACTTTTAAATTAACGACCAGAAAAAAGCCAGAAAAAAAATCCTAGCTTTTTGCTAAATGCCAAAACTTATTGCAGAACGTTCGCATCATAATGCGCCATAATGCTTGAGAAATCTTTATCCCCATGTTGCTCGCTATGTTTGCTATACAGTGCCGTGGCTTGGTCTGCCATTGGTGTCACCACCTTGGTATCATCGGCTGTTTGTTTGGCAAGGTTCATGTCTTTGAGCATGAGTTTACTCATAAATCCACCTGTATAACCACGGCTTGATGGCATGGCATCACCAACATCGGGGTGCGGATTACACACTTCCAGCGCCCAGTTACGACCGGTGCTGGCTGACAAAATACTGGCTAATACTTTTGGGTCTAATCCGTTTTTGGCGCCCAAATTCATGGCTTCGGCTGTCCCTGTCATAATCACGCCAAGCAGCATGTTATTACAGATTTTGGCGACTTGACCTGCACCGACATCCCCCGCGTGAAAGATATTTTTTCCCATGGCCTCAAGCACGGGTTTGACCTGCTCAAATTGCTCAGCTTGCCCACCTACGATAAAACTGAGTGTCCCTGCTGCTGCCCCTGCCGTACCGCCTGATACGGGCGCATCCATAAAACCAATGCCTTTATCTGCAGCAGCTTCGGCAACTTCACGCGCATCACTCGCTGCGATGGTACTACTATCGACTAGCAAGGTATCTTTACCCACCACATCGAGCAAGCCTTGATTACCGTCTTTACCCAGATACACCTCTTTGACATGTTGACCTGCAGGCAACATGGTGATGACCATATCTACCTCTTTGCTTGCGTCCACGGGTGAAGTCGCCACGCTTGCCCCTTGTTTGGCAAGGTCGTCCAGCACGGCGGTGTTTAGGTCAAATACGGTGAGGGCAAAGCCATTTTTGATGAGATTTTCTGCCATCGGTTTGCCCATGTTACCAAGCCCGATAAAAGCAATTTTTTTAATGGCTGTTTGTTGATTATTTGGCATATACAATCCTTGTATGTTGTGGTGTTTGTAAACTTTAGATAGCAAGTTTGGCTAATTTTGCTGAGAGCGAATCACTACCCAACCAAGCCTCAAAGGGATGTTCGCTGTTGGGGAAAGCCGACGTAAGATGTGACTGGATATAGCGGGCATCGCATTCATCAAGTGTTTTACACCATTTTGGCGATTTGTCTTTATCAATCAGTAAGGCGCGTACGCCCTCACGAAAATCAGGGTAATTGACACAATGTAGCGACGCATTCATCTCCATATATAGCACTTGCTCAAGCGATAATTTGCTGGCATGTTTAAACATCTCAACCGTTAATGCCGCACTGACAGGGCAACCGTGCTGATAAGTCTCGACCGCTTTGGTGAGCCATTTATCCGCTTCGCCGTTGACTTTGCTGAAGTTGTCATCGCGCAACGCTGCATCTATATCATGCACTGAGCCTTTGTTTACTAGTGCTTGGATGGTATTAAAATGCTTCATCAAATGACTGTCTGCTAAATGCTCGGTATGATGAATTTTGGCTAAGGCTTGGCTTGCGATATCATGTAAACTGTAGTCAGCTTGCCAATTGGCTTGTTTTAGCGCGTCAACCACTTTGTCGTATTCGCTACTTGCCACCGCATATTCGGCAAGGCTAGAGAAAATCGCATCGTTGGCGTTGCAGTTCGCCCCTGTCAAGCCCAAAAACAGCCCAATTTTGGCAGGCATACGCGTCAAAAACCACGAACCTGTGGCATCAGGGTATAAGCCGATGGTAATCTCCGGCATGGCAAAACGGGTGGTTTCGGTGACGATACGATGGCTACACATCGCCATCAAGCCCATACCACCGCCCATGACAATACCGTTACCCCACAAGACAATCGGTTTTGGGTAAAAGTGCATTTGCCGGTATAGGCTGTACTCGTTTTCGAAGAATTCAACCCCGTACGGATTTGGCTGCTGCATAGGCACTTGGGGCGGAGTGTCAATCATGCTGTCGTACAGTTTGCGGATATTGCCCCCTGCACAGAACGCCTTGTCGCCACTTCCCTTTAGCAAAATAGCGACGATGTTGTCATCAGTTGCCCATTTGCTGAGCTGATTTGCCATCAGTTTGCACATATCGACGCTTAGCGCGTTTAGAGATTTGGGGTCGTTCAATGTCATCGTGCCGATGTGGTGACCGCAGTGGGTGGCTATGGTTTCAAATATTACAGGTTGTTGATTTTCCTCGCTCATTTTTATTTTCCTATTATAGTCCGATATGTACTAAGCATTTATTTGGGTTATTTTCAACAATTTGACAAAACTCAACTAATTGATAAAGTTGCTTTAAAACAGTGGATTTATCAAAAGTTTGAGTTTGGTTAAAACGGTTTAAATCAAATGTTTGGTTTGCATTTTCAAAAAGTACAATCCAAGCCAAAATTAACTTTTTAAAACTAGTGATTTGATTTGGATAAAGCGTATTCACGCCTTCAAAATCTAATCCTTGATAAACCACGTCTTTATCATCAACACTAAAATTAACCCATTCTAAACTATCGGCTAAATATCTAAGTAATTTATCATCAATATAAGTGTAATGATTTTTTATTAGTAATTTATTTTCCCATTCTTCATTTAATGGGTGCTCATATGCAAAAATTAAATTGGTAATATCGGTTATGAAGAATAGTTGAATTTCACTCATAAATAGTTTTTGTTTATTTCCACTGTGGCGGGCGTTTTTCTAAGAACGCATTGACGCCTTCTTGTTGGTTGTCGCCATCAAATAATTTGATAAATAACTCACGTTCCTTTATCCAGTTAAAACTTGGTGGCTGATAACGTGCCGACATAATCAAGGTTTTACTCGACGCAATCGCATCGGGGGATTGCTTCGCCACTTTTTGAGCCAATTCTAAAGCCGATTCTAACCCTTTGCCACTTTCCACGACTTCTTCCACCAAACCAATTTGCAGCGCCTTATCTGCCTTGATACGCTCACCGCATAAAATCATGCGTTTTGCCCAGCCTTCTCCCACCAGCCACGGTAAGTTTTGCGTACCGCCTGCACATGGCAACAAACCAACAGATAGCTCAGGGAGTGCCATTTGGGCATGACTTTCAGCAATGCGGATATCACACGCTAGGGCACACTCAAGACCGCCACCCATCGCATAGCCGTTGATACAAGCTATCGACACGCCACGAAAATTGGACAAGGCTTCAAATGCTTCGCCAAACGCCATTGCCATCTGCGCGGCTTGACCTTTGTCACCACTGGCAAAGCTGTTCAAGTCCGCCCCTGCCGAAAAAAACTTTTCGCCATCGCCATGCACCACCAAGGCGGTAACTTGCTTGTTGTTATTTAATTCGCTAATGAGCTGCTTTAAACTGGCTAAACTCTCTTTGGTCCAAGTGTGTGCAGGCGGATTGTTTAGGGTTAAAACCGCAATGTGATGGTCGATAGTTAATTTTAAATTGGTGTAATTTGACATGGTAAATTCCTTTTAAAATGTCTTTAAATTCATTGCAATCTTGCCAACGCCCCATCTTCCATCATTTTGCGAGACACAATCATCCGCATCACTTCATTGGTGCCTTCTAGGATTTGATGCACGCGCAAATCGCGCACATGACGCTCTAGCGGATATTCTTGTAGATAGCCATAGCCGCCGTGTAGCTGTAGCGCTTGGTTGGCGATATCAAAACTCAAATCCGTGGCAAGGCGTTTTGCCATCGCACAATACGCCGTGGCATCGGGCGATTTGCTATCCAAATGATACGCCGCCAATCGCACCATCTGCCGAGCCGACACCAAATGGGTGAGCATATCGGCAAGTTTAAACTGCACATTTTGGAATTGGTCAAGGGTTTTGCCAAACTGGCTACGCTCCTGTACATACTGCACGGAACGGTCAAGCGCAGCTTGAGCCGTCCCCACCGCACACGTGGCGATATTGATACGCCCACCGTCCAAGCCTTTCATGGCAAAGGTAAAGCCCTGTCCTTCTTCTCCCAGTAGATTTTCGACAGGGACTTTGACATCGGTAAAATGCACCGCGGCGGTCGGTTGGTTTTTCCAGCCCATTTTATGCTCATTTTTGCCATAGCTAATGCCATCGCTGTTGGCATCGACGATAAAGGCAGACACGCCTTTTGCCCCGTTGTCAGAGGTGCGCGCCATCACCACGAGCACATCGGTCGCCCCTGCCCCAGAGATAAACATTTTTTGCCCGGTAATGTGGTAATAGTCGCCTTGTTTCACTGCTTTGGTCTTTAATGAACCGGCATCTGATCCAGCATTGGGCTCTGTCAAACAGTAGCTACCCAATTTTTCGCCTGCTAATAATTCAGGCAAGTATTTTTCGGCAACCTCGGCTTTGGCAAACTCGCCAATCATCCAAGCGACCATGTTGTGAATGGTCATGAATGCGGCGGTTGACGTATCGCCATACGCCAGTTTTTCAAAAATAATCGCCGCATCAAGGCGCGGCAAGCCCAGTCCGCCAAAATCAGGGTTGGTGTAAAGCCCCATAAAGCCCAGTTCACCTGCGGCTTTGAACACCTCTTTGGGAAAATAGCCTGTGGCATCCCATTCGGCAGCGTTGGGGGCAAGCGATTTGGCGGCAAATTGAGCAGCCAAATCGGCAAAGGCTTGTTGGTCTTCGGTAAGGGAAAAATTCATGGTAAATTCCTTTTTGTGGCTAAATTACATCCATGCCATCAGTCGTTGCCAAGCGTTGCTTTAACTTAATGCAAAATCGCGACGCTTGGCTATATTGGCTATAACGTTTTTAACCTGATAGCCAAATTCAATCAGTCTTAATCACGAAATGTTAATTGTTAACGTCTATTTATTTTAATGAAATGGTGGTATTAACGCCTTTACTGGCTTCATCATCAAACCAACGGGCGGTGACGGTTTTGGTTTGGGTATAAAACTGTACCGCTTGTTTGCCATAAGGACCTAAGTCACCCAACTTACTGGCGCGAGAACCGGTGAATGAGAACATCGGTAATGGCACCGGAATGGGTAAATTAATACCGACTTGACCCACATCAATATCTTGTTGGAATTTATGCGCTGCCGCACCTGATTGGGTAAAGATAGCCGTGCCATTACCATTTGGATTGGCATTGATGATGGCAATCGCTTCATCTAGGCTATCGGCGTACATGATGTCAAGCACCGGTCCAAAGATTTCTTCTTTGTAGCAAGTCATATCGGTGGTGACGTTATCTAAAATAGTCGGTCCGACAAAATTACCGTTCTCAAAGCCTTCTACCTTGATACCACGACCATCTAGCAGGACTTGTGCGCCTTCATCTGCGCCCGCTTGGATTAGACGTTCAACACGCGCTTTGGCCGCTTTTGAAATCACAGGTCCTAAGTCTTTGTCATCTTTACCGGCTGCCACCACCAATTTTTTGGCACGTTCCACGATGTCACCCACCCAGTTTTTGGCTTCACCGACTAGAATCACCACGGATAACGCCATACAACGCTGACCGGCCGCACCAAATGCAGCACCGGCTAGTTGGTTTAGGCATTGCTCTTTGTTGGCATCGGGTAGGATGACTGCATGGTTTTTAGCCCCCATCATACATTGCACACGTTTACCTGCTTGACTGGCACGGTTATAGACGTGTGTGCCGACGGCAGTAGAGCCGACAAATGAGATGGCTTTGATATCTGGGTGATCACAAATGGCATCAACGGTGTCTTTGCCGCCATGCACCACGTTTAATACGCCTTTTGGAATGCCCGCCTCGAGCGCCAGCTCTACCAAGCGCATGGTGACCATCGGGTTTTGTTCTGATGGTTTTAATACGAAGGTGTTACCGGTGGCAATCGCCATTGGGAACATCCAAAGTGGAATCATGGCGGGGAAGTTAAACGGGGTGATACCCGCACAAACGCCAAGTGGTTGCTGGATATTATACATATCAACGCCAGTCGCCACGTTCTCGATAAACGCGCCTTGTTGCAGGTTGCCAATGCCTGAGGCGTGTTCGACGACTTCAAGACCACGGAACACATCGCCTTTGGCATCGGCTAGGGTTTTGCCTTGTTCTTCGGTGAGCATGGCGGCAAGCTCGTCCATGTTGTCACGAATCAGTTGTTGGTATTTTAAGAAAATGCGCGAGCGCGTGTTGATTGGGGTTTTGCGCCAGGTTTTGAACGCCTCTGCAGCCGCCGCGACAGCTTGGTTAATTTCATCGGGGGTAGTTTGGGGTACTTTGGCAATCACTTGTTGGGTGGCTGGGTTGGTCAGGTCAATCCACTCACTAGTGGCTGATTCGACAAATTCGCCGTTGATGAGTTGTTTTACAGTTTGGGTAGTCATCGTAACAATCCTTGTTTTTACCGTGTTGGGTGTATAGCGTTTGATAGCGTTAAACGCGTTGCAAAACAGTGTGAATGAGTTGGGGGGTACTGTCAATAATACTTAATTACTTAAGTAGTTTTTCTGGCGTAGTTTTGCTGGAGTAGTTTTGCTGCGCGGCTGCCATAGGGTTAATGACAATAATCTTTGAGGCTAGCTCACCTTTGCTGCGAGCGCCCAGTTTTTTCATTAAGTTAGCTTTATGTACCTCAATGGTTCGGGGAGATAAACCAAGCGACTTACCAATCTCTTTACAGGTATAGCCATTGACCACAAATTGCGCAATTTGGGCTTCACGTGCAGTGAGCTGGGATTCGGACACTACTTGCGGTTTTTTTTCAAAATGCCAAATTGCCAGTTTGAAGGGGTCATCTGGGGTTAAGGTGCGTCCGTGGGTGGTTGCCCAGAATATTTCCCCTGTTTTGTGACGCATAAAGCGCTCATCGCAGTAATGCCTATTGGTTTGTAATCCCAAACCTGTTAATGCTTCTTTGCCAATTTTTTCAAAATCTTCGACACTGGGAAACAATTTTTGCATCGATTGATTGAGTAGCTCATCGTGCGCATAACCGAACAAATTGGCAAAGGCATCGTTGAGTGCTTTGATACGCCGATAGCTTAATACCACTATCGGCGTGGGCGCGTGCTTAAAAGCCAGTAAGGCATAATTTTCCATCACAATCACCCCTGATTTTTAAGCCCTGACAACTTATTGCCTGAAAGCTTTTTGATAGCCATTAATATTCCGCCATCGCTTGTCTGACCGCCTCCATCGCGGTTGGATCATCCAGCGTACTCATGTCGCCTGTTTCTTTGCCTTCCGCCAGTGCCTTGATAGAGCGGCGTAAGATTTTGCCTGAGCGGGTTTTGGGTAAAGCTTTGGGAAAATAAATAGCCGCAGGTTTAGCCAGGGCGCCCAACTGTCTTGCGACCTCGCCCACGATTTGCTGCTCAATGCGGAAACGGTTTTCGGTTTCTGCTACTAAGTCATGATTTTTTAGGATACAAAAGGCAATGGGTAGCTCACCTTTAAGCTCGTCATGGATGCCAACAACCGCCGATTCGGCGACTTCGGGGTGATGACCGATGGCCTCCTCGATTTCCTTGGTACCCAAACGGTGACCTGCCACATTAATGACATCATCGGTTCGCCCTAGAATATAGTAGTAGCCGTATTCATCCATCACCGCATAGTCTGATGTTGCGTATTGTTTGCCATCGAGTAGTGAAAAATAGCCATTGATAAAACGTTCGTCATTTCGCCAAACGGTAGCCAAACAACCGGGTGGTAAAGGTGCGGCTAACACCAACATGCCTTTTTCATTGGCTTGGCAGGGTTCGCCTGTGGTTTCATTGATGACTTTGGCGTCATATCCAAACATCGGATAGCCGGGTGTGCCTTGTTTGTGTGGCTTGTGGTCGGGATTGTCTGCAAATTTTGGGGCATGACTGAGGATGGGCCAGCCCGACTCAGTTTGCCAATAGTGGTCAATGATTGGCACGCCCATGTGACCTGTTAGCCACTGGGCAGTTGGCTCATCGAGTGGCTCACCTGCCAAGAAGAATGATTTTAGGCTTGAGATATCGTGACGGCTCATCCACATTTCGTCTTGTTTACGTAGCATCCGCACGCCTGTCGGTGCGGTTAACAAAATATTGACTTTATTGGCTTCGACAATTCGCCACCAAATCCCCGGGTTTGGCGTGGTTGGCAAGCCTTCATATATGATACTGGTCATGCCTGTCAGTAACGGGGCATAGATGCTAAACGAGTGACCCACTGCCCAACCGATATCCGATATCGCCCAAAACGTCTCGCCCGCTTTACCGTTATAGACAAAATCCATCGCGGTGGCAAGGGCTACCGCATGACCGCCTGTATCACGCTGTACGCCTTTGGGTGTGCCTGTCGTGCCCGAGGTATATAATAGATACGATGGCGCATTGGACTCTAGCCAAACACAATCGACTTTGGCATTGTTGTCGGCACTTATTGCCCGCTCGGTGGCATAGTCGATGTCTTGTGGCTCTGCTGTATATGGCATGATACCCCTATCAATCACCAGCACCTTGGTGTTGACTTTGGCTTCTTCGACTGCTTTATTGACCAAGTTTTTATAATTAATTAGCTTGCCACCGCGCAGCCCTGCATCGACGGTAATCACCATTTTGGCTTCGGCATCATCCATGCGTACGGCGAGATTGTGCGAGGCAAATCCGCCAAATACCACCGAGTGAATCGCCCCGATACGCACACAAGCGAGCATGGCATATGCCGCTTCCAAAATCATCGGCATATAGATGACAACACGGTCGCCTTTGTCGACGCCATGACGTTTTAGCACATCGGCAAAATAGTTCACTTCTTTGTATAAATCGTTGTAAGTTAAACGGCGTTTGGCATAGTCGGTATACAATTCAACAGGGTTGCCCAGTGCCTTAAAAGCTTTCTGAATATTGGGGTAATTATCAATCATTTCAGCATTGATTTCGGTAGACACCCACACAAAGGCATCTTGCTCTGCCCGGTTTTCAAGATGGCGGTCGACCATGTTGTAACACAAATTGGTTTCCCCACCGACAAACCATTTGGCAAAGGGCAGTTTACTATCATCTAAAATTTGGGTAGGTTGTTGATGCCAATAGATTCGCTTGGCTTGCTCGCCCCAGAAGGCTTGTTTGTCGTTGATGGATTGATTGTATAAGTCGGAGAAATTCATTGGCTGTCCTTAGCTAGAATCTTGATGGATGGTGAAAGTCGCTTGCAGGTTTGGTTTTCAGAGGTTGGCAAAACATTTCATTGCTTGAATTCATTCCTTGAATCCATTTTATAAACTCAAATGATACGTTTTGTATCGTTTTTAAATATAACAAATAGACTCACTACCGTCAAGCCTCGCCAAATTAATTTTAACGCTGTTTATATTTCGAATTTTTAACGATGAGTATTTCTTATGGTGATAATAGTTTGTGCTAACATAATTGTCCTGTTACACTTTTTAGACTAAAGCAAATAAGGGAATAGTTATGAGCCAGACCAACGCCAGCCCAGCTGAAAATGAAAAAAGCCTTTCACCACCTCACGTTTTAGGCCTAGACGCGTTAAACTCGCATCCGTCAAATACGGCACTCGTTGAGCTTATCGACAATGATAAAGACTCTCCTTTGCTAGCGGACACCCAGTTACTTAGCCGCGTGCTGATAACGGTCGTTGAGCAGCAAACCTCAGAACCGGTCAAACAAACCATTAATAAACTGTTAAATGGCGAAGACCCCCAAGAGACTATTCAAGCCATTTTGCCAACGCTCAACCATCAACAGCGCAAGAATCTCATTCGGGCTTGTGGCTTATTTGCGCAAGTGTTTAACATCGCCGAAGACATGCACCATGAGCGCCGCCGCCTTGCCCACGAACAAGATGAATCTGCCTCAAAAAGTAGTTTTGCCCATGTGATTGATGAATTAAAAGCCCAAGGGATTGACAGCGATGAGTTGCAAGCACAGCTTGATGATACCTTTATCAGTGCGGTATTGACCGCGCATCCGACCGAAGTGCAGCGTCAAACTATTTTATCACTGCGCCGTCAAATCCGTGCCTTACTTGAGCAATACCACACCGCGATTGGCTACCAACGTCATCGTATCGAGCAGCAACTAGAAGCCACGTTATTGTCGCAGTGGCAAACCAATGAAACCCGCCATTTTAAAATTACGGTCAAAGATGAAATCGACAATGGCATTGCCTATTTTGATTTAAGTTTTTTTGAAGCCCTGCCAAGTTTGTATCGCAAATTAGATTATCAGCTAAAAGAGCGTTTCCCCGACACTGACATGCCAAACTTACTTAATATCGGTGGTTGGATTGGTGGCGACCGTGACGGTAATCCGTTTGTGTCAGCCGATACCCTTCGCTATGCCTTCAAACGCCAAGCGGCGACGGTGTTTTACTTTTATCGTGACCAACTGGGCGAGCTGTACCAAGAGTTGCCGCTATCTATCCGCCATGTCAACGTGAGTGATGCGGTACTGGCACTCTCCGAGCAATCCAAAGAAGATAATATCTCTAGAGAAGAAGAGCCTTATCGCCGCGCCATCGGGTTTATCTCATCACGTTTAGTCGCTACCTCGCATACATTTGATTTGTCTTACGGTTGTCGCTTTGGACTTAGTGAGCCCTACGCTGATTGTGACGAGTTTTTAGATGATTTGTACGTCGTTTATCAGTCATTGGTGGATAATGGCAGTGAGTTACTGGCTAACGAACGACTCACCGATATCATCCGCGCCGTGGAAGTATTTGGTTTTTATTTGATGCCATTAGACTTGCGCCAGTTTTCAGGGATTCATGCCGAAACGGTTCATGATTTGTTCAAACATGCCGATTTAGAAGATTATCTTTCTTTGTCTGAATCCGCACGTCAACGTGTGCTGCTGCGTGAATTGGCAACTGCGCGTCCTTTATACAACCCCTATATCACTTATGAGCCACAAACCCAGCGTGAGTTAGAAATTTTTCAAGCCGCAGCCGATATCAAAAATCGCTTTGGTGACAAAGCGATTACCCAAAGCATTATCTCCAATGCCGAACAAGTGAGTGATTTGTTGGCATTGGCGTTGTTATTGAAAGAATCAGGGCTATTATTGGTCAAAGATGGCGTACCCGTGAGCCGTATCAATATCGTACCTTTGTTTGAAACCATTGAGGCGCTGCAAAACAGTACCCGCATCATGAGTGAGCTACTGGATAAACCTTGGTACAAATCAGTGCTAGCCAGTCGTGACAATCTGCAAGAAATTATGCTCGGTTATTCAGACAGTAATAAAGATGGTGGTTATGTCACCAGTCAATGGTCGCTATACCAAGCTGAAATTCAGTTAGTGGAAATGGCAGAAAAATATGCCATTCAACTGCGTTTATTCCACGGTCGTGGCGGTAGCGTGGGTCGTGGTGGTGGTCCGTCATTTGAGGCGATTTTGGCACAACCAGAAGGCTCAGTGGATGGTCAAATCCGCATTACCGAGCAGGGGGAAGTTATTACCGCAAAATATGCCGATGCGGGCAACGCAGAACGCAACCTTGAGACGCTGATTGCCGCAACGCTCAAAGCGAGCCTATTGCCAAGCCATAGCGAAAGCCCTGATAGCGACCTAATGAATCAATTATCGCATGAAGCCTTTAATTGCTATCGCGCGCTTATCACTCAGCCGTATTTTATTGATTATTTCTTGCAGACAAGTTTGGTCAAAGAAATTGCCAGTTTAAACATTGGCTCACGTCCTGCTAGCCGCAAGTCTTTGGCGCGTATTCAAGATTTGCGCGCGATTCCTTGGGTATTTTCTTGGATGCAAAATCGCTTGATGCTACCAGCGTGGTATGGCTTTGGCACCGCAGTCGAAAAACTGATTGCAGATAACCCAGACAACTTAGCAAAACTGCAACACAACGCCCAACATAGCGCCTTTATGCAAGCCATGTTATCAAATATGGCACAGGTCATGGCAAAAACCGATATCGAAATCGCCCAAGCCTATGTTGAGCTCGCCAACGATACCACTGAAGCCAACGCTATTTTTGCACTCATTACTGCAGAATATCACCGCAGCCTTAAAGCCCTGCTAACCCTGACCAATAAAGAAACGCTACTGGATGATAACCGTACATTGGCACGCTCACTTGCGCTACGCTTGCCGTATTTAAATGCCTTGAACTGGTTGCAAGTGGCATTATTAAAACAACTTCGCGAAGCGACTGCTGATGAAGCGTCTACTAATGAAAGGTCTACCACTGAAACCACCAATGAAGCGACTAGCGATAATGAAGCGTCTTATACCGCAGCGCTTAACTTGGTTCATTTAACTATCAATGGTATTGCCCAAGGCTTAAGAAATACCGGTTAGTAAGCGTTCAACATAGCCTTAAACTACCTATTAAAAAAAATCGCTGGTTATGTACTGGCGATTGTTTTATTGACGGTTTTTTATTGACGATTGTTTTATTGATGATAATTAACCCAAATAAAGCTTATCAAAATCCAAATGGTGTACCCATTCTCGTAATAGCAATACCTTTGCATAAAACGCTAGGTCATTGGGCATAGCTGGCAAATCTCGCAGTGAGCGATAGCCCGCCAGCACCGCAAAAGCTTTTTCTAGTATCTCAGCGGGAATATAGTCGCCATTGGCATCTTGCTCAAACGCTAGTAAGCTTAAATCCTCTGCCCCTATCACCTTTAATAATTCATCTTTGGGCAATCTAGGTTTTAGCGGTGAAATAGCATCTTCTATGCGCATAATTGCCGTTTCCCAAGCCAATTCGGTGGGTGGCAATGCTTGCAATGTCTGTGCAATTACGTTTAGCGTAAGCCCAATGTCCCATAGGTTATCTTGCAACGTTATACTGATGTGGTCAGCATTTACTGTTAACACTAACATAGCACGCCCTTTTGTCATTTTGATTGATTATAACTGGATTGTGATTAAATGTGCTCGTTTAACTAACGGATTTGATTTTATAAAAAAAACCCTTATCTAATAACCATATAAATAAGGGGATAGCCATGTCAGAAATTCAATTTAATGCCAATTTAAAAAAAGCCGAAAGCGCTGAGCCACTGACTGAGCAGCAATTAGAGGCGCTGGCAAAAAAACGCGCCTATTTGCAAGAGCAGGCTGAAGACATCATTGCGATTGCACAATTACAAGATAATTCTGCGCTTAACTGTTTACACAAAATCAATGTCCTAGGTGGTACCTCAGAAAAAGCTTACAGAGCGGTAAATACCCGTATCGTAACCGACCAAGACCCACATGGCGCTTATCATGCGGTGGCAATGGCACAATCAACTTCGGATTTGCCCTTTGATGTGCCTACCCTCGTAGATATTGTCATTGAGCAAGGTGAGCCATCATTACAACTGCGGTTGTTAAAGCTATTTGATAGTCAGCCGATTGCTGCCGAGCCGATTCCAAAAATTCGTGACAGTATCAATCAATTAGGGGATAAAGCGGTGATTGCACAGCTTAATCAGCATTTGTTAAATCGCCAGTGACACAAAGACAATAAAGGTTAGGAGCTCTCCTAACCTTTTTTATGTCTATCCTGCTGTTACCGCTGTCCTTTTTACATTTGTGCTTTTTGCTTGTACTTCTTTGCTTGTATAAAGGGCTTAGGTATAAATTACGGGCATTTAAACATCATGGTATATTCGTAATCATCATCGCGGGCAAGGGTTTTTTTGCTGCCAAACACGCTGCCAATCATACCTATGGCTTGGTCAGCCGCGCGTCCCATGTTTTCATCCAACACGCCGTTATACTGGTAGCTATCGGTCAACACGATGGGCGACTTTCCGCGGCACTGCTCGGTTGCGATATGTAACGCGTTCAATTTGGCGATATTTTTGCTTTTGCCTAACCCAGTGGTTTCTAGGGTGTTGTTCGCGCGCTGTAGCACGGGTAAATTAGTGGGTGTGCTTTGACAAGCAGATAAGCTCATTGCTACTAATAGCGCGATAGTTGTGATTTTTAATAAAGACGGTTTGAGAGATGATTTCATGATCTGCAGGCTGTCCCTTTTCAATAGCGGTGTTAGGTTTCTCATCATGTTAAAGTTCTCATCAATTATCAACAATACAGGCAAACTTACCATTTCAACAATAGAATTTGGTTGATGGCTTGTATTAGTGTGTGGTAAAAAATGAGCCGCCGCAAGTGGTCTTACAAATCATAAAATCCGCGCAACAATTGGCTGCTTTGTTGATTTTCAAACTAGCTATTTTGGGTGAAATTGGTTAGCATGATGGGTGGTTTTTTTAAAGTTTTTTGCTGAGATTAGGACGATTATGCGCTCACCTGCCCATTCACCATTAACCCATTCGCAATTAATTGATGCCCCTTGCGGCAAGCTTGAAGTTGACGCGCTTTGGCAAGCTGACTCAACGGGCGTTGCCAACCCAAACGCCGCGTCGGTTGAGCGTGTTGCCATTCTTTGTCACCCAAACCCATTGCAAGAAGGCACGATGATGAATAAAGTGGTGACCACCATGTATCGTTTTGCCCGCGACCAAAACATGCATGTGGTACGCTTTAATTTTCGCGGTGTGGGACAATCAACGGGCGAGTATGGCAATGTGACAGGTGAAATCGAAGACGCTTTAACCGTGCTGCAATGGATTCATAGCCAAACCGAGGCACGCAAGCTATGGATTGGCGGATTTTCGTTTGGCGGATTTGTCGCCGCCAAGCTTGCCCAGCTTGTCAATGAACAAGGCGCATTTTTGGGAGTCGATGATTTTGACATCACTGATTTGGCATTGATTGCCCCTTCTATTGAAAAAAACGACACCTCAGATTTGCTCCTGCCCACCGCACAAACCTTTATGATTTATGGCGCGAATGATGAAGTGATTGCGCCAAGCTCGCTACAACAATTTGGGGAAAACTTTGGTATTCAAACGCACATCATTGACGATACAGGGCACTTTTTTCATGGTAAATTAGGGCAATTAAAACAGCTGCTTGAAGCGTTAAGTAGCAAATAACGCAGTTTTTATTTTATCCTCGTTCCTGATTGGTGTTTTTGACGGATGTTTTCGATTCGGGTTTTTAGTGTATTTGACATCGTGAGCTATTTGGCACTTTAATGCCGTCTATTTAATCGCATCTATTTATTTAATACCCCTACGTCAAAGCACGTTGAAATGGAATTTTGACAACCTTTTAATTTACGCTGAGAGACAACATGCCCAACTCAAATTTACGACCCTTACAACGCTATGAGCTTGCGCTAAAATCTGGTGAGTTTAGCGAAGACGCACAGCAGCGCGCTGCGATGACTTATTTGGACAATGTCTATGAACAAATCATGGAAAACCGCGCCAAACAACGTGGGCTGTTTAGCTTTTTAAGACGTACTGAGCCGCCCAAAGGGCTATATATGTGGGGCGGCGTGGGTCGTGGTAAGACTTGGATGATGGATATGTTTTTTGAGTCGGTACCCGCCGACAACAAAATGCGCCAACACTTTCACCATTTTATGAAACGAGTGCACGCCGAGCTCAACAAGCTACAAGGTCAACAAGACCCACTACAAAAAGTCGCCGATATCATCCATAATGAAGCGGATGTGATTTGTTTTGATGAATTTTTTGTCTCCAATGTCTCCGATGCGATGATTTTGGGTGATTTGTTTACCATGCTATTTAAAAAAGGCATCACCTTGGTTGCCACATCAAATATCGCACCAAATGGCTTGTATAAAAATGGTATTCACCGTGACCGTTTTTTACCTGCCATTGCCGAAGTTGAAAAAAACTGTACGGTAATGAACATTGACAGTGGTATCGACTACCGTCTGCGCGTGTTGCAGCAAGCCGAACTTTATGTATCTCCGTTGACCAAAGAAAACATCCACTGGCTTGCCAACCGCTTTACCGCGCTAAGTAACAACCAACACATTATCCAAGACCCCATTCATATTAATGGTCGTGATATCGCCATCAAAGGGCGCACCGAAAACACCTTGTACATTGATTTTCGGGCATTATGTATGCAGCCGCGCTCAGCGAGCGATTTTATTGAAATCGCCAATGAGTTTAGCACGGTACTGGTGGATGATGTGCCCATACTCAACGATATTATCGCTGACCCGACAAGGCGCTTTATTTACCTTGTCGATGAGTTTTATGATCGCCGCGTCAAGCTTTTGATACGTGCAGAACAGCCAATTTTACAACTGTATGATGGGCAAAAATTGGCGTTTGAAATTGAGCGCACGCGCTCACGGCTGTTAGAGATGCAATCTGAAGAATATCTCAAAGCGGAACATCGTTTGGATGAGATAAAAAAAGAAGATATGACCATTTAAATAATCCAAAGCCTTAATTGTTATGCAGGCGAGTGGCTTTAACGATGTATATTCCCAAAGACTTTTCCCAAACCGATTTTGAAGCCGTTAAAGATTTTATTGCTGGGTCGCCATTAGCAAATATAGTGGCATCAAACGGCAATTCGGTTGAAATCTGCCCTGCTCCGCTACTTTGGCAAGTAGATGAACAAAATCCGCTTGGCTATTTGATGGGTCATGTGGCAAAAGTAAATCCGATTGTAAAGACTGACGCTAAAAACTGGAAAGTTGTTTTCACCAACCAAGGTCATTATATCAGCCCAAACTGGTATCCTACTAAGGCGATGATCCATAAAGAAGTGCCGACGTGGAATTATCAATCGGTGATTTTTTCGGTGACACCGCAGCTAATTAGAGACGCAAGTCAAATCAAGCAGATTGTCGCGACGATGACGGATTTTTTTGAACATCAACTTAAACAAACTAACCCCAGTCATGAGCCTTGGTCTTTAAGTGATGCGCCAAGTGACTATATCAATGCCATGTGCCGCGCGATTGTGGGGGTTAAGTTGACCATTGATAATTTTGAAGCCAAATTTAAACTTAGCCAAAATAAAACCTTGGATAATCAGCAAGGCGTGATTGACGGTTTAACACAACTGCAATCAGCTTCAGCGGATAATATGGCAACGCTAATCAATAACCTATTTAAGGAATAACAATGACAAATTCAGAAATTTTAGACTTTATCAAATCGCGCCGTTCAATTGGCAACCTTGTCGCCCCTGCCCCCAACCGCGAGCAAGTCGAACAAGCGATTGAAGTGGCGCTATCCGCCCCCGATCACAAGGATTTAAACCCGTACCGTTTTATCGTACTTGAAAACCAAGCGCTCAACACCTTAGGCACGGCGTTAAAAAATGCGGCGATAGCACAAGGTGAAACTGACGAAAAAACCCTCGCCAAAGCGGAAAACATGCCACTGCGTGCGCCAATGATTATCGCGTGTGTGACCGATTTTAAACCCCATGATAAAGTCCCCCATTGGGAACAAATAGCGGCAAGTAGTTGCGCGGTGCAAAATCTCCTCCTTGCCTTAATGGCACAAGGGTTTGCCACCGTATGGCGCACCGGTCCACTTGCCAATGCGCCTGCAATCAAACAACTGTTTAATGTAACCGCTGATAACCAAGTCATTGCCTTTGTGTATGTTGGCACAGCCGTGTCGACCATCCCGCCGCGTTCTAAGATAGACGTCACACCATTTATTGTTTATGATAATGGCACAAACTAAGGGCTAAAGTAGCCGTTTTTATATTTTGCTCATGTAAAGGGTGCCCTGTTGTCAGTATTTGCAGGACAAGTGGATTCAAGGATTTTCAATGAAAAAACCCCAGATAGCAACCAATCTAAGTGAAAATTTAGAAAAGCTGAATGTCAATCGTGAAAAAGCCAGCAAGCTGTTTGCCGACGTCATTGAAAAAGCGGTCAAAAAATCTAAGCCGGACACCACAGCGGTATTAGAGACAGACTTAGACAATCAGCTCGCCAACCAACCTGCGCCCCTTAAAATTGCCGTGCTGGGCGGTGGTAGTTTTGGTACGGCAATGGCAAATTTATCGTCCAAAAATGGCTGCGAAGTCACGCTTTGGGTGCGCGATAAGCGCAGCGTCAAATCGATGCAAAAAACCCATATCAATAAAAAATACTTGCCCGACCATAAGCTTGATGAGCGCCTGCAATTTACCCATGATTTGCAAGCAGCCGTCAAAGGCAAAGATTTGATTTTTGTGGCAGTGCCTAGCACTGCTTTTCGCGAAACCTTACAAAAAATTGCGCCTTTTATCAGCGCTCAAGCCATCGTGTCTTTAACCAAAGGTATGGAAAAAGATACCTTTGCGCTAATGAGTGATGTGATCGCGGATGAATTGCCCAATGTGGCTTTTGGCGTGATGAGCGGCCCCAATCTCGCCAAAGAAATCATGAATAATATGCCGTCTGCCACCGTGATTGCCAGCCAATCTGCAGCGCTACGGCTTGCGGTACAAACAGCTCTACACAGTGCGTTTTTTCGCGTGTTTGCCAGTGATGATTTAATTGGCGTCGAGCTTGGCGGTGCGCTCAAAAATATTTATGCCATCGCCATGGGCATGGCCGCTGCCTATGACATCGGGGAAAACACCAAAGCCATGATATTAACCCGCGCATTGGCGGAGATGAGCCGATTTGGTGTACAAGCGGGGGCTAATCCCCTGACCTTTTTGGGGTTGTCGGGTGTGGGTGATTTGTATGCAACTTGTTCATCGACCTTAAGCCGTAACTACCAGATTGGTAATATGCTCGGGCGTGGCATGAGCCTTGACCAAGCCATCAAAAAACTGGGGCAGACCGCTGAAGGGATTAATACTATCCAGCAGGTGAATGAAAAAGCCATGAAAGAGGGTATTTATATGCCGATTACCCATGCCTTGCACGATATTATCTATGAAGACAAAGCGCCGCTTGGGGTTGCGTTAAACTTGATGGAAGCAGGATTTAGAAGTGATGTGGAATTTGTCATGCCGCATCAAGTGCAGCCAACGCATAACTGACAAACATAACTTTAAATATTTTTAGGTAAATACATGCAATTAATTTTAGTTCGTCATGGCGATGCAGGCGCTTATACCCTGCCAGACCATGAAAGAAATTTATCAGCACTGGGTCAAGCCCAAGCTTCACAGACCGCAGCGTGGCTTGCCGAAAACTTTGAGCCCGATCATTTTATCGTCAGTCCTTACAACCGCGCCCAGCAAACCCTTGCCCAAATCCAGCAATTTTTTCCCCATGTCCCTGTGACCACGTATGAGGGCATCACCCCTGATAATGATGCAGACATAGCCGTGGATGCGCTAGGCGAATTGGTTGGCGACTGCATGGTGGTGGTTTGTCATATGAATATCATTGCCAAAATCGCCCATATTCTCACGGATGATCCCTTAGAGGGTTTTGCGCTGGCTGAAGCGCGCGTATATGATATGGGTATATTGGCACCCAGTCTTGCCGCTGAGATCAAACGCTTTGTTCCCACCTGTTAGGTGATTTAATTTGTCAATTTTGTGTAGGACACTTCTGTGATTCATATTTGGTTGCCAACTCAGCATGCTGCCTTACGTTTATGGCAACAAACCACCCAGACTTGGCAAACGGCTGACGATTGGCAAACGCTTGCGACCCTTGCTAATCTGCAAACCACCCAATCAGCCAAGCTGCAAGCCTGTCTTTATTTTCCTAGTGTCAGTTTATTAACAATCCAACCTACGCTTACAGCAAGCCAGCTTAATGCGTTGGGCGACACCGGCAGGCGCTATTTATTTGAAGATATCAGCATTGGGTCGGTAGAAGATTTACAAGTCAAAATTCAGCCGACCGCCACCAACAGCGAGTTACCCGCGTTATTTGGGCTTCATGCTGCCGATATTCATTCATGGATCAATGCTGCCTCGTTGGCGGGTATTGAGATAGTCGCTTTACTGCCAGATTTTTTATTGCTGCCGACCATAGATGTTAGAATTGATACTAGGGCTATACCTACGACAAGCGCGGTCTACTACCAAGATGCAGATACCCAGTTATTAAAACTCCATACTTATCACGGCATGGCGGTTAGTTTTTTACCGCTGGTACTCACCAAATTACCCATGTTAGAAACGCTATATTTAACGGGTTTTCACGATGAAACCGTTGCCCAGCAATTAGCCAGTATGCCTAATTTATCCATAGAATCGTCTGAGTTGTTGCCTACCCCAATCAAAGACCCTGTCAGACATTTTTTTAACTTTGCGACCGTAAAAGGTAAAACGACGCTTGCGCCTTATGCCAAAGTCATCGCCCTAGTCACTGTTTGTGCGCTGCTGACAGCCTTTGTGGTCGATGCGCTTCGTTGGTATTATTACAACCAAGCACAAAAACAAGCCGCAACTTTACTAGCGCAGCAATACGCCCAGTGGTTTCCCAATGAGCCGCTTAGTAGCAAACTTACCCTGCAGCGACAGTTATCTGGCAAATTAACCACCCAGCAATCAGCCACGCCAAGCGTACTTCAGACATTGTCGTCCATACAGCCGGTATTGCAGCAATACCAACTGACTGCCAAGCAGCTTAATTTTCAAAATAATCACTTACAACTGCAGCTGTTATCATCAAGCGCCGATTCATTAAACAAAGCCGTCAATGACATGGTAAACAAAGGGATAAAAGCCAAGCTAGGGTCTGTCGATGCTGCGATACCCGCTGCGATGTCTTCCAATACTGCCAGTGCGGTTTCCAGTGCCGTGGCGCCAACTTCTGCTGGCAGTGCCCTTGCCATGATAGATATTGAATTGGCAGACTAAATCTACAACTGAGATGAATTTATGAAACCGCACGCCTCACTGAGCCAATCCCTGCAAAAACTAACCACGCCTCTGGGTCATGCCTTTCAAAATTTATCACGTCGTGATCAGATTGCGCTGCTGATATTGGCAATGTTCTTGCTTTTTTTTGTGGTCGGTATCGGTGGTTGGACGCTGCATAGCAAAGCCAACCAAGCACAAAAAAAATACGATGACACCATGGCAGATGTGTTTTGGCTACGCAGTCAAGCAGGCAACATCAATCCCAACCAAACCCAACAAGTCAATCAAGCCGATGCTATCAAACAAATACTTAGCCAATCAGGTATTGTCAATGCGCAAGTAGTCGAGAATGGCAATACTATCCAAGTTGCTTTTAGTCACGCGCAAGCCAGCGTAATCACCAATATATTTAATCAGTTTCAACAACAAGGTATTCGCATCCAGCAACTACAAATCAACCAGCCAGCCGTCGATAAGCTTGAAGTACAGTCTGTCTTATCTATTAACTAATGGTAAAAGTAAATAATGGTAAAAGACCATAAAAAACGATGCACTTGGCATCGTTGTTTTGGCGCATGGGGGCGCATGGGGTGATTATTTTTGCACCCACTGGCGAATTTTATCACGCTCTGCTGGCGTTGCTCTCAACCATAACTGCATAAATTGATCGAGACTATCCGATGAACTGACCGTGGTCGCAACAGGTTGGTTGATAGCGGGAATCGCGCCCCCTGATTGTCCTAAGGCATTGATGGTTTGTTGATTGGCTTCAACCGCTTTTGAGCTACCACCAAACACGCCGCCTAACGCATTACCCAAGCCGCTAAAAATGCTTGAACTACTGCTTGACGTAGCTTGCTGACTTGCAATGATTTGCTTGCCTTGTAGCACCGCTAGTGTGGGTTGTTTGACATATTCTTTAGCGGCATTATAGTCTTCTGGTTGACCTAGCATATCCAACACATACGTTTGATTGTCGGCAAGCTCTACCGGAACGCTAATATTGCTTGAACGTAACACATCGTGATTGTCACCGCGCAGCTCGTACAACCGATTGTACTTGGCAGTAATCACATGTTTGCCGGGCTCAAGTTTGTAGGTTTTTTGCGGCTTTGAAAGCAAGCCGTTTTTGACTTCTTGACCATTAATAGCAGTCACGATGGTATTGTCAGCAACATTCAAGGTGACTTGGGCAAATGTTTGTGTGGTTGCTAACACGCCCGCAGTCAACGCGGCAGCCGTCCATAAGTACTGTTTATTCATAGGATATCCTGTTGTTTTACATCAAACTGTTGATGGATTCTAACCCATTTATCACGCAATTCCTATGACAAACCCGATCAAAAATCTAAAAAATTTTCATTTTCTGCAATTTCATCAAAGTCCGCCAATTCAAAATTCAGCGTTAAATTATCAATGATATTCATCGCATCTTGAATTTTGGCTTTGGTCACTTTGTTTAATGGGGTGCGTTCCATATTGGAAAATAATGGCTGCAATTCGTTTAACACTGCCAACATCGCGCCGATGCGGTGTGGACCTTCGTTGAGCAAATAGTCAATAATGCGCGGGTCAAAGTGCCAATGACGACGGCGTAATACCGATTCCAAAATCAGCTGTCTATCAAGCCTATCACTGCCCGTTGGCAACTGAAAAGTTGCGGCTCGAGCAAGCCTTGATAGCAAATCTCGCAGCTCAAAATTTAACGCCTTTACTGGCAAACGACTGGCAAAAATAATGGTATTGCCGTATTCTTGCGACAAATTAATCAGATGAAAAACCGCTTCTTGCCACTCAGGATGACCTTGAATTTCATCCATATCATCAAGCGCAATCACTGTGGTATTTTCTAGCGATGACAACACCATGGCATCCATATTGGCGTTTATCAGTTCACGCAGCGATAGATAAATAACAGATTGGTTGATATCACGGAAGGATTCGCAGATAGCGTTGAGTAGATGGGTTTTACCTGTATCGCGCTCGCCGTATAGATATAGCTGCGTCAACAGTCCTACATGCATTTGGCGTACCACATCGATGATTGATACCCAGCCTGGACCACTAAAGTCACTGATACTCGCGGACTGCTTGATATTTAAGTTTAGACTTAATTGTTCCGACATTCATGCACTCGCAATCGGTAAGATATCGCTTTTTGAAAATAAATCATAAACCACTGTACATATAACACACTGTATATATAACACATAGTGCTGCCCAGTTAGCCGCCCAATGCTTAAAAGTTTGAAAGTTTAAAAGCAAAAAATTCAAGCGTCTAACTAAATTTTGACTATTATAACCTAAATTTATGAAATAGCTACTCACGCGCCTTTTGCCCCGTGTCGGGTTATTTCAAATTTATTTGCCTTTGTTATTTACCTTTGAAGCCCGTCAAGAAAAAAACAGTCAATACTGTTTTAGCGCTGAATGCGATAATATAACCAAAGATTGTACATATCTTATCATTTTAGTAGTATATTTGATTATCTTTGTAATGGAGACCCCTATGTCTTTTGTGAATCAATGGCGTGATGCGAATTTTTTTAGACCATTACATATCACTATGAGCACCTTGAGCGCTATGGGGCTAGGTTTGGCACTTACCGCCTGCCAGCCCACCGCTGAGACAACTAACCGAGCCAGCGACGCCCCTTCACCGTCTAATGTACCTGAAGTCATCATTGCCCAAACCCCAGCCAGTATCCCACCTGCCACAGTCGGGTTAAAACGCATGGATTTTCCGGTGTACTTGGCAGGTGTGCCAAACCTACTACATCCGATTATTCCGTCAGTGCCTATCAATCGCAAATATGATAGCGACGGCAGCGATGCTAAAAAATCACCCGTCAGCTACTTTCAAGAAGTTGCTGCGTATGAATTTCAAAGCAGTGTTTACAATATTGTGTTTGAAGGGCTAAGAACCGGACAAGTACACCGGCTGTTTCCACACGATAATTTTGTGATAAGAGCGGTGCACACGCCATTGGTAGATTTAACCCAAGATGACAAAACAGCGCAGAAAAAAGCTGCTATCACGCAAACTGCACCAACCCAACCGCAAGCCGCTAAAGAAGCAACCAGCCCATTGGCAGTCAAAGTCGGCAATACCTTACTGCTGGGCTATTTTATCTATGAAGTCAAAGAGATAGCTGATGATGATGACAATAAAACCAATCTTGATCAGCAGCTTACCTTGTATTTAAGTGATTTAAATGGCAAAAATTTATTGAAACTCACGCCCAATAATCAATATTTTAAACATTATAAATGGCTGCCTGAGACCAAGCGTTTTTACTTTTCAACCCAAGCCGATACCAACGGCGATCGGGTGATTGATGAGAATGATAAATACTTCTACTATTTCATCGATTTTGCCAAAAACGCGCAAATAGTCACAGCGTATGATTTTAGTAAGCCAAAAGCATAAACCTTTGGTCAAATAATCCATTAAGCGCGTTTGAGACGTAACGCATTGAGCACTACAAACAGTGAGCTTAATGACATACCAATCGCAGCCAACCAAGGTGGTACATAGCCTAACGCAGCGGGTATCAGTACAATAAAATTATACCCGAGCGCCCATTTGAAGTTTTGGGCAATAATGCGATCGGTCTTGAATGCCACCTCACGCGCTTTTGCCACGGCTTGGATTTGACCATTGAGTACCAAAGAGTCACTGGAGACTTGCGCCAAATCTGCCGCCCCTGCCATGGCGGTTGAGACATTGGCAGCGGCAAGTACCGGCGCATCATTGACCCCATCACCGACCATTTGCACGATATGTCCTTGCTGCTGCAGCGCTTTTAAATGTTGTACTTTATCATTTGGGGTAAGACCTTTATAAACCGTGTCAATACCAAGCTCGCGCGCTACCTCAAACGCCTGAGCACTAGGGTCACCGGTGAGCATCAGCACCTGCGCGCCTTGGTCTTTGAGATGTTTAATGGTAGCTAAGGCGCCTTCACGGACTTTATCATGAAAATAAAAATGCGCCAGTGGTTGCCATCTTTTGCTTAGGCTATCTTGTCTTGACAAGGTTACACTAGTACTAGCTTGGTGTTTGCTCAAATTTGGCAGTAACCCATCGTCTAATCCTGATTGCACTGCAAAACCGTGATGACCTAGACGGTAACTTAGCCCATCAATCGTGGCTTGAAGACCGCCCCCCGGAATGTGTACCAAATCGCTGGTAGTAGGCAAATGCATTTGCCGAGTCATGGTCAATAACGCATGGGCAATGGGGTGACGACTACCCACTTCAAGGCTCGCTGCGATACTTAAAAAATGGTTTTTTATCTGGTCTTCGTTTTTGGTGTCATCTTCGGTAAAATCCACTGACGGATTTTGTTTAACACCATACGGCATATCCAGCGTTTCAATCGCCATCAAATTGGGTTGACCGTACGTCAATGTGCCGGTTTTATCAAACGCCACATGGGTGACTTCAGCGAGTGTGGTAATGGTATGCCCGCGCGTCGCCAAAAACCCCAGGCTCGCTAATCGATTGGTAGAAACGGTTAATGCGATGGGTGTGGCCAATGACAAGGCACAGGGACAAGTAGCGACCAATACGGCAACCGTTGCCCAAATGGCATGACTGGGCTCGATAAAATACCATGCCAAAAACACCATACTGGCAATCACCAGTACCCGCGCGACAAACCAGCGTGCCAGTTTGTCTGCTTTTAAGGCGATTTGCGGCTTTTCACTGAGCGAGCGATTCACTAGCCTATCAATCACGCCCATTTGGCTGTCATTGGGTAATGTGGTGATTTGCATCACAAACGGCTGACTGTCATTTTGGCTACCGCCCACAATGCTATCGCCCAAGCGTTTGATGATTAAATCACTCTCCCCGGTCAATAAACTTTCGGACACCGTGGCACTATCCGACAGCAAAATACCATCACTGATGATACTGCTACCAGCATCAATTCGGACAATATCACCAACTTTTAGCGACTGCGCCGAAACCATTTGCTCGTTATCACCCCTATTGGCAGGGTCTACACTCAGTGACTGATAAAAAAGGTCTTTATATTGACTGGCATAGAGCCTCACTTGTGAGACATCCACATTCTCTAGCGCTAACGGCGATTCATGACCCAGCTTTGCGACCAACACAGGCTCGACGACCACCAAATCATTGGCTAAATTGGCAGCTTTTAGTCTGGCATTGTGCTCTACAAATTTGCCCGCCAATAAGAAAAATATCAGCATACTAACCGAGTCATAATAAGTCTCGCCCGTGTTGGTCAATGTCGCATATAAACTTGCCAAGAAGGTAATGACAATGGCGATACTAATCGGCACATCCATATTGACTTGGCGGGCTTTAATCGCTGACCACGCCGATTGAAAAAATGGCAACCCTGCAATCAAAAACACAGGAATACTAACAAACAGCGATACCCAGCGTAAAAATTGCCGATCGTTGACGCCGATTCCTGAATATTCCCCGAAGTACAGCGCCACTGCGAACATCATCGCTTGCATGGCACCCAATGCCGCAATGCCTAATTGAAACAACATACGGCGATTATCTCGCTTGAGCATCGCTTCATGGGTATCTTGCCGATAGGGTTTGGCATCATACCCAATGGCTTGCACATTTGCCAAAATTTGGCTAATCGGTAGTTTTTTCTCATCCCACACCACGCGCATCCGTTGATTGGTGAGATTGACTTGGCAAGTATCCATGCCATCAAGGCGATACAATTGGGTTTCAATCAGCCAACTACAGGCAGCACAGCGCAAATTGCTGATTGACAGCTCAGCAACGCTGTGCCCTTGCTGATGGTAAATAAATTGCGATTTGATATCATCGTGGTCATACGCTTGCAGCTGATATAACGAATCCGGGAGACTGGCGGTACGATTGATTTCACTGCGGTCAAGATAGTATTGCTCAAGCCCCGCCTCGATGATACTTTGCGAAGCAAGCTGACAGCCCATACAGCACATCGCCCGATCTTCACCCAATATATGGGTAAAAAATGGCGGGCTTGGTAGCGGGTCGGCACAATGAAAACAATGCCCTTCCTCTGGCAACACCAGCTCCACATCTTGATATGTGGTAGTAAATTTGCTATCCGCCTCATTATGCGTACGGCTAGGCGCATCGGTCACAACCGACTGCCCAATATCCGATTGTTTTGCCCCAAATTGGCTATTGTTTGGCATCATCAAATCCCCTAGGGCAAAAACCCTAACTCACCCAAAAATGACTGTTATTGTACTCCAAAACCGTCTATTAAAGTTCAAAAATCCTGTATAAACGTGGCAAAATAGCACGATGTTGACATTGTGTTTTGGCGTGTTTTGGGTCATGATAAAGCACTTTTTTATACCCTTGATCGTGACGCATTTTTGTATGAATTCAACCGTTATCTCTGCCGCTAAAAATCGCCAAAACTCTCCTAAATTCCAGCATAACTCAAACGAACAAGGGATGTTTATCCTAAGCTTCATCTTTGTGGTGGCAGTATTGGGCGGCTTGGTGTTGCTTGGGTTATATTTGATGCGCCAAGATAATATCATCACCCAAAAATTTGAGGGCAAACGCTGGAATATCCCTGCAAAAGTGTACTCGCAACCGTTAACGTTGACGGTGGGTAACCCACTTCGCTCGGATGAATTGGAAAATTGGTTAAACTTACTCACCTATGCCCCTGACCAAAAATATGACAATGCCGGGACTTATACCAAAAAAAATGGCGAGTACTATATTCATACCCGCGAATTTAAATTTGCCGCCAACGATACTGAACCATCGCAAATTATTAAGGTCACACTCAAAGATAACCAAATTGAAAAATTACAAAGCACCCGTCCTAATCCATCGGGCGTGGCACGGGTTGAGCCAATTTTTATCGGCGGTATCTATCCAGACAACAATGAAGATCGCATCGTTTTAACCATCAATGACTATCCACAGCCATTAATTGACGCGCTGGTGGCAACCGAAGACCGCAGTTTTTATCAGCATCATGGCGTGTCTATCCGCGGGATAGGACGTGCGATTTATAGCAATTTTATGGGCGGTTCACGCCAAGGCGGCTCCACCATCACCCAGCAACTGGTTAAAAACTTCTATCTGAACTCAGACCGCACTATCAAACGTAAAGCCAATGAAGCGGTGATGGCGATTTTGCTGGAAATGCATTACACCAAAAGTGAGATTTTGCAAGCCTATATGAATGAGATTAACTTAGGTCAAAATGGCAATCACTCCATTAACGGGTTTGGGCTTGCCTCACAGTTTTACTTTAACCGTCCGCTAAAAGAGCTTCGACTCGACCAAATGGCGATGCTCGTAGGGCTTGCCAAAGGACCTACCCAGTACAATCCACTACGCTACCCCGATGCTGCCCTAAAACGCCGTAACGTGGTACTGAGTAATATGCTGATAACCGGTAAAATCAGCCAGCAGCAATATGATGAAGCGGTGCAACAGCCACTGAGCATTTCTTACAATCCTGTGATTGGTAAAACGCGGTTTCCTGATTATCTAGACGTGGTCAAACGAGAACTCACCCGTACCTATGATGCCAACGATCTCAAAAACGAAGGGTTAAGAATATTTACCAGTTTTGACCCAAATGTTCAAAAAACCGCTACCAATGCGGTCATTCAAAGCGTCAATCAGTTAAAAAAAAGTAATCCCAAACAGCTCACTAATTTGCAAGTCGCCCTAGTCAGCGCCAATCCCAACAACGGTGAACTGCTCGCTGTGGTGGGAAGTAGTCGTGATTTTACCGGTTTTAATCGCGCCGTGGATGCCAAGCGCCAAGTTGGCTCTTTACTCAAACCGATTATTTACTTAACCGCATTTGAGCAGGGTCGTTACAATTTATCAAGTAGTGTCGATGACAGCCCGATTGTGCTAAAAATGACCGATGGTAAGACATGGACACCCAGCAATTACGGTGGCGGCAGTCATGGTATTATTCCCCTCACCAGCGCTTTAGCCAATTCCTATAACCAAGCCGCGGTACGTGTAGGCATGGAAGTCGGTATTCCCAATTTTTTAAATCAATTGTACCGTATGGGTATCAGTAGCCCATTGCCCAATTATCCATCTACCTTGCTTGGCGCGGTGAATCTATCACCCATGGATATGTTGGGGATTTATCAAGTACTGGCAACAGGTGGCTTGCGTCATGAAATTCATACCATTCGCACGATTATTGATGACCAAGGACGAGTGGTTCAGGGCATAGAACAAAAAAATCAGCAAGTCATCAACCCCACAGCTGCCTATCTCACCAATTATGCGATGCAGCAGGTCATCAAGCAAGGTACCGCCAAAGCGGCACTATCGCTCGGTGACAACCTCAATCTTGCCGGTAAAACAGGGACTACCAATGATTATCGTGATGCGTGGTTTGCAGGCTATAGCGGCAATGTGGTCAGCGTTGTTTGGGTTGGTTTAGATGACAATAAACCCACCGGTCTAAGTGGCGGTAATGGCGCTTTGCCGATGTGGATGAATTTTATGAAGCAGCAAAAGCTTACCCCGGTTAATCTCATCGCGCCAGGCAATATCGAATGGCTATGGATGGAAAACGGCAAATCACAATTATCCAATGAAAAATGTCCAAATGCCATCTATGTACCTGTTGATACCGACAATCTACCGCAAGATAGTAGTGAATGTGCGGTACAACTATACCAAAGTGAGCAAGAAGCAAGATTTGCGGCACAGCAACAACAGGCAATGAGTGAGTTTGGACAAAGCCAACAACAGCGGTATGACAATATTGAGCGCAGACAAACCGATGAAGATACCATTGGCAATAACCCACCTGCAGCCAATCCATATCAAAGTGAGGGTGCCAATACGGGGAATACCCAGGCCAACCCCAATAACCCTAACAATAGCGGCGACCCGACCCATACCAACCAACCACTCAATGCGGCGCCGCGCTCGCAGTCTTGGTTAGAAAAATCGGTCAAAGAAATGTTTTAAAGGCAATAACAGGCAAACCTTCTTATTTGTCCTTACCCTTACCGCTAGGTGTTTTGGCTTGGGTGCGCCAAGCAATAACACGGGCGTTTTCATTTTTGAGTCACATCGCATTTTTGGCTGAATGCGTTTATACTACCAAGTCAGTGCGCTCGCCTTTTATTGTTTCATTATTTTATTTTTTCATTATTTTATTTGTTATTTTTAAGGACTGTTTATGCCTTGGCAGCAATTACATATTCGATGCGAAAAATCGCAAGCCGAACTGGCGGAAACCTTGATGCTAGAAGCCGATGCGCTCAGTATCAGTTTAGATGATGCAGGTGACCAACCGCTATTTGAACCATTGCCAGGTGAATCGCCACTGTGGGATGATGTGATTGTGACCGGGCTATTTGATGGCGATTGTAATCTGGAAACTTTGAGTCAAGATATCGCCAATGATGTGGTGGCGACGCGAGTTTGGACTAGTCGAGTGGATGACAAAGATTGGGAACGTGAGTGGATGAAGAACTACCATCCCATTGAATGTGCCAATGGACTTTGGATTGTGCCCAAATGGATGTCACCCCCTAACCCCAATGCGATTAACATCATCATGGATCCAGGCTTGGCATTTGGCACAGGTTACCATGCAACCACCCGTCTTTGTATTGATTGGCTGACAGAACAGCCCCTGCAAGATAAAGTGGTGATTGACTATGGGTGCGGTTCAGGTATTTTGGGCATTGCGGCGCTTCTGTTAGGGGCAAAGCAGGTGTATGCGGTCGATATTGACCCCCAAGCAGTCTTAGCCACCCATCAAAATGCCGAGCGCAACAAGGTAGCAGATCAGCTTCAGGCATTTTTACCTGAGCAATTTAGTGACTATTGTAAAGAACAGGCTATTTTGCCCGTGGACTTGATAACCGCCAATATTTTAGCCAAACCGCTAATGAGCCTTGCCCCTTATTTTGCGACATTATTGAAATCTCAAGGTAGCATTGTGTTAGCCGGTCTGATTGAAAACCAAGTGGAAGACGTAAAAGCTGCCTATCAGCCTTATTTTGAGATGGATGGCGAATTTACCTTTAGCGCGCAGGAAGATAGACATTGGCATCGCCTCTCGGGTTTTCGCCGCGATTAGGACAAGTCGCGATTCATATAAAAAGCCTTACAAGGAAGTAAGGCCGTCTTTTGCCCGTCAAAGTCTAGTAACAGCCTAACAACATCACTAGCAGCCTAGTGAACATAAATTCTAGAAAATTTGTTGACTTTATTTTTTATTCGTCATTAAATGATTTAACACACGACATTATTAAAAATCAAAGACGCAAACTAAAAATGCTAAAAGGGAAGTGATGTTGCGATGAATTTGTACAATGCCAAATGCCCAAACTGCCAACATGCATTTAAAATCAATGATGAACAGTTAGCCATTAGACATGGGTATGTTCGTTGTTCCCATTGCAAAACCATTTTCTCAGCCGCTGAACAGCTAGAACAAAAAAAATTTGCTAACAACAATCCACTATCAAGTCCAAACAATCAGACGCTCTCGGCGCTCATTGATGATAAATCTGAGGGTATTTTATTTGATGATGAGTCAGGTCTTGATGAAGCCGGTAATCCCATTGTCAATGAACCCGTTAAACCCACCTCACCGTACGCCTTGTCAAAATCTTCGACCACATCCACCAAAGCTAAATCAACCAGCAAATTAGATGATTTAGAGATTATAGACAATTTTGAGCAATTGCCAAAAGCCAAAGCTAGCAAGCCTAAAAAGCCAATCATTGACGATAAGGATGCCGCTGAAGCGATAGAACTCGCCCAAGATAAAGATGCTTCAGGCGATGAAAATGCTTGGCTGCAAAGTTTAATGGCGCAAGCGGATGACAACGAGGCAATGGACGACTCATTCGCCACCCACACCAAACCCAAGCGAGGCATGAATGGGGTGTTTAACACAGATATTTTTGACCAAATTGCGATTGATACGGGTAGTGAGCAACAAGCAGATTTATTAGCGTATCAAAAAAAAATTGATGAGCGCTTGTCGCAACAAGTTTCCTCGCAGCAATCGCTGAATGCAAAATTTTTTAATATGGGCATCGTTTGGGGATTAGGCAGTTTAGTATTAATCTTTGTGTTAGCCGCGCAATATATTATTTTTAACATTAACACCTTAATCACTTCAAAAACAAACGCAGCCCTTCTATCAACTATTTGCCATAAAATACCCGCCTGTCAATTGCCTTTGGCTAATACCGAGCTTATTGATGTGCAGATGCTAAAGCTTGCTCATTCATCCAAACAAGCGGGGCAGACTGACGTGGTATTTACCCTGACCAATACCACAGACAATAATATTGTCTACCCGAGTGTTAAGGTTTCGCTGCGCAGTGGCAATACTATACTTGCGCAAACCCTACTCACCCCTAGCCATTATTTGGAAGCCGGTAACAATTATTTGATGCCACATCAAATAAAACCCATCAAATTACGGATTGATTTTCCAAAAACCAAAGTCCAAGCCGCTAATATTGAGCTAGTTTATTAAATTGTTTTAGCTTAATTTCAATTGAGCTTCTTTTTAGCTTCATTCCAATAGTGATAAAACAAGCCTATAGTACCCGCTATTTATCGCACAATTTTACATATTGTAAACAACTTAAGCTTGCTATCAGTCTCATAATTGTTTTAGTATAAGTATCAATAACTTTATTATTCGTCTTTATATTTAAGTTTTATTTAATCTATCACCTAACGAATTATTCAATAAATTTGTCAGCAAATTTAGTTTGAGAATCTGTTATGCCCAATTCTGTTGCTTTACAAAATCGCGCCAAGTATGCCAATATGTCAGATAGCCCATCTAATCCATACACTACCCATACCCCATCGCAAACTTCTCCTAGCGCAAGCCTAGCTCATCACATTGAGCTTGTGGTGCGAGAGTACTTCGATAATTTAAAAGAACAACAACCGACCCAGCTTTATGAGCTTATGTTGTCACAATTTGAAAAACCGCTAATCAGTGTCGTCCTTGAACATACACGCGGCAATCAAACCAAAACCGCCGAGATTTTGGGACTTAATCGCGGTACATTGCGTAAAAAACTCAAAACCCACCAATTATTATAATTGATAAAAATACCCGCTTTTTTATGATAAGATATCCCTATATTTTGGGATTTATAGAGTTGGGTTATGAAAGTCAATCAGTCAGTTCGTCATAACTGACTTTTTGTTTTTTCTGCACCCAGTGTTTTTTTGTCAACGAGTCGAGTCAATTATGAATCAATCTTATGCATTGCTCTCTGTTTCTGATAAATCGGGTATTGTGGATTTTGCCAAAGGTCTAATCACCCATGGTTTTCGTCTACTATCAACAGGCGGCACCTACAAACTACTCAAACAACATGACTTAGCAGTGACTGAAGTCGCAGAATACACAGGTTTTGCAGAGATGATGGATGGTCGGGTAAAAACCCTACATCCAAAAATTCATGGCGGTATTTTAGGTCGCCGCGGCACGGATGATGCCATTATGCAAGAACATGGTATCGACCGCATTGACATGGTCGTTGTCAATTTATATCCATTTGCCCAAACCGTTGCCAACCCCAATGTCACCAAAGAAGACGCCATCGAAAACATTGATATTGGTGGACCTACCATGGTGCGTGCCGCGGCAAAAAATCATGACCATGTCAGCATCGTGACAAGCCCCAACGATTATGCAGCAATCTTGGGTGAGCTAACAGCAAACGGTCGCATCAGTGATACCACCCGTTTTGATTTAGCGGTAAAAGCATTTGAGCATACCGCACATTATGATGGTATGATTGCCAACTTTTTAGGCAACCGCCTGCAAAGCTTTGAATCGGCTGACCAATTCCCGCGTACCTTTAATGTGCAAATGGACAAAGCGCAAGACTTACGCTATGGTGAAAACCCACATCAACAAGCCGCTTTTTATGTCGAAAAAGCGCAGGTAAATGGTGAAAAAGAAGCCAGTATTGCCACCGCCAAGCAATTACAAGGCAAAGAACTATCTTACAATAACATCGCAGATACCGATGCGGCGTTAGAATGCGTGAAATCGTTTGATATGCCTGCGTGTGTCATTGTTAAACACGCCAATCCTTGTGGCGTGGCAGTGGATGCCGACTTAACCAATGCTTATCAAAAAGCCTTTGCCACTGACCCAGAATCTGCGTTTGGCGGTATCATTGCCTTTAACCGTGAATTAGATATCAAAACAGCAAAAGCCATTGTGGATCAGCAATTTGTTGAAGTCATCATCGCCCCAAGCATTGCCGACGGTGTACTCGATGTCACATCTGCCAAGAAAAATGTGCGCGTGTTAGTCTGCGGTGAATTACCAAACCCAAGTGAGCGCCAAGCCCAATTTGACTTTAAACGTGTGACCGGCGGTTTATTGGTGCAAGAACAAGATTTGGGGTTAATTACTTTAGATGATTTAAAAGTGGTGACAAAAGTACAGCCGACTCAGCAACAATTCGATGATTTGCTGTTTACTTGGCAAGTCGCTAAATATGTGAAATCCAACGCCATTGTGTATGCCAAAGATGGGCGTACCATTGGGGTAGGCGCAGGGCAAATGAGCCGTGTCAACTCAGCCCGTATTGCCGCGATTAAAGCTGAGCATGCTGGTCTATCGCCTGTGGGCGCGGTGATGGCATCAGATGCCTTCTTCCCGTTCCGTGATGGTATTGACAATGCCGCAGCGGTGGGGATTAAGGCGATTATCCAGCCCGGTGGCTCCATGCGCGATGACGAAACCATCGCCGCAGCCGATGAACATGGCATTGCTATGGTGTTCACCGGTATGCGTCATTTTAGACATTAATTTTTGTTAGGCATAAAAAAGGCGAAACTGATTAGGTTTCGCCTTTTTTAATTGATAATTTTTTTCTTTTTATAGCTCTGCTAAGGTTTATAGTTTGGCTAAGGTTTGGCAAATATCGAGCATGCGATTGGCGTAGCCCCATTCATTATCATACCAAGCAAACACTTTAAACTGCCGCCCCACGCTCATGGTTTGTAAGCTATCAATTACCAATGAATGCGCATCATGGATAAAGTCACTGGACACCAATGGCTCATCGCTGTAATCCATGATACCCAATAAATCTTGTTCACTGGCATGTTTTAACAGCTGATTGATAGCGGTAACATCCGTGGCTTTATCAAAGGTAAATGTCACATCAATTGCCGCGACATCCATGGTCGGTACGCGAATAGAATACCCATTCACCTTGCCTGCCATATGCGGCATCACCCGATTGACCGCAGCGATACTACTTGATGTGGTTGGGATAATGTTATGCCCAGAAGCCCGTGCACGGCGCAAATCACGGTGCACTTGGTCAAGCACGGTTTGGTCAGCGGTTACCGCATGAATTTCGGTCATCATTGCTGATTCGATGCCATAGGCATGGTGCAATATATACAGTAAAGGCACGAGCGCTTGGGTGGTACACGACACGCTGGATAAAATCTTTTTATCACGGCTAAGCTCATCGTCATTAACGCCCACTACGATACTGGCATCCACATAATCAAACGGAGCAGCCCCAATCATCACCTGCTTAGCGCCTGCGATAATATGCTGTGACGCCTGTTCATAGCTGCGAAAATGACCCGTGCTCTCAAGCACCATATCAATGCCCAGTTTTTCCCAGGGTAATTTGGTGGCAATGGGCTGCTGTATCAATGCAATTTTTTGCCGAAACTCCCCTTGGCTTAATAGTAAGAAATGCTGTTGTTTTTCACCCAAATCCACTGTTTTTAATTCAACATGGATATCACTGACCGCCGATAATCGACCGTGGGTACTGTCATATTTGAGTAGATGTAGCAGGGTTGCTGGCTCAGCAATATCATTGATGGCGACGATATTTAACGGCTGTAATTGTAAAGGATTTTGACAAAATCGTTCGATATAAGCACGTAGCACGTTGCGCCCAATACGACCAAAGCCATTAATAGCGATGTTAAAAGGTTTGATGGTGGAAGCATTCAATCAGGGATATTCCTTACTAGACAAGTGCTCAATTGCCATGTGGTTTTAAAAACAACAAGGCAAGTTTGACATCATTATAAGAATAGGCGTTTCTTAATTCTTCGACAATCGCGCGAATTTTGATCTTGCCATCGTTATCTTTATCGCGTTTGTCATCACGTTTGGCTATTTTTTGATACGCCTTCTCAATCGGCTGTAGCCATTCGTCCTCAGGTCGTAGATGCGCTATGTTGGCGCGGGGGAAATGCTCAGCAATTTTCTCGATATGCCCCATTACGGTTGATTGGGCAAGATTACGGGCTTGCGCAATTTCTGCGATGGTCAAACTTTCCTCCAGCAGGGCTTTGGTTTCCAGCACCGTGGGGGTAATAACGCCTGCCGCATCATCCGCCAAAGATTGCAGCTGCTGTACAGCATGGCGGCGTTTTTCCATCAGTTTTTGCTGTTGTTTGGCGCGATTTTCATACGCGGCTATTTTTTCTTTATCCAGCGTACCCCGGCATTGAATGATAAACTCACGATGAAGGTCATTGAGCTGTTTTTTACTGCGCGTCAAAAATTCACATTCTTGCTCTGCACTGATGGCCTGAAATCGCTGATCGGCGCCGCGCGCTAAGGGATCAAGCTGTAAGCTTAATTCATTGACGCCCAGTAATTGTAGTCCAGATAGCTGCTTTAACCGTGATAAAGCCACATAGCCCTGCCCTTTTTCAAAGGTTTTCGACAAATCTACTTCTGCCGCATCCAGCGTCATGCCTTGGCTTTTGTGAATGGTAATCGCCCACGCCAGCGTCAAGGGGATGTGATAATAGGCAGCCAGTATTTCGCCCTCTTCATCATCAATACGCCATGAATCATATTCGGCGATGACTTTGCGGCCGTCATTGAGCTCAACCAAGGGGTACAGTAACTCCGATAATTTGTCATGATCCGTGTGTGTCGCGGTGGTATCATCCTCATGGTGAGTTTGTTGTGATTGACCGCCATTGACTTCATCCAGCATCTCTGCCATATCGGCTTGTTGTTCTTGTTCAATGGCATCGAGCAAGGCACTTGCATCTGCTGCCAGCGCTTGTTCATCGAGCGGCTCAGATGGGTGATTGTCTGATGGGCTATTGTCTGATGGGCTGTTTTTTGATGGACTATCGTCTGTTTGTTTATTTAGTTGTTTATTTAGGGTGGTGGCAACAAAATCAACTACCTTGCCCATGGTGCCATTTGACACATTAAGCTCGGCGTTGTTTTTGATAAACATCACTTTTGCGCCAAGTTTGAGCACGAGCTCTGGGGTATTGCGTACAGATTTTTTTAGCGTTTCTACGAGCTTTTCATCGCCTTCGCCCCAAGCGCGAAAAGTATGCGCCGCTGTGGTAAGTTTGCCAAGTTCCTGCTCATTGATGGCTTGCACGTTGACATTGTGGGTAAACAGTCGGGTACGGTTGTCGGCTAGCACATGGTCAGCCGTCGCGGTCAAAGCAGGCATGATATGGGGGGTAAACTGCTGGCTACGAATTTGATTTAAAATCGCATTTAAATCCAAGCCATAATAGGTGTTGCCTGCCACCGCTGTTTTGTCAGTTTTTTGACGATGCTGCTCAGATAAATAGCAAATTTGAAAATCTGCATCCAACCAAGCTTGCGCCATAAAGGCAAATTTATCGCGGTTGCTCTCATGGGGCTCACCAATCGGTGGCAACTGAAAAAAATCCCCGGCGACCAATAGCTGTATCCCACCAAACGGCAGTGTGTTTTCTTTGATGGCTTGTAGCACTTGGTTAATGAGCTCAAATTGCTGTCGATGCAGCATCGAAATTTCATCAATCACCAATACTTTGGTGCGCTCAATGCGCTCCACAACCACCGTGCGTTTTTTGATTCGAGCGATGTCTTTGGCAGTTAACTCATTACTGATGCCGATGCCCGCCCAGCTGTGAATGGTCATGCCGTTCATGTGGGTAGCAGCAATACCTGTGCTTGCCGTCACCGCGACCGTCACATCCCTTGCGCGCAGATAATGCAAATACTGATTGATGGTATAGGTCTTGCCCGCCCCTGCTGAGCCTGTTAAAAATACATTTTTACCAGTTTTAAGGATATCAAGGGCGGTGGCTTGTTTCATTGGTTATACAAAGCTTTTGTAGATAAAAAGAAAGGGTTAAAAAAAGCGAGTTAAAAATGAGCCTACTATAAAGGCAAAGCCGAGTAAAGGCAATGATTGACAGCGCCAAAATACGCTATCAAATGCTTCATGGGTTAGTCAATCATGGTTTTGATTTGCTTGAGACTTAAATAACCAATATGCAGCGCATCGTCAGGTAGCTGATTTTTTTCAGGCTCGGTTAATGGCTGAATAGTTAATGCCACGTCATTTGGCAGTAAATCAGCCACACAGTGAATATCATCCAAGTCTAGTTGATGTTTATCATCAACATGACTGGTTGCCACGCCGCTTTTGGCGCTATCAACATTATTAAATGTATAGTCTTGATAAAATGCCGTTTTTTTAACTTGCGCCGTTGCTTTACCTAGCGTCTCGGCTACCACAAGTGTTTTATAATGAAACTCTTCAAATTGACCCGGTAGATAACCGCCTAAATTGACAAAATAAAGTTGTTTTCCCTGACTATCTAATTTGTTATCTACCCTATCATCTGCGAATATATTATCTGTAAGCGCGTTATCTTTTGCCAATCCATCTTTTGACAAGCTATTTTTCGAAAACAAAATTTGATAATCACCTACCCGCTTCACTTCTCGCCATGCGTCTAAGTGCCAGTTGTTTTTGACTGCCGGCCAGTGCTGATTAATACTCTCAATTGTTTCACTTAGGCTATTTGCAATCACAAACATCACATCATGCTGTTCAATCAGTCGTCCTTGGGGACGCGCCCCGATTTTTAACATAAATAATTTCATATTGATAAGCCCAAATGTATCACCATTAAAAAGTTAAAAACCTGCCAAGCCTTATAGGTTTTTGTCACAGGTTTTTATTATTTTACCTTACGGTTATTTTTTGACCATCGGCATTTTAGCGCTTTCTAACTTTGCCAAGGCATCTGGTAGTTTATCAATCGCTGTCGCTACCACCGCTTGTGCCGCTTGCGAGATGCCTAGCTTTTGCGCGATGGTCGGTTTTTGGCGAGATTGAATGGCATACAATTCGTTATCTGTCATCTTCTCTAAGATATAACTGTCCGATGTTTGCAGAGCATCGACCAAATTGCGCGTTATCGCATCTTCACCGTACCAATGCTCACCGGTTGCCACTTGTTCAACATCCAAACTTGGACGGTATTTTTGCACAAAGTCTTTAAATAGTTTGTGCGTTTCTTCCAACTCTTGTTGGAATTTTTGTTTGTCTTCTTCGGTGTTTTCACCAAAAACGGTTACCGTGCGTTTGTATTTACCTGCGGTAAATACTTCGACATCGATGTCATGTTTTTCTAATAAATCATGAAAATTAGGCACTTGTGCCACCACACCAATCGAGCCAACCACCGCAAATGGCGCCGCCAAAATTTTATCAGCCACACACGCCATCATATAGCCACCACTGGCGGCGACTTTATCAATACAGACCGTTAAATTTAGTCCTGCTTCTTTTATACGTGCCAACTGGGCAGCAGCGAGACCATACGCGTGTACCATGCCACCTGAGGATTCAAGGCGCACAATGACTTCATCTTCAGCTTTAGCGACCGTTAATATCGTGCTGATTTCTTCACGCAGTTGCTGTACTTCAGTGGCTTTTATATCGCCATGAAAATCCAGCACAAAACAATTTTTGTTGGCGGGTTTATTTTTAAACAGACCAAATTTTGGGGTTTTTTTGGTATTTTCTTTTTTCGTCAAGTCTGTAAATGCGCGGCTGATGAGTGATGTTAACCCTTTATCATTCACCATTTGCAATTGTAATTGTTGTTTGCGCTGGGCTTTGACTTTATTTAAATGGGTGACTTTCATTTCAAGCGGATGTTTGGCATTTTGAAATAGCATAATAATTCTCTAATTAAGGAAAAATAAATTAAGGAAAAAATTCACACAATGGGTTTTATATAGCGTTTATTTTGCTGTTTTCAATCGCTTATCCACACAATATTCGCGAAATGTCTGTGACAGACATGGCTAGTAGAGATGCATGATAAACCGTGTTTCATATTGTGAAATTTGAGTAAACAAGGCATAATATTCGTTTATAAAAATTTTTGCTACTTCTTACATTACGAAAAATATTGGGATTGCTTCATTATGATGCGTACACACTATTGCGGGCTTGTCACCGAAAACTTAAACGACCAAACCATCACTATTTGCGGTTGGGTGCATCGTCGCCGTGACCACGGTGGGGTTATTTTCTTGGATATGCGTGACCGTGAAGGCCTACTGCAAGTGGTCATCGACCCAGATACGCCAGAAGCATTCGCTACAGCAGATAGCGCGCGTTCTGAATATGTGCTCAAAATTACCGGTCGTGTGCGTCAGCGTTATGCCGGTACTGAAAACAAAAACATGACCAGCGGTCAAGTGGAGTTATTGGCCAAAGACATCGAAACAATCGCCACTTCTGAGACACCACCATTCCCCCTCAATGATGAGTTCACCAACGTTTCTGAAGAACTGCGCCTAAAATATCGCTTTTTAGACATGCGCCGTCCAGAGATGCAAGAGCGTATGAAGTTTCGCGCCAAAGCCACTTCGACCATTCGCCGTTACCTAGATGACCAAGGTTTCTTGGATGTAGAAACCCCCATCTTGACCCGTGCCACCCCAGAAGGCGCGCGTGATTATTTGGTGCCTAGCCGCGTGTCAAACGGTGAGTTTTATGCCCTGCCACAGTCGCCTCAGCTATTTAAACAGCTGCTGATGGTGGCGGGTTTTGACCGCTATTATCAAATTGCTAAGTGTTTTCGTGATGAAGACTTACGTGCTGACCGCCAGCCAGAATTTACCCAAATTGATATCGAAACTTCATTCTTAAGTGATGAAGATATCATGAACATTGCCGAAGGATTAACAAAAGACTTGTTCAAAACCATGATGAACATTGAATTTGATACCTTCCCACGTATGACATACGCTGAAGCCATGCGTGACTATGCGTCTGACAAACCAGACTTGCGTATCCCTATGAAGTTAATTGACGTGGCTGATATCATGCAGTCTGTGGAATTTAAAGTATTCTCAGCCCCTGCCCAAGACCCAAAAGGTCGTGTGGTGGCGCTTCGGGTACCACAGGGTAGCGACCTCACCCGTAAACAAATTGACGAATATACTAAATTTGTCGGCATTTATGGCGCAAAAGGTTTGGCTTATATCAAAGTCAACGATGTGAGCAACATCAACAACGGTGTCGATAAAGAATCAGGTCTACAATCACCGATTATCAAAAACATGACCGATGAGGTATTGGTCGAGCTGATTAAACGTACTGAGGCGCAAACCGGTGATATCATCTTCTTTGGCGCGGATAAAGCCAAAGTCGTCAATGATGCCATGGGTGCGCTGCGTGTCAAATTGGGTCTAGACCTAAATATGCTAACCCAAGAATGGGCGCCGCTTTGGGTGGTGGATTTCCCGATGTTTGAAGAAACCGATGACGGTAAATGGACGTCGGTGCATCACCCCTTCACCAAGCCAAAAGGCACGGTTGAAGCGATGAAAAACAACCCAGAAACCGCGCTGTCTATCGCTTATGACATGGTATTAAACGGTACTGAAATCGGTGGTGGTTCACTGCGTATCAATACTTTGGATATGCAAAAAGCGGTATTTGAAGCATTGGGTATTTCTGAAGCCGAAGCCGAAGAAAAATTCTCATTCTTACTTAATGCGCTAAAATACGGTGCGCCACCGCACGGTGGTTTGGCATTCGGTCTTGACCGGTTAATTATGCTAATGACAGGCTCACAATCGATTCGAGACGTCATCGCCTTCCCAAAAACCAAAACGGCTGAATGTCCGCTTACTGAAGCGCCTGCACCTGTGGATGGCAAACAACTGCGTGAATTGGGTATCCGTATACGCGAAAAAGACAGTAAAGCGCCACAATCTTAATCAAGGTCACACCCTTAATTAGATGAATGCCTTTACTCTTCTTAAATATGTGCCAATGTGGATGCTATATCTATTGGCACATATCGCAAGCTTTATCATTTCACTTCGTCGTGACAAAAGTATCATGAAAACGGTAGATACTAACTTACGACTTGTCTATCCTGAAATTACCGAAACTCAGCGTGACCAGCTTGCCAGAGCCTGTATTGCCAATCAAAGCAAAAATATGGTGGAATCGGCTAAAAGCTGGGCGATGCCACCTGCGTGGTCGGTCAAACAAATCCATACCATACATCATCAACAAGTTTTGATGCAAGGCTTACAAAATCCCAATGGCATGCTTGCAATTGTGCCGCATTTGGGAACATGGGAAATCATGAATGCGTGGCTCAACCAGTTTGGTGCACCGACCATCATGTATAAACCCGTCAAAGGTGAACAAGCCAATCAGTTTGTACTGCAAGGGCGTCAGCGGTTGAACGCAACTTTGGTACCAACCGATGCCACTGGGGTAAAAGCAATTTTTAAAACCCTAAAAGCAGGCGGTTTTAGTATCATATTGCCTGACCATGTCCCTGACCCATCTGGCGGTGAAGTGGTGCCGTTTTTTGGTATTCCGACATTGACCAGTACCCTTGCTAGCAAATTAGCCAGTAAAACAAAGTGTAGCTTGGTAGGTTTGACCTGTGTACGCCGTGACGATGGACAAGGCTTTGATATTTATTGTGATGAGTTAACTGACCCCGCCTTGTATGACAAAAACATGGTGACAGCGACAACCGCGATGAACCACGCCATCGAGCGGATGATTGACCGTTTCCCCAGTCAATACATGTGGGGCTATAAGCGCTTTAAACGTGTGCCAGGATTTCCGGTTATTTATAATGCCGAGCCATCCATCGCATTAGCGGTTCGCCAGCGTTATCCAAAACTTAGCAATCATGATATTATCAATTCACTTACTTAATATGATAATCATTGACTTATGACTTTACCAAATTACACTTCAGCGCCTGCTCTGCCTGATGAAAATCGTTACATTATTTGTATGAAATGGGGCACCAAATATGGTGCTGAGTACGTTAATCGCCTGTACAATATGGTTAACAGACATTTGACGTTGCCCTTTCAAATGGTATGTTTGACCGATGATAGCACAGGCATAGATGCCAACGTCAAATGCTACCCAATTCCTGAGCTTAATTTACCCAGTAATATTCCTGAACGTGGCTGGAAAAAACTGACCACCTTTAGCCCTAAATTATATGATTTAAAAGGCACGGCGTTATTTTTGGACATTGATATTGTGATTGTCGATAATATTGATTGCTTTTTTACGTATGAGGCGCAGCACGATGACAGTGTGGTGATTATCCGTGATTGGAAAAAACCGTGGCGTATGGTGGGTAATTCATCGGTATATCGCTTTAAAGTCGGACAACATACTTATCCGAATTTGTTATCAAATTTTGAGCAAAATTTTGACACGATTCGTAGCCAAGTACGCCATGAGCAAGCTTACCTATCCAATTATTTGCGTGAGCATCACCACCTTGAATATTGGAATGCGTCTTGGTGCGTGAGCTTTAAATACCAATGTGTGCAGCCATTTCCCTTAAGTTTTGTCAAACCGCCTATTCTGCCTAAAGGGGCAAAAATGGTTATTTTTCATGGTGAAGTAAATCCACCTGATGCCATCATGGGTAAAAGCGGTAAATGGTATCGTAAGGTATTACCAACTAACTGGATTAGGGATTATTGGCAATAACGCAACCTTAGATAGTTAATGGGTAGTTAAGCATCGGATAATTAAACTTAAAAGAAATTTCACATAAGCTTGCGGTTTTAGGAATAATAAAAAATGGCAAACTGGTATCGTAAGTTTATTTTATTATTTAAAAGTGAAAAACGCCTTGGCGCGAATCAAATTATTGACCACTATGCCGGGCAAAATATTGAGGCGATGAAAAACCGTGTGATTGATAGTGATACTTGTTCTATCATTGACACCATTATTCAAGCCCACCCTCATTTATTAGATGATACCAAAGTGGATGAACCGATAGACCCGGTTAAGGACTATGAGCCACGGCGTATTCGCAATTTATACACCCATTTAACCACGTTGCAACACGAGTTTATAGGACAATCTGAACTTAGTTTTTATCATGCGATACTGATTGTACTATTACGCCGTCGGTTTCAACCTGAAAAAACTTTTCAAACCTTTACCCATCTTTGGCAAACGCAGACTGACTATTTGATGGATAATTTAAGTTTACGGTGGATTGTCTCTGCCTGTGATACCTTTATTGATTTTGATCCAAAGCCGACTAGAAAGGCAATATTACTCAATATTATTACTTTGATTAATACGGTAAAAGTCTACGAAACCCAGCAGTATCTGTGTCGTTCATCTGCCAGCCTAGATGAGGAAAAATCCGCTATTTTGTACGCGCATCATAAACCGCTGTATGCTGGTTTGACCTATTTTAGGCTAGGTAAGGACGATACACTAAAACATATGCGTGAGCGGTATCAGCATTTTTACGCTGAAGACCCTTTTTCTACCACACTCTTACTCAAGGTATTTGCTAGATTGCATGACCAACCTAGCGCATTCACCACATTAAAACAACTACATAAGGATGAAAAATCAGCATGGTGGTAGCCAATCATTCTTTGATATTTACCCAATCTACTCAGACAATCGCCCTACGTATCGTCAATCCTGCATTTGTGCTACCAAAAGCCTCTGATACGACGGTACATATTTTGGCGTCAGGACCGAGCATCCAGACCAATGCCATTGACCTGCTTGGTTGTGAGTCGGTTATATTTGTAAATGGCAGTATTAGCCTGACCGAACACTATAAATTTGACAAGATTGTGGCTTATGTTATCACCGACCCACGCTTTATTAAGCATAACTGTAGTATTCCGCTGCAGTATTATCGAGGTGGCTATCCACTGTATATCAGTGCGTTAGTAGCAGAACAACTATGGCAAGATGCGCCCGATTTTTTAGTTCAATATGCTGACCATATCTATATCATCTATCCAGTCGATAGGCCGATTGATGATAGTTTGATTGCCCTTCAGCAAACTAGCCTTTTAGGCAAAATAGCTGTCACACTCAATAAACGTACCCGACTAAAACACCTAAAACATAGCCCTTATCATAGCATCAACAAAAAAATTGGGGTGTCTTGGGATATTCGTTACGGCTTTGTTGAAGGGGGAACGGTAGCGTTGGTGGCGCTACAGCTTGCTTATTCTTTAGGATTTCAAATGATACATCTGTATGGCATTGATTTAATCAATAGCCAGCAGCCACGGTTTTATGAAAACCAAGACAATGCTGCCCCGACCAAACTTGATAAAGCTATCACCCACCGTATCGTCCCGTCGTTTGATTGGGTAGCCCACAACTATCAGCAAAAAGGCGTGCAAATTTATAACCACTCGCCCATCTCCAAGGATTTGTTTACATTTATTCCGTATCGGGCAGATTAGAGGTCTCGAATCGCTCAATGTATTGGTTAGCGATATTTTTGGGTAAAAATCGCTCATCAAACGGCACGGCAAACGCCGATGGATTTGCCATTGCTTGTTCTAATAATTGGGCTAAGGCGTCAATATCATCGACAGGGACCAGATTTTGCTTTGGTAACAACTCACTAGGACCATACGGACAGTCGGTGCTTATCACAGGCGTATCCACGGCTAATGCTTCGGCAATCACTCGCCCAAAGCCCTCAAATCGAGAACTTAACACTAAGCATTTAGCGTGTTTGATATACGGATAAGGGTTAGATTTAAAGCCAGTAAATACCACCTTGTCGCTAATGCCTAAATCAACCGCAAGCTGTTTGGTTTCTGCCATCAGCTTGCCTTGACCCACCAAATACAGCGGATAACGTTGCGAGGTTTTGGCATAGGCTTGGAGCAAGGTATCATGCGCTTTTTGGTATTTAAAGCTGCCCACATGCACAATAAACTCCGCAGTCTCTAGCGGATATGCCTCTGCCATCGCCTCAATAAGCTTGTTATCAATCGGGTTATAAATCGTGGTAATATTCGTCAGCCCTAAGGTCGCCTTAAAATCCACCGCCACTCCTTCACTAATCGCCACACAAGGCTGCGCATGATAGGTCGTCTTTAGCTGCGCTATATCCATAGGCTTGTTGCGAGCTTGGGCTAATTTTAGTTCTTGAGAAAGTGTATTACGAATCACATGAATGACATTGGGTAATTGGCTATAGCTTAACACCTTGTCTGCCCGTTCCAAATTTGCAATCGTCAAACATGGCTGACCAATATGCGTTAAAATATAGTTATCTAAATGTTTGGCAAATTGTTGGTAACGCACCCTATCACTGGGGATTAATTTAAACCACTTAAAGTTGACAATATGAAAATTAATATGTGGACTAAGCTCATATTCTGTCGTGGCTTTAAATCGGATGATATGGACTTTATAGCCCAGTTGATAAAAGCCTTCCGCGAGCGTCAATACTGACTTTTCTGCCCCGCCCCCCTGCAAGCAGTTGATAACCAACACAATGATATTTGAGGGGTTGCAGCTCACAAGTGGCTCCTTAGGTTTATTCAAAGGTAAGGTTGGTCATATATAGCGGGCGTGTCGCACGCAGGACTTCACGTTTGATTTTTTGTAGCCCTGTTAAAGGTCGTTTAATTTCTCGGCTTCTGGTTGCCTGTAGACTGCTTGCCAAAGCAACTTGCGGTAATAGATGATGCTCTTGAATCACAATCGCAGGCACAAGCTGATATACAGGCAGGGCTTTGGGGTATTTCCCCACATCAAATAGCATCACATCGACTGCCTCAAGCTGGGGTAAGTTTCTGATATATTGTAATAGATACTGACAAGCGCGATGGGATAGCAGATAACCTGCCCCGCCTAAATGGCGAGACTTTAATTCATAAATCGTCCGTTTACTCTGAGGTAAGACTATCGGATGAGCCAAATGCACCCTTGGGCTTACCTTTTCTAATTTTAAAATATCGATAGCTTGGCTTTGAAAAACATCAATTTGACGAATCAACTGCTCAAACTGCTGACCTAAAAAAATATCATCCTCGTAAATCCCGATATAATCAAGATTTTCATCCACACAGCGTTGCCACAGGCTAGCATGACTTAAAAAACAGGCAATTTCGGTGTCACTAGATACCGACTTTGTGATATCAATCGCCAGTTTCTGAGCGACTTGGGTATTTTCATCCGGGGTGACCGCCGAAAAAAAAGTAAAAGGTATGTGCTGCTTAGCAAACTCTTGTTGGATATGGCTTTGCCGATTGCTATGATGAGCGAGATTAATCACATAATTTTTTAGCATCACTTTTCTCGCTTGGACTTATTCACAATCAACCCCCATAAATGCCAAATACTGACGGGCAACATTTTGCGGCAAAAAAGCTTCGTTAAATGGTACATTAAACTGGCTAGGATGGCTCATTAATTGGTTGATTTTTTCAGTTAACGCAGGGATATCTGCCACTGCCACCAAATTCTGCGGTGGCAAAATTTCACTAGGTCCTGACGGACAATCGGTGCTAATCGCAGGTACGCCCAATGCCAATGACTCCGCCAATACCAATGCAAAGCCCTCAAAATGCGAGGACAACACAAACCCTGTGGCGTGCTTTAGCAATGGGTAAGGATTCTTTTGAAACCCAGTTAAAATCACTTTATCTTGCAAGTTTAACGCGATAATTTTTTGTTCAATTTGCGCTTGCAGACTACCCTTACCCACCAATACCAAGGGCAATGTCTGTGCTGAATTGGCATAAGCTTGCAATAAAATTTCATGCCCTTTTTGGGCTTTAAAACTGCCCACATGGATAAGATAACCCTGTCGGGTAATGGCGGGTAAATCTGGGCTAGCTGCCTCAGCTAATACACGGATTTTATCACGGTCGATGGGGTTATAAATCGTGGTGGTTTTGGTCGGTTCGCCAAATTGATGGACAAAATCTTGCTCTACCCCGCCGCTCACACAAACAGCAGGGTATTTGGTATAAATTCGTTGAAAGTGACAGAGCTGCTTGGGCGGCAAGGTGGCAAGTTTTAATTTTTCACTCAGTTGATTATGGATGACATACGCCACCTTTTTTTGCTTTGAATAATAAAATACCTCATGTTCGCGATACAAGTTCACGAATATTGCCACAGGCTGACCAATATGTTTACTGATATAGCCATCAACCGCCCTAGCAAAAAAGAAATACCGAATTTTACCTTTCGGAAAGCGTCGATAATTGCGAAAAGGAATAAGATGATAGATTAAATTTTCGCTTAATGTGTGTTCGACAATCGGGTCAAATCGGACAATATGCACCTCAAAGCCCATCTGGTAAAGAGCTTCCCCCAAGGTCAAAACAAATTTTTCTGCCCCACCGCCTTGTAGTGAATTAATCACTAATACGATTTTTTGTGACTGAACCAATGCCATTTAATTCTCTATTGACTATTTAAACCAACGACTAAATAAAGAAGGTTTTTTCGCAGGACGAGTGACCGCATTACCCTTGTAACCTTTTTTATAAGTTCTTTTTGGAAACTCGCCAAACGGCGTAGTGCGATAGGTTTCAATACTATAGCCCGCTTGTATCGCCTCTTGATAGTAGGTATCGAAAAGCTCAACCAAATCTTGACGAGGGTGCGGCAAAATCTGCCCATCAAACCAATGCGTTTTGCCCTCGGCTTGTAAGCGCGGTAAGGAATATTTATGGCTAAACTGCGTTCCCATGTCCGAATAATGCAAAATCCGAATATCTTCAATCGCTAAATCTTCGCCATCCACACAATTAAAGCTGTCTTGGTAGAGTTGTATGAGTTGCGGATTGGCTTTAAATTTTGCCATCATTTTGCTATGGCTCTCAGGATCGGCTTGTAGCTGGACTATAGGCTCAAGATAATCCTTGGCTTTTTGGCAATCCCATACGCAGGTGCACAGTCGCATCAAATCGCCATCGCCTTTAGCCGCAAGAATCGCCTCCTCAGATATCGGATGCTGCCACAATTTAGCGATATCGTCCAACACCACCATATCGGCATCCATATAAATCGCCCGTCCGCTAAAGCCACAATATTCAGGGATTGCCCAACGAAAGCCCGAAAACGGGGTCGCCCATTTTTCGGTATGCCAGCCCTCGCCTGTTTGCGGATTGGAATACCATACACTGCTTGGGTCACGGCTTAACTGCATCCAAATAATCTCAACAGGCTCGCTTGTATGTTTGTGCAAACTATAATCTAGCACCATCATCTGCTCAAGGTCACTGTTATTAGGGTCACAGCCGATAAAAAGTTTGATAGGTTGGTCTAAGTTCGCCATAGTTTATCCTCTATTCTCGCCAATGCGTTGCCACCCAATCAGTCGGCAAAATAAAATGGCGTAAATGCGAAATCGGTTTTTTGATTTTGTCAGCGGTGAATAATTGCCCTAAATGTTCTTTAGCATTATCGGCAGAGTTTTTGTTGTATTGTCCTGCAATCGCATTTTGCGGATACAAATCCCCAGGGAAAATAATAATGCGTGCATCATGAGGCAGTTTTGGCGGGATAAAATAATTTAGCGGAAATGGCTGACGGCATTTGCGGCGAAAATGCACCACCCACTCTTTGGGAAAAAGCTTAACCCCACCTGGGGCATTGCGAGTGACAAAACGCTGCTCAAAGCGATATTTATCCGCCACCCCTTGTGGATCGGCACGGAATTTTTCTAGCAAACTAACCAAACTACCGACTTTAAAGCGAAAACACGAGGTTTGACCTAGCTTCTCTAAAGGGTTACTTGGGTTATAAGATAAAACCGTCTGATCGTCATCGCCAAAACTAAAAAAGTCGTCAAGGCTACCCACCACAACCACATCAAGATCTAAAAACAATACCGTTCCTGTGACATTGCCAAGCTGTGCATTCCAAAGCCGTGACTTAGGCCATTTACCAAGGGTATTGGTAGGCATCACAATATCGCTGGGCGGCAAATCCTGACATTCTACTTCAGGACGGATGCCATCGGTATTGTCGGTAAAGCAAACAAAGCGAAACGGCGGGGTGATATTACGGCTTACCATTCCATAGAGTTTATTAACGTAATCTGCGCCATATTTGGTGCCCCATTTGATACAAATAATTTGTTTAAGCGGGGTGGTTGCACTCGATGTTGTCATGTCACTTCCAAAATACCGATAATTCTTCAAAAAATAAGGATAGTCATTTTAACATAACTATCCTTTTATTTTCACTTATCTACTTATTTTCACTTATCTACAATTTTACCGATTATTCATCCACGTAGCTGAGCCAATGCGCGTATTTATCATTTTTGCCTTGCACCACGTCAAAAAATAGACTTTGCAGTTTTTCGGTGATTTCACCACGCGCGCCGCAGCCAATAACGTGATCATCATATTCACGAATTGGGGTAATCTCGGCGGCAGTACCTGTCATAAAGATTTCATCCGCGATATAAAACTCATCACGGGTGATTCTACGCTCATGCACTTTGATGCCCAAGTCCTGTGCAAACTGTATCACCGTACGACGGGTAATGCCGTCCAATGCGCCACCTGACAAATCTGGGGTATGAAGCTCACCGTCTTTGACCAAAAATAAATTTTCCCCTGAGCCTTGACAAACATAGCCTTGAGTATCCATCAATACCGCTTCATCATAGCCATGACGGGTGACTTCTTGGTTTGACATGATAGATACTGGATAGTTGCTGACGGCTTTGGCTTTACACATGGTGACGTTTGGATGGTGATGGGTAAAACTTGAGGTTTTTACACGGATACCTTTTGCCATGCCTTCTTCACCTAGATAAGCACCCCAAACCCAAGCGGCAACGATGGTGTGAATGCTATTATCTTTGGCAGCGATACCCAATTTTTCAGAACCGACCCAAATCAATGGGCGAAGGTATGCCGATTCAAGGTTATTTTCACGTACCACGGCTTTTTGTGCTTGTAATACTTCCTCATACGAATAGGGTACAGCAAGCTGGAAAATTTTAGCTGAATTTAGCAGGCGCTGGGTATGGTCTTCTAGACGAAAAATCGCCGTGCGTCCATCATGGGTTTTGTAGGCTCGAACCCCCTCAAATACGCCCATGCCATAGTGCAGTGTGTGGGTTAATACGTGGATTTTGGCATCACGCCAGTCTACCATGTTGCCATCCATCCAAATAAAACCATCACGGTCTGCCATGCTGGGAATTGTTGCCATTGATTACTCCTAGTGTTTTGTTTGAAATAAAAAGTGTTTTGTTTAAATAAAAAGTTTTAAGTTTGAAATAAAAAGTGATGTTACATCTATTCTGGACGCTGCCCGATTAAACGATGCCATTGCGCATCAACAAAATTCCGTAATTCATGCCACTGGGCTTCATCTACCAGTATCGGCTGCTCTGCCAAAGCCAACCGATGCGTCATACTGCGGATACGAAGATAAGCGTGCGTTAGCTGTTGGCATATTTCGGTTTCGATAATACCTGTTTTGGCAAGCGCTTCAAAGATACGCACATTATCACTCCAAACTGCCAACGCAGGATAACTATTGGCATACGCCAAGACAGCAAACTGGGCAATAAACTCAATATCAACCAATCCGCCTGCATCTTGTTTCAGATGAAATAATCCTTGCTGCTTGGTATGCGGTTTGCTGCCCAAATGGTCTTGCATCTTATGCCGCATGGTGGATACTTCGATACGAACACTGTCTTTATCACGCGGCAGACACAATACTTCTTTTCGAATTTGGTCAAATCGCGTCATCACCCGGCTATCGCCGCAAATGGCACGAGCGCGAACCAACGCTTGGTGTTCCCACGCCCAAGCTTTGTGCATTTGGTAAAGTTCAAACGCATGAGTAGATACCACCATCATACCCGCTTGACCTGAGGGACGCAGGCGCATATCAATCTCATAGACACGGCCATCGCGCGTTTGGGTGGTCAAATAATTCATCAGTTTTTGGGCAAGGCGGGCGGCAAACTTCATACCGCTGATGGGTTTTTCACCGAGCGTCATCGCTTCTTCATCAATGTCATGAATAAACACAAGATCAAGATCTGAGCTATAACTCATCTCAAGCCCGCCAAGCTTACCATAACCGATAATCGCAAAGCCATTATGCGCTTCACTCACAGGCTCGCCTTGGGCATTGACAGGATAGCCATGTTTTTTTACCAATTCACCAAATACCCGTTGCAACGCTTTTTCAAGCACCACTTCAGCGATAAAGGTGAGTGAATCAGAGACTTTCATCAACGGTCTATCGGCCAACACATCACTCGCCGCCACTGCCAAGACTTGGGTTTTTTTGAAAAAACGAAAGGCGTTGAGTAGCCCTTCTTCATCATTAGGCTCTACCCGTAACAACTGCTGACGCAGGATGTCGCTAAGTTCTGCCTTATCAGGTAAATGACGGTATTTTTCACGGATAAATGAATCTAGCAAAACAGGATAACTTACCAACTCGCTCGCAATCCAAGGGCTCGCTGCCAACATGGGAATCAATTTGGCGGCTGCCGTTGGGTTTTCGGCAAACATGACCAAATAAATTGACCGACGACTTACCGCCTCTAGCAGTGTCAACATTCTAGGTAACGCCACATTGATTGCATCATCGCTTAAATCAGAATGTAACAACCCATTGATTAAAATCGGATAGGCGGCATTTAGGCGAGTTTTGGCTTCTTCACTGAGCCCTGTGATGAGTTTACTTTGCCAAAACTGGCTTAATTTATCTTTATTGTCAGCGCTTAATTTTTGCTCAAGCTCAGATAAATTGTGCTGATGATCCACTTGTAGCTGTTCATCAGACTGTTGGCGATCACTGACCAGCTCGTCAAAAGGTATTTTGACCGTTTGGCGGTATTCATTAAGTTTGGCTAACAATGCCGCCCAATCGGCAAACCCCAACACTTGGGCAAGCTGATGTCGCTGCATGGCATCTTGTGGTAGTCGCTGGGTTTGTTCATCATTGATGGCTTGGATACCATGCTCCAATCTGCGTAAAAAACGATAGGCTTGTGCCAATTGCTCATGGGTCACCGCATCGATAAAGCCATGTTTTTCTAATTGGCTCATCGCTTGTAGGCAGTTTTTTACTTTGATATCACTGACACGCCCGCCATAAATCAACTGAAACGACTGCACGATAAACTCTATATCACGGATACCGCCTGCCCCAAGTTTGACGTTGTCAGTATCTTGACGTTGCTCGACTTGGTTTTGAATCAGCGATTTCATCTCACGCAGGGCGGCAAAGGCACTATAATCGACATAATAACGAAATACAAACGGCTTGATAAGGGCTTTTAAGCTATCGCTAAAGGTGACAGGGTTGACGATTCTGGCTTTTAGCCAAGCAAATCGCTCCCACGCTCGTCCATGTTGGGCAAAATATTTTTCCAGTGCCGATAAATGAATTGCCAAATCACTGCCATCGCCCCAAGGACGCAGGCGCATATCAATGCGAAATACAAAACCATCTTGGGTGTTTTTATCAAGCAGATTGATGATACCTTGACCCCATTTGGTAAAAAATTTCTTGTTATCGATGGATTTGGCAGCTTTTGACCCTGGTTGTTTTAACGGGTCAACCACTGTCTCACCTTGCCCCTGATGGACAAAAATCAAATCGATATCGCTTGATAAGTTGAGCTCTTCTGCCCCCATTTTACCCATGGCGATGATAGCTAAATCATCCTTTTGCGGTTTATTTTTTTCATCAAAAAAATACGGCTCGCCATAGCGATTGATTAAATCTTGATACACATAGTCTTTGGCAAAGATGAGACAATAATCAGCAAATTTTGATAGCTCCCATGTCAGCTGTTCTAGACTAATCAGATTTAAGGCATCTTGCCAAATCCAGCGCACCATCAACAAATTGCGTAGATGACGCAGCCCCCGCATCACGCTTGCTTCATCTGCCAATTGGTAATCTTCATCGAGCGTATAATCGCGTATTAAATCTTTGATATGTTGGACATCGAGCGTTTGGGTAAGCGGATAGCTTTTTAAAAAGCTTTGTGCAACGTTTGTTTTAGTCTGCCAATACTGATAGCCAAAATTACTAGCTTGCTGTAATACAGCGATTTGTTCTATCGTCGGTAATAGTTGCGGCATTCTAATTCCCGTGTGGCAAATAAATAAACAGACTAAATAAACAGACCCACCTCATCGTGGTATATAAAAGTACTAAGCATTCACGTTTGCATATCGATACAATCAATCTTTTCCAATCAAGCCAAGTTTGTAACATCAAGCAAGAAATTTAGCAATTAGCCTTGATTAAGCGCGGTTGATACAGGGTATTTTGCTCAACCTTACATTGCTTAAAGTTATCCTTATAGCCTAGCACAAACCGCTATTGTTGCAAATTTTTTTAGCACACAAACCTATAAATACTCGTTTGCGCGTAGCAAAATGTTTGTCATAGAAATAAAAACGTAAAAAATATTGGTAGTTATCAAATTTTCATATATGATGAAAAAAACAAGGAAGTAAAAGTCAATAACTTTATGTGAATATTCGGTCTATAGTTTTTTTTGACCCTGATATCAATCGCGTGTGACTGATTTTTTAGCCGCATGTTCAATTGTAAAAAAACACATTTATCTTATAAACTATCCTAATCATTGAATTTTTTAGTACAACCAACAATCACAACAAACAAGGAGCGTACTGTGATGACAACGGCCAACCCAACTGCAAACAAAAAAATTGCCCTCGTAACAGGTGCGCTAGGTGGTATTGGCACTGCTATTTGTCATGCGCTAATCCAAGCTGGCTATCACATTATTGCAACCTACACCCACAAAGCGGACAGCACTGTCAACCGCGGCGAAGCTTGGTTAAAAGAAGAAGGCATGAATGCCAGCGATTTCACCTTTGTTGAAACCAATCTCACCGACCATGAAGCAGCCACCAAAGCTATTGTTGATGCAATTGAAAAAGCAGGTCACATTGATGTGTTGGTAAATAACGCAGGTATCACCCGTGATACGACTTTCAAAAAAATGACTTATGAGCAATGGTCAGAGGTCATTGATACCAACTTAAAATCCCTATTCACGGTCACCCAACCTGTTTTTAACAAAATGCTTGAGCAAAAATCTGGGCGTATTGTGAGTATTAGCTCAATTAATGGCTTAAAAGGTCAGTTTGGTCAGACCAACTACTCAGCCACCAAGGCGGGTATCATCGGCTTTAGTAAAGCGTTGGCACAAGAAGGCGCTAAATCTGGGGTGACCGTTAACGTGGTTGCACCAGGTTATACAGGTACTAAGATGGTGATGGCGGTGCCGGAAAAAGTAATGGAAAGCATCAAAGCCGGCATCCCAATGGGTCGGATCGCCCAACCGGAAGAGATTGCTGCTGCCGTGATGTATTTGGTCAGCGATGGCGCTGCTTATATCACAGGTGAGACCATCAACGTAAACGGCGGTCAATACATGCACTAGTTAGCCTGTCATTAGCGGTTATAAATTAACTCGGTTATGAACTAAAAAAGACCAGCCATTGTGACTTGGTCTTTTTTGTTGTGTGACAACATTACGAACAAGCGTTAACTTACTAGTTACTTACTTGGCTGTCAATTTTTTCACGCCATCTGCCGTTGCCATCAGCAAGATATCAGCGCGCTGTGCGGTAAATAATCCATTACACACCACTCCAACGATATTGTTTAACTTTGCTTCAAACGCTGCTACCTTTTCAATGTCCAAGCCGATATCTAAGCCATAGACATCCAAAATCAAATTGCCATAATCGGTGACAAATCCTTCACGGTAGACCGGCTCACCGCCAAGCTGCACCAACTCACGCGCCACATACGAGCGCGCTTGCGGCAACACTTCAATCGGTAGTGGAAAGCCAACGCCTAATTGCTGTACCCATTTGCTTTCATCCACCATGCAAATAAACTGCTTAGATGCGGCGGCAACAATTTTTTCACGGGTTAAAGCGCCACCACCGCCTTTGACTAGCTGTAAGTGCTCGTTTACTTCATCGGCCCCATCAATATATAAGTCTAACTCGCCCGTGAAATTTAAATCCATCACCTCAATACCGAGCGCTTTGAGCTTATCTTCGGTGACCTTTGAGCTTGCCACAGCGCCCTTTAGGTTAACTTTTGGCAATAATTCAATGAGGCAGTTGACGGTACTGCCCGTCCCCACGCCCAAAATCATGCCTGATTCGATATATTTTAACGCGTCTGCTGCCACGGCTTGTTTTTGTTGTTGTTGCGTGCTTGCATTCATCGTACTCATAGACCCAGCCTTGTTAGGAATTTATCAAAAAAATAGATAGAAAACTTAATGCTATCAATTACCCAACTTATTTTACCGTAAAAGCACTTGCAAGCTAAACCCTAAAGTCCTAATCTAATCACTTATTTTTTACTTCTCTAACGATTTGCTTTGTTTTGGTTATGAAAGCACATAGAGGGTAAAAATAAATCTTCAAACGTATTTTTCAAACTTAGGTCATTATTATGTTATCAGATTGGGTACGCCTTATCCTTCAAGCGACCGTGTATGATGCTGCTATTCAAACGCCGCTTGAACCCGCCAAAAAACTCAGTGAACGGTTTAACAACGATATTCGTTTTAAACGTGAAGATTTTCAGCCAGTGTTTTCTTTCAAGCTGCGGGGCGCCTACAATCGAATTAGCCAGTTGAGCGAAGTAGACAAAGCCAAAGGCGTGATTTGTGCCTCTGCCGGCAACCACGCGCAAGGCGTCGCCTTCTCGGCTAGCCGCTTGGGACTCAATAACATTATCGTGATGCCGACCACCACCCCCGATATCAAAGTCAGTGCGGTCAAGTCCTTGGGCGGCAATGTGGTGCTATATGGCGATAGTTTTGATGAATCTAACCGCTATGCCATTGAACGCGCCCAGACCGATGGCTTGACCTTTATCCCGCCGTATGACGATGAACTGGTCATTGCAGGTCAAGGCACCATTGCCATGGAGCTGGTACAACAATGGCGTAAAATGGAATATGTGTTTGTTGCCGTTGGTGGCGGTGGCTTAATCTCAGGTGTGGCGGCGTTTTTGGGGGAAGTCGCACCGCATGTCAAAGTCGTGGCGGTCGAGCCAGAAGAAGCAGCCTGTCTCAAAATCGCGCTTGATACCGGTGAACGCAAACGTCTACCCCAAGTAGGGTTGTTCGTCGATGGGGTGGCAGTGGCGCAGCTAGGTGAAATACCGTTTGACGTCTGCCGTATGCCAAAAAGTGATAACTCAGGTCCCGTGGTCGAGCCTGATGTGGTCACTTGTAGCAATGATGAAGTATGTGCGGCGATTAAAGACGTGTATGATGAAACCCGCACCATCGTCGAGCCTGCAGGCGCGTTGGCGGTCGCGGGTATGAAAAAATACATCGAAGATCATAATCTACAGGGCAAAAACTGTGTGGCGATTTTATGTGGTGCCAACATGAATTTTGACCGGTTACGCTATATCGCTGAACGTACCGAAATTGGTGAGAAAAAAGAAGCGATTTTTGGGGTGACCATTCCTGAGCGCACAGGCGCCTTCTTGGATTTTTGCCGCTCACTCAAAGGCCGCAACATCACCGAATTTAACTACCGCATTAACACCAACCCCAACTATGCCCATCACGCTGCCAATATTTTTGTCGGTATCGCCCTCAAAGAAGGGGAAAAAGAGCGCAAAGCAATCCACCAGCTACTTAATGAAGCCGATGATGCCGCGATTGACTTGACCGATGATGAAGTCGCCAAGACCCATATTCGCTATTTAATCGGCGGACATGCGGGATTAAAAGACGAGCAACTATTTCGCATCGAATTTCCCGAGCGTCCTGGCGCGCTGCTTAACTTCCTTGAAAAATTGGGCTCACAGTTTAACATTTCTTTATTCCATTATCGCAATCATGGGGCGGCTGAAGGGCGTATCTTAGCGGGCATTCAAATGGGTGAGCAAACCGCTGAGCAATTACTTGCCAAGCTGCAAGACATTGGCTATGAGTGCGAAAATCTCACCGATAACTTGGGCTATCGCTTATTTTTACAATAATTTTTTAATGGTTTGGATAAAAAAGGTGTCATCGTGGCGCCTTTTTTTGTGCCAAGTTTTTTATGCCAAGCTATACACAAAATTCGCTAAATTTCAGCACGGTACATAGCAAAAATAGCCATTTTCTGCTAATCTCAATACTTAAAACTTGATAATTTACCTGATAGTTTCACTGATAAATTAATTAAAAAATTCTGCTATAAGACAACCACTATGTCATCAAAAAAACGTTTTTTAAAACTTGCGGGTATGACTGCCAGTATCGCAGGGAAAGCAGCTAAAAATTCTATTAAGTCTTTTGCAGGCTCTGAAGAAGATAAACTCACAGCCCGTAGCGAAATGCTGCAAACCGTAGGGCTGCAAATCGCCGACACCTTAGGCGAAATGAAAGGCGCGGTGATGAAAGTGGGTCAAATCGCCTCGCAGTATAAAGATGTGTTCCCCCCTGAAGTCTCAAAAGCGCTGGAGAAATTACAAAAAGACGCGCCGCCCATGCCGTTTGCCGTTATCAAACAGCAGCTTGAAAAAGAATTGGGGCAACCGATTGAGGCGTTGTTTGCCCAGTTTGAGCAATCACCGTTTGCGGCAGCCTCTATCGGTCAAGTCCATAAAGCGGTGTTGCCAACCGGTGAAGCGGTCGTGGTCAAAGTACAATACCCCGACGTTGATACCAGTATCGATAGTGACTTAAAACATGTTCGCTTGGCGCTTAAGATAACGGGCGTGCTCAATATGGATAAAACCTTGCAAGATAAAATCTTTGCAGAAATCCGTGATAGCCTGTATGACGAGCTTGATTACACCAAAGAAGCCCATAATTTGGCAATTTTTGGCAGTTTTCACAGTGAGGATGATGGGCTGATTATTCCCAAAGTTTTTCATAGCCATTCGACCAAACGGATTTTAACCCTATCACAAGAACTGGGTGAAAAGCTCGAAGTGGCTGCCACTTGGGACAATGAAACCAAACAAAAAATCGCCACTCGCTTATTTGAGTTTAGTGCCGGTCAATTGTTCAAACTGTATCGTCTGCATTGCGACCCCCATCCAGGTAACTTTGCGTTTCGCCCTGATGGCTCGGTCATTGCCTACGACTTTGGTGGTATCAAATCTTACAGCCATGACGAAGTTGCGTTATTTAAACGCTTTGCCATCCATTGCCTGAGCGGTGATGTGACAGCGCTTGAGCAAGATTTGGTCAGCATTGGCATCAAAAAAGACAATGATGCGCCATTGCCCACAGACTTTTATAACGATTGGTTGCAGATTGGTTTGACCCCGTATGGTTTTACCCAGTTGTTTGATTTATCCAAACATGCGCCTTATGACTTTGCCACCAGCCAGACCCATTTTCAAGCAATTGCCAAAGCAAAAGAGTCGCTTAAATACTGGCAAAGCTTTCAACCTGCCCCACTTACCATGATGCTTGATCGAACCATTTCTGGACAGTATTGGAACTTGGTCAATTTAAAGGTAAAAATTGATTTAAGTGAGTTGATACACCGCTATATTGATTTGCCGACATTACCACGACCTGATGATTCGCCTCGCCTTTAGGTTTGATTTTAACTTTCAATAACATTTCCTGCGATGACATAGGCGCACCCCCTATCAAAAATCGGGGTTGCTCGTTTATAATAGCGCACGCAAAATTTTGAAAATCAGATTGTTACGTTAGATAGTTAGATAAAGGATACACTCATGGCCGGACATTCCAAGTGGGCAAACATCAAACACCGTAAAGCCAAACAAGATGCGGCAAAAGGTAAAGTCTTTACCAAAATCATTCGCGAGCTGGTCTCCGCTGCCAAACAAGGCGACCCAGACCCAGCAAGTAACCCACGTTTGCGTGCGGCGGTGGAAAAAGCCAACTCAGTTAATATGACCAAAGACACTGTAAAACGGGCGATTGAACGTGGTGCAGGCGGTGGTGATAATGACAACATGCAAGAAATCACTTATGAAGGCTATGGCTTGGGCGGTGTTGCAGTGATTGTCGAGACCATGACGGATAACCTCAACCGTACCGTTGGCGAAGTGCGTCACGCTTTTAGCAAAAATGGTGGCAATTTGGGTACATCAGGCTCAGTGGCTTATATGTTTAGCAAACGCGGTGAAATTACCTTTGATGATGTGTCGCTAGAAGACACCATCATGGAAGTGGCACTTGAAGCTGGGGCAACCGATATTGAAAATAACGGTGATAGTATCACAGTGGTCACTGAGCCAGAGAATTTCGGTGACGTGATGGATGCCTTAGAAAAAGCCGGTTTAAAATCCGACAACGCAGAAGTGACCATGTCCCCTTCAACCATGGCGGATGTCACTGATGTCGAAGACGCTAAAAAAATCATGAAAATGATTGATATGCTAGAAGATTTGGACGATGTACAAGAAGTCTATACCAACGTCAACTTTACTGATGATGTCATGGAACAACTCGATGATTAAATGAAATTTTTCAGCATAAAAAAGGCTAAATGTAGATTTAGCCTTTTTTATTGAGCAATTTGTAGCAGTGTCGTGGTGGGATATAAGGTTAAAAACACGCGATTAAACTCACTACCGTGATGCAATACTTCACTTGTGTCAAAACTTAATACGCCCTTTTCTTGCTGTTCATTAGTATGAATCAATAACCATACTTCATCCAACGCCCTTTTTTTTTGGTACGCTTGGACTTTATGTGCTTTTTTGCTCATCACCGCATCAATATCACTTTGATTGATGTAGGAATCAATCGGTAAATCTTCGTTTTCATCTGCCATATCGGTAAAAAATGCACTGGGTAACCAACGCATGGTCTTGGCAATACCGTTTTGTAATTTACTACTGAGCGTAGGATGTGGCAAATCATGGGGTGGCTCGATAAATTGCTGGGATAAATTCAGAATTTTACGGTTATCAATCTTTTGCCAATCGCCCTTGACACCTAATATCTCACCGTGACAATTAAACTGTGTTGGTGTCAATTTGGTGGACAGTTGTAATAGCGACTGCCAGTACCAACGTTTTAACATTAAATTGTCATTACCGAGTGTATCGCGTAGTCTTGGCAACGTGGTTAATTCGATACCAATTTTATATTCACCTTTGTCACAATAAAAAATACAGGTAAAATCAGGCTCATTACCATCATCCCTACCTGAGATGGTTTTGGCAGGATGTAAATGCAGCATGGCTAAAAAATGCGCCAAATACACCCACTCGCGCTGGCGTTTGAGCTGATTCTGCGACATCCGCATGATGCTTGGCGAATTTTTTTTGCTACTTGCCATTCAGCTACCTGCCATTCATTAATTGCCTGATTAGCTTGTTCAATTGACTCAGTCTAATGTTGCATTGATTAAAATATAGCAAAAAAATTTTACTTACTTCAACAGTTTAGCTTATCAGCTCAATACGTCAAATGCATGACAATAATTTGCACGGTTTTGGGGTCTGTGTGTGTTTTTAGTAATTTACCTAATTATTATGACGTTTAACCTTGTATTTTAAGCTATTAACCTTATATAATTCACAGTTCATTTGGGGATGTTCTGGCTTCGACGCTGGTAATGAAACTCAATGATGCATGTCGAGTGAGTATGTCCACTCGTAAATAAAATATACATTTTAAACTAGTCGCAAACGACGAAACTTACGCTCTAGCAGCCTAAGGGCTGCTTGGGACGGCACAGATTGCCATTGGTCTGGTTGCTCTCCTTGAAGCGAACGCACGATGGATAGCTTAAATTGTTGTCTCGCCAATTTGAGCAAAACTTAAGAGGCTCGTGGTTGGCATCCTGACTGTCGGTTCGCCAACCATTAAAGCCATAGACAGAATCTAAACATGTAGAGTCATGGGCGTAGTGCTGGCGGACGCGGGTTCAACTCCCGCCATCTCCACCATATATAAAAAAGAGAATGCAATAACTTGCATTCTCTTTTTTTTGCGTTTTTTATGTCCAATAAGGTAATCAAGATAGCATTTTTACATAAAATCAACAGGTTAGAAAAACTAGCCGATATAGTTACACAACTTACATGTTTAGCAAAATATACCCGATATTAAAGATTTTGTTTACAATAAATTGTTTGAAATAACATAACTTTGTAATTAGAATACACATCCCTTAAGTGATATTAAACAATATTACTTTGTTTTTAATATGTAAATCACGGGAAATGCCCCTTGATACCTTTAAGTAGTCAGATTATTGACCGCTTTAATTGATAAAAGGAACATCCGATGAAATATATCATTGCCAGTTTGTTTGTTACTACTTTAGTCACCCAGCAAGCCAATGCTGCTGTTGTTTCATGGTATGGTGGCAAGCATCATGGTCGTACCACGGCATCTGGCGAGAAATTCAATCAACATGCACTGACTGCAGCCAGCAACGTGCACAAATTAGGTAGCCTACTTAAAGTCACCAACAAAGCCACTGGTAAAAGTGTGGTAGTACGAGTGACTGACACAGGCGGGTTCGGCAAATACGGCCGTACGCTAGATTTGTCAAAAGGTGCTTTTAGCAGAATTGCTAATCTTTCAAACGGTCTTGCTAAAGTCGATATCGTTAGATTATAGCGTTATTTTTATTAATGTATTTTGCCGTAAAAAAGGGCGCTATTAATTAATAGCGCCCTTCATGTTTTATTAATTAAGAAGTTTAATTCTCTAAAAAATGGGTATCATCCGACCATTGCTGCATTTTGATACTTTCATCCAAATATTGCTCGATAGCCGGCAAGTTAAACCCATCGTTTTCACTGATAAAGCTAATACTCATGCCTTTATTGCCTGCCCTACCCGTACGACCGATACGATGAACGTAATCATCAGGACTGTCTGGCAAGGTATAATTGACCACACAAGCCACATCATCCACATGAATACCTCGCCCTGCGACATCAGTCGCCACTAAAATATTGGCATCGCCTTGACGAAATTGTGCCAAATATTTTTCGCGTTTGGCTTGGATGACATCCCCTGACAATATCACTACTTTATATTGACGATTAAGTTTGTCATACAGGCGTTTGACTTGGTCTTTACGATTGGCAAAGACAATGATTTTATTGGGAGAAATTTTTTCAATAATTTGCTGTAACGCCGCCAGTTTGTCCGATTCCATCAAGGTAAAAAATAACTGCTCAATGTTCTGACTGGTTTTTTGCTCGGGCGCAATCTCTACAAAAATCGGCTGATATAACCAGCGATAAGCTAAATTCATCACATCTTGGTTAAAAGTAGCGGAGAAAAGCAGGGTTTGCCGATGCGTATTGGCAGGCATCATACGAATCAACCGTTTGATATCAGGTATAAACCCCATATCCAGCATTCTATCCGCTTCATCTAATACCAAAATTTCAAGACGATCGAGATACACATGGTGCTGAAAGCAAAAATCAATCAAACGACCTGGGGTGGCGATGATGATATCGACAAACTTTTGATGCAGCTGCTTTGACTGCGTGTCATAGTCTGTGCCACCGAGCAAACAAACAGTATGAAGTTTGGTAAACTTGGTGAGCTCAAGGCAATCTTGATAAATTTGTTGAGCCAGTTCTCGAGTCGGCGCGAGCACCAGCGCACGGGTTTCACCCAAAAAACGGTCGCCATCAACCTCAGGGTTTAGAGGATTATTTAGCAATTCATTGATGATGGTGAGTAAAAACGTTGCTGTTTTACCTGTACCTGTTTGTGCCTGCCCAATGGCGTCTTGCCCAGCGAGTGTATTGGGCAATATCTGCGCTTGGATAGGGGTTAGCGTTTGATAGCCTAGTTGGTCAATCGCTTGTTTAAGCGCTGGATGAAGGGGTAATTGTGAGAAAGTTTGAAACACAGAGATTTAACCTATTTTGACCAATCAATCATTGGCTATGAGAAACAACAAAAACCAAGTTAATGACATCAACTTGGTTTGCAAAAAGGTCAAAAATAACACTTCAACCCCTTTTTGGCTTAACTTATTCGACTTTGGTAACTTCTTCAGCTTGAAGACCTTTTTGACCCTCAACCACGATGAATTCAACTTTTTGACCATCTTGAAGTGAACGGTAGCCGTCACCTTGAATCGCGCGGAAATGAACGAAAATATCTTCACCGCTGTTACGCTGAATAAATCCAAAACCTTTTGAATCATTAAACCATTTTACAATGCCTTGTTCACGAACTGACATATTATAACTTCCTTTAACACTATTAATGGTAGGTTTTTAAAGTAGTTTTTTAACCAAGTACAGTTACGCCTAGTTAAGATGAGCTACCCACTACCTACGCCTGCTAATTAATGTACTAGTTAAGCGTTTGTAATAGTTTGTTAAAACATTTCTCTACAATGTCGCTTACATAGTAAATTGTTCTTATAGCAATCATAGCATGGGTTTTTTACAAAAAAAAGTAATTTCGTAAGAATTGGTTATTTTTTTAAACAGCGATTTTTTAGCCTTATTTAAGACTTTACAATAATAAAACTACACAGTTTGCTACTAAAATTGCCAATTATTTTAGCGTTGGTTTGCACACATTGTATGGGCTTATCTTTAGCATTTATCTCATTGACGCCAATGAGTTGATTGATAACTTCCTCGCCCAATTCATCTAGCACATCATGTTTTAATTCTTTTATTAATTGCTTATTGGCATTTTGATGGGTTTTGATGGTACATTCTTTAAGTCGCCATAGCAGGTTTCGTAAAACTACTTGATTGACTGCAGGCTTTTGATTCAACCATTGATATTCATGGGGTGAAAAAAAGCGTGAAGCAACCTGATGACTAATTGCACTGTCTTCGACATCAATACCGATATTTGTATAGGGCGAAATCAATACTGCGGCATGTTGGCGGCTATGGCTAAAACTGACATACCAAGTGTAACCATCAGCCGTGATAAAATGATAAGGAAAGTTTGCCTCCATTAACTCGCCTGTCAAATTAAGCGCTTGCTGTAGCTTTTTTAGCAGTTGACGACAAGACATCGACCCTGATTTATGGGTTAATCGGGTAGCCTGTTCACCCAAATTATGGTGAATATCAATAGCCACCCAGCTATGGTCTTTGATTGGATAAAGCTGCATCGGTTATGGTAGTGCCTTATGGTATAAGCAAATTTAACGATAGCTTAAAGTATTAAAGTATTTTTTTATACCAAGGTTGATTGGCTTTCTTCTTTTGTGCCTGCGCAATCGCTTTACGTTTTTTTTGGTACAGTACATTATTACTGATGAGAGTGATAGCGCGAGTGTCTTGCGCGATGACTTCCCCTAAGACGTTTTCAACGCTTACAGTAATGGTATACGGGTTAGGATCGAGCGTGGTAGTTGCGATAGTATAGCTAGTGTCTTTTATGGTTGCTAAAGTTTGGTTATTGAGTTGATAGACGACTCTATCCCCTGTTTTTAAACTCGGTGTCAACGCAACGTTAATCTCAATGGGTTGACTACCCCGTCGCAGCGTTTGCCCGGCTTCAGGCGATACAATTTTTATGACATAATCGCCCTGCTGGCTCGCTGAGATGGATTGTGTCGATAAGCGACCAGTTAATCTATCACCTAAACTATCAGGCAAGCGATTGTCAGTAGCCGTACTCGCTGCGTTATCAACTTCATTGTTCAAGTTATTAGATGTCGTTGCCGGTTGAGTCGTCGTCGAAGATACCTGTGATTGGGTGGGTAATTTATCTAATACGCTGATATTTTTGCTGTTTTTATTGTATTGATAAGCGGTATTGATATTATCGGTATATACCACTTGACCCTCTGAGGTGGTCGTCTTATACACTTCAGCATGGCCTAACTGTGACAGCAATAATACTACAGCCGTGAGTGCAAAGTTATAACTATAGCGCAAACCGCTATTATTATCGGTACTATATTTATTATCGGTACTATATTTTTTCAAAATCATATAAGCCTTCCCCTAAAAACCTATTATTGTGCGTATTTTAGCAAGCTTGATAATCAATTCCCTAAATAATTTTGCCTATTAGCCTAAAATTTCACATAAAAAAACCCAACTTAATGTGAAGTTGGGTTTTTTGAAAAGCGAACTTATTAGCAGCTGTAGTACATATCAAATTCGATTGGATGAACTGATACGTTGTAACGCTCTACTTCTTCTTTTTTCAAGGCAATGTAAGCGTCAAGCATTTCTTTGGTAAATACCCCACCTTTGGTTAAGAATTCATGGTCGTCTTCTAACGCTTTAAGCGCAACTTCCAAGTTTTCTGCCACCGTTGGGATCAATGCTTCTTCTTCTGGTGGAAGGTCGTATAAGTTTTTGTCTGCGGCTTCACCTGGATGGATTTTGTTTTGGATACCATCAAGCGCTGCCATCAACAATGCGGCAAAGCAAAGGTAAGGGTTAGCTGCTGGGTCTGGGAAGCGTGCTTCGATACGCTTGCCTTTTGGGCTTGCCACGTATGGAATACGAATTGACGCTGAGCGGTTACGCGCTGAATAAGCCAGTTTAATAGGCGCTTCGTAATGCGGTACTAGGCGTTTGTAGCTGTTGGTTGATGGGTTAGTGATGGCATTTAATGCACGAGCATGTTTGATGATACCACCGATTGCGTATAAAGCAGTTTCTGATAACCCTGCGTATTCATCACCGGCAAAGGTATTTTTGCCATCTTTTTGGATTGACAAGTGAACGTGCATACCTGAACCATTATCACCAACCATCGGTTTTGGCATAAAGGTCGCAGTCTTACCATATTCGTGTGCAACGTTGTGTACTGCATATTTAAACTGTTGTACTTCGTCCGCTTTACGAACTAGGGTATTAAATGATACACCGATTTCTAGCTGGCAAGAGGCAACTTCATGGTGATGGACTTCAACACGACCTTCACCCATAATCGCTTCTACCGCGGCACACATATCAGCGCGCATATCTTGTGAGCTATCAACGGGTGGTACTGGGAAGTAACCGCCTTTGACGCGTGGACGGTGCGCATAGTTACCGCCTTCCATTTCTTTATCAGTTGACCAAGCGGCTTCATCAGCTGAGATGGTGTGACGGGCACCTGACATGTCGATTGACCATTTTACATCATCAAATACGAAGAATTCTGGCTCTGGACCAAAGAATGCAGTATCACCGATACCGGTTGATTTTAGGTATTCTTCAGCACGTCGCGCGATTGAGCGTGGGTCACGGTCATAACCTTGCATGGTTGATGGCTCGATAACGTCACAGGTCACAACAACTGTCGTTTCACGAAAGAAAGGATCGACAAAGGCGGTATCAGAATCTGGCATCAAAATCATATCTGACGCTTCAATGCCTTTCCAACCAGCGATTGATGAACCATCAAACATTTTACCTTCTTCAAAAATGTCTTCGTCCATGCTGTCAGCTGGATAGCTTACATGTTGCTCTTTACCTTTAGTATCGGTAAAACGAAAATCTACCCACTTTGCTTCGCTAGATTTGATTAAATCTAAAAATTTATTCGACATTGCTCGTTTCCTTTTACGCAAAAAATGATTAAAAAAACGTTACGCCACTTTATACTCTTTTTGGTGCTGTGACAAGAGATAAACAAAGTGGTGCTTGTTGAAATTAAACTTTCAAGTTATGTGCCAACTTTTTGCATATCATGATAGAGATTAAATTTTTATATCAAATTCAATGAGTTATTTGAAGGTGGATTTACTGATGAAGTTGGCTGATATGGCTATCTGCCTAGATAACCTTCAAATCGCTATCCGACTGTAGCATTTGCACCATTTTAATTAATATTTTATCAATATTCACTTTTATAGTGCATAAAATATGTGTTTAACTATTTTAGTGAGAATCATTAACATTGCCCCTGCGACTCTGTTTCACTTATTCGGTTTCATTCACTTGCTGTCAGTGACTTGTATAATGGTTATGATAAAATAATTAACTAAAATAACGGTGAAGTTTTTCCATCGGCTAACCATTGTCCAACAATTACAGCATAGGGTTTCTGGATTGCTACTTTTTATTGATAACTACGATAGTTTTACCTACAATTTGGTGCAGTATTTTGAGCAATTGGGACAAGCCGTTAAAGTCTGGCGCAATGATGCTTGCAGCAGTGAAGACATTATTCGTTTACATCCCGATTATTTGGTCATTGGTCCTGGACCTTGCACGCCAAGCGATGCGGGCAATACGTTGAATTTTATCAAAGACTGTGCCGGCATTATTCCTATATTAGGCGTTTGCTTGGGTCATCAAGCGATTGGGCAAGCATTTGGCGCCAATATCATCCGTTGCCCAACGATTATGCATGGGCGGGTGTCGCAAGTTTTTCATCACCACCAAGGGATATTTGCCGGCCTTCCCTCACCTTTTAAAGCCACTCGCTATCATTCTTTAGCGATTGCGGTAGACAGTTTGCCTGCTTGTCTAGAAGTTACCGCATGGTGTGATGATATTCACCCAAATAATTTGCTCACATCCCCCACTGTGATGGGCATTAGGCATCAAACATTGCCGATTGAAGGGGTGCAGTTTCATCCAGAATCTATTTTAAGTGAACATGGGTATGCGATTTTGAAAAATTTTTTAGCTAACTATGAAAACTATCAAAACTATCAAAACTATCAAAACGCTAACCCTTAGACTGGGGTAATTGAGTGTTACGGGTTAAAGTTTGGCTTTAAAACTTGGCTTTAAAATCTGGCTTTGTTATAGTATACTAGTACAATGATATATCAAGTGTAAGCCATAAACACTCATACGAGACTGACATGACCCATACTGTAACGCCCTATCTTGGTGACATTACCACGGCTATAGAGAACAACCAACCGTTAACACCAGAGCAAACCCAACTACTGCTTACCACGGCACTGGATCGCGCCATCAATACCATTGACCTGACCTATGCAGAAATGCGCGGCGTCATGCTAGCCATCATGCAAGGTCAATGCCCCGATGCCATGATGGGCGCGCTGCTCACCGCGCTGCGTATGAAAGGTGAAAGTATCGAAGAAATCACCGCCGCTGCCCAAGTGATGCGGGAGCTTGCGATTAAAGTGGATTTATCGGATGTGCCCAACGTCGTCGATATTGTGGGTACGGGGGGTGATGGCGCAAATTTGTTTAATGTATCTACCGCCGCTACCATGGTCGCAGCGGTTGCCGGCTGCCATGTCGCCAAGCATGGTAATGGCGGCGTTTCCGGCAAATCGGGCAGTTCCGATTTGCTGCAGCAAGCGGGTATTAATTTGGCGTTAAATACCGAGCAGATTACCCAGTCGATTAAGACCCATGGTATCGGTTTTTTGTTTGCGCCCAATCACCATGTGGCAATGAAACACGCGATGCCCATTCGCCGTACCCTAAAAACGCGCACGGTGTTTAATATTTTGGGACCTTTAACCAACCCTGCGGGCGTCAAAAATGCCATGATTGGGGTATTTAATCCTTCGCTGTGCGAACCGCTTGCCAATGTGTTCAAAAACCTTGGCGCGGAGCATGTGCTAGTCGTCGGCTCAGTGGATAACCTTGATGAAATCTCACTGGCGACTTATACCCATGTGGCTGAACTTAAAGACGGCAAAGTCAGCGTGTATGATATCGAACCTGAAGATGTTGGTATCGAATCGCAAACGCTTAAAGGCTTAATCATTGACAGTCCAGCACAAAGCCTAGCGCTCATCCGCGAAGCACTCGCTAACAATCCCAATAAAACCCCCATCGCCAAAAAAGCCGCGGATATGGTCGCCTTAAACGCCGGTGCGACCATCTATGTAGCAGGTAAAGCAGATACCATAAAACAAGGCGTAGCCATGGCACAAGATATCATCAGCAGTGGCAAAGCCTTGCAAAAAATGGCAGCGTTAGCAAGCTTTACTCAGCAATTCACCTCTCATTAAATTTTTGGAAAAACCATGCCTCATCAAGCAGTCCCCTCGGTATTACAAAAAATTGTCGACACCAAACGTCAAGAACTAGTCAAAGCCAAACAACAACAATCTTGGCACGACCTTGAGCAAATTGCCGCAGCGAACCGCGATGACATCCGTGATTTTGCCGGCAGTTTGCGCAAAGCGGGTATCCGTGTCATTGCGGAAGTCAAAAAAGCCTCACCATCCAAAGGCATCATTGCCCCTAATTTCGATGCTGTCGCCACCGCAGTCGGCTATGAACAAGCGGGTGCCGCTTGTCTATCAGTATTGACGGATACGGATTATTTCCAAGGCTCGGATGCGTATTTATTGCAAGTGCGCCAAGCGGTAAGCTTGCCTGTGCTACGCAAAGATTTTATGATTGAGCCGTATCACATTTTGCAATCACGTGCGCTTGGGGCAGATTGTATTTTGCTGATTATGGCGTGTTTATCGGATGCGCAAGTCGCTGAACTGCATGAATTGGCGTTAAAGCTTGGCATGAGTGTACTCATTGAGTGCCATGACGAGACAGAAGTGGAACGTGCGTTACGCTTGCCCGCCCATCGTCAAAACGTGTATGGCGTTAATAATCGCAATCTACATAACTTTGATGTGAGTTTAGACACTACCCTACGCCTAAAAACACTGTTTCCACAAGATAGCTTATTGGTGACAGAAAGCGGGATTCATTCGGCAGAGGATGTAAAATTGATGCTGGGCAATGACATCCATGCGTTTTTGATTGGTGAGCAATTTATGAAAACAGGCGATGCAGGCGCGGCATTAGCAAAGTTATTGGCACAATCGCAACAAAATGCGTAAAATAGCCAAGTTAAATAATTGATGTTAGGGCATTTCATCGATAAACGCCCTATTTTTTATACCGATTTATAGAGTTATTGTATGGCAAATTTATTTTCTAAAGAAATGCAAGACCAGTTAAAGCAGCTTAAAACCGAACTGGGTAAAGGGCGCAGCCAAACCAAAGAGACCGATGAAAACGGCAAACCGACTGAAACCGTGGGTTTATTGAGCAAGCAACAAGTCGCCAAACAAGTTAAAAAATATAATAGCGAACATCTTGATGATGATAAATTGCTATTTATGCAAGCCATGTCAGGCGTGCAGCCAATCAAAGATAAAAACTTGGCGGATAAAAACAACGCTGGCAATAAGCTTGATGCGACGACGCTAGCCAAACGCGCGGCGGCAGTCGGTGGTGACGATGATAGCGGACATGTATTGTCTGATATGCAAGCGCTGCTCAACCCTGTCTCTGGCGATGCTTATTTAAGTTATAAAACCGCAACGCTACAGAACAAAGTGTTTAATGACCTCAAACAAGGCAAGATTCGCTGGTATGATGCTGTAGATTTACATGGTGCCACTATTGAAGAGTCGCGTGAAGCCATGAGTCAGTTGATTTTGCAGGCTCAAAAAAACAATGAAAATTGCGTGAAAATCATTCATGGCAAAGGCATTGATAGTATCTTAAAAACCTGCGTGAATGGCTGGTTGCGTCAGATTCCTGAAGTGCTTGCTTTTTGCTCAGCCCCTGCGGCGCAAGGTGGCAATGGTGCCGTGTTGGTGTTACTCAAAAAACGTGAAAAAGCCAATCGCGATCAATAACTATTGTACGGCTATTTTGACTAGAGGTTAAATTTTACAAAATCATGCATAGAACAATCCATGCATGATTTTTTTAACGAGATTTTTTAATTGTTCATAGTTTATTCTTAGTTTTTGTTTATAATAGGCTCTTTTTTTTCATGGATTAAATGCTCTGCATTAATCTACTCTCAACTGGCTAAAAACAGCGCCCATTTGTCTTTTGATAGCTGACTGTTTTTAACACCACTGGGTATAGGAGAAAGGTAGCTTTGAACAATACCCCCACTGCGACTAATTCGCCCGCTAAATTGCAACGTCATTTAGCCCTTTGGCACATTATCATTATTGGTTTGGCGTATATTCAGCCCATGACCGTATTTGATACCTTCGGCTTGGTTTCTGAAGCCAGTCATCAGCACGTTCCAACATCTTATATTATTGCATTGATTGCTATTTTGCTTACCTCGCTAAGTTACGGTAGCATGATTCGTCGTTATCCTTCGGCGGGTTCGGCATATACCTATGCGCAAAAATCAATTCATCCCAATGTCGGGTTTATGGTGGGTTGGTCTTCTTGGTTGGATTATTTATTGTCACCTTTGGTGAATATTATCCTAGCGGTGATTTATCTTGAAGCGCTGTTCCCTGATGTCAACAAATGGATTTGGGTATTTATTCTGACGGGATTTATGACCTGGATTAATGTGCATGGCTCCAAAGTCGTGGCTTATTTTAATAGTTGGATTGTGTTTATTCAGCTATTGATTATCGGTGTATTTACGTGGTTGGTGTATAGCAAATTGATGGCGGGCACCAATGCGGACGGCACTATCAATGCCGCAGCTTACCAATTATGGAGCTTAAAGCCGTTTTGGAGTGATATTGCCAACATGACGGCACTTATCAGTGGTGCAACGATTTTATGTTTCTCTTTCACAGGCTTTGACTCACTAAGCTCATTGGCAGAAGAAACCAAAGATGTGCAAAAAACCTTACCAAAAGCAATTTTCTTGACCGCATTGATTGCCGGTATTGTGTTTATCATTAGCACTTACTTTATGCAGATTTATTTCCCACAAACCCCTGACAAATATTTCCCAGATGTCGCTGCTACCCAGCCAGATATTTTGATGTTGGTGGGTGGTTCTGCGTTTCAAGCCGCTGTATTGGGCTTTGCAATTGTTACGGTGATGGCGTCAGGTATTTCTGCGCATGCCGGTGTCTCTCGTTTGATGTATGTGATGGGGCGTGATGGGGTCATTAATAAACGTATTTTTGGTCATATTCATCCAAAATACTTGACCCCAACCTACAACATCTATATCGCGGGTGTGATTGCACTAACCGCGGGTTTTATTGAGTTTGATGTCATCGCGCATTTGATTAGTTTTGGGGCATTGACGGCGTTTAGTTTTGTGAATTTATCCGTGATTGCGACCTACATCATCCGTGAAAAACGCTACCACAGTGCCTATGATTTATTTATGTATTTGATTGTGCCGCTGCTTGGCTTTATCAGTGTTGCACTGATGTGGAAAGAAAGTGAGCCTATCGCCATCAAAATGGGCTTAGGCTGGGCAGTAATCGGTATCATCTACTTGGCATTTAAAACGGGTGGTTTTAAGCGTCATCCACCGATGCACAACGAACATGAATAATGGTTAAGGTGGTGAAAAGGTCAGATAAGATTCTGACCTTTTTTATGTCTGTGGCTTTTGGGGAAACACTATGTTAGAAATTTTATATCAAGATGAACACTGTGTGGCCGTCAATAAGCCTGCGGGTATGCTTGTGCATCGAAGCTGGCTTGACCGTCATGAAACCGAGTTTGTGATGCAGACCCTACGCGATCAATTGGGTCAATATGTTTATCCGATTCATCGCTTAGACCGACCGACATCAGGGGTGTTACTGTTTGCTTTATCGAGCGAATCAGCTCGGCAACTGTGTGAGCAATTTGAAAACAGGCAAGTGCAAAAATCTTACTTAGCCATCGTGCGCGGGTATTTGACAGTCAACGAGCAGACATCTGGGCTGATTGATTACCCGCTCACACAAATTTTGGATAAAATTGGCGATAAACCAAGTTTGCAGGCGCTGCAACAAAGAAAGGTTAGTTCGACAGACATGTTTGATGAAGCCCTTAGCAGTCCTGCTGAATTAACCTTACTGCAACCTGCGCAAACGCATTGGCAATGCTTGGCAACAACTGAGCAGCCGTTTCAAGCGCGCGCACGCTATCCCACTTCACGCTTTAGCCTGGCTAGATTGACGCCCATTACCGGACGAAAACACCAACTACGTCGCCACATGAAGCATGTGTTTCATCCGATTATTGGCGATACCAGTTATGGCGATCATCACCAAAATCGCGCCATCCGTCAACATATCGGCGTGCATCGCTTGATGTTACATGCGCATACCTTGGCTTTTAATAGACTGACTGACAACCACCGTCTTGATATCACTGCACCTGTGGATACAGATTGGTTAACGATGTGTGCGCAGTTTGGCTTTCATTTGCCTTGATAGTTAGCGATATCATTATTTGGCGACATCCTTTACGCAACCAAGTAATCACTCACTTTGTTACCGAGGGTCGCAAATGTTGCGCCAATGCCTGCCCCCACCAATACATCGGTGGGATAATGTAACCCTAGCACCAAGCGCGATAATGCCACCAGCATCGTAAATGGCAGCAATACCCATAACATCATCGGCACTTGATGACCTATCATGGTGGTAAACAATACCGCTTGCAGCGTATGCCCTGATGGAAAACTAAATACATCCAAAGGCCGTTCGCCTAAAGTAATGGTCTGGTGTACTTGGTAAGGGCGTGGACGCACTGTGTGTACTTTTAAATACTTATACAGCAAATAACCGCAAAAACTGCTGAGTAACACCGCACACACTTTAACAGCAACGATACTAGCGACCAGTCCTTGCGATAGTAACGCTACTAACATCACTACCGTCGATACCGCCCAAAACCAACCATCGCCTAAGCGGCTGATGGTTTTGAAAAACTGCGCAAAAAACTTCAATTGCGACAGTAAATTTACCCGTAAACATAAGCAAGTATCCCATTGCAGCACCCGCTTTTGCAAATGATATAGTCTAGGTTTACTGTGCAAAAACTGATAATAATTGCGCATTAAATTAGGTAAGTTTTCGACAGAGCTAACAGAGGTACAGGTGAATTCTGAATTGGCAAGTGACAGTTTGGATTTTTTTATGGGTTGATTCATGGATTGATTCATGGCGCCATCCTTTTTTTGCCTATTTGAAACTCACGTTTTGGAGAAAAACGCGGCAGATTCAGCGGGTCTTTAGATTGGGTGACTATTTTGGGTTGAGTGACTATTTTGCGGAGAATGACTATATCGTGGGTGGTTTTTTGTCGCTACAGCTACAGTCGGAGTCGGGTGAACTGACTCAGGTGTGAGGGCGATTGTCAAATCCGCTAGCGGATGTTGAGCGAGTGCTTGAGAAGGCAAAATGGTTGGCGTCACTGTGCTGGCTGTTACGGTATTGGTCTGAATTGATAGTACTTCATAAAACATGGTCAACATTTCTTGGGCAGGTTTTTGCCAAGAAAAAGCGGCCACCTTGTGCCTTGCAGCTAGTCGCATCTGATCAAGCTGTTGTTGTTTGGGTAATTCACTGATCATCTCTACAAAGTTTTGTTCTTGCCCAAGCGGTACGGTTTTACCACAACTATCATCCACCAACAGCGCCGCAGCCGCATCATGATAGGCAAAAATTGGCAAACCCGATGCCATCGCTTCGGTGACGACATTACCGAAAGTTTCCACTTGACTAGCAAAGACAAAAGCATCGGCACTGGCATAATAACTTGCCAGCGCCTCGCCTGTTATAAAGCCTGCAAAAATAATGCTTGTATCATTGGCATACCTTTTAACGAGCGCTTCTTTGTATGGTCCATCACCAACAATCACTAATTTGACATGACGATGCAGCTGCTGTAATTGTAGCGCTTTGAAGCTTTTAATGACGGTATCCATACCTTTTTCAGGGGAAACACGGCTCACACACATTAACACTGTGGTGCCCTCGCCCACGCCCCAACTTTGCCGTAATGCTTGGCTACGTTTGCTCGGTGCATAGCGCGCTGTATCAACGCCACGACCGACTTGGTACAAATGCTTGAAACCAAATTCAGCCAGCTGATGTTGGGTGGTCTGACTTGGAGTACACGTGGCATTGCACTGGTTATGAAAACGCTTCATATACGCAAGCAAAGGCACTGAGACAACTTTCCAACCAAAGTATCGGCTAAAATCATGGAACGCGGTGTGATAACCTGAAGAGACTTTAATGCTTTGCTGTTTGCCAGCAATCAACGCCGCAAGCCCCAAAGGACCTTCCGTCACGATATGCACGATATCAGGACGAAGCTTACGCAGCTGCATAGTTAAAAATCGGTAACAAGGTAGCCCCATGCGCAGATGCGGGTAATAGGGAATGGGCAAACTGGGCACTTGCAAATCAGTGGTAACAGCCGCAGTGTTAAGCCCTGTCGTTAGGGTGTGTTGTTCGACTTCATCGCTTTGTTTGGGGCGAATCAAAGTGATGCGATGCCCCATCAATTTGAGTTCGCGCATGATTTGATAAACGCTTGAGGCTACCCCATTGATATCTGGCAGCCACGTTTCAGTCACCAAAGCGATATGCAATGATGGCCTATTGTCATGAAAAGGCGTGCCTGCAACTTGAGTAGAGGGGCTCTGTTGATTGCCTGACGTCGTCTGAGTGTCAGACGAAGCCTGGTACAAATTAGTGTTTACAGTATTGTCACTCATAGTATGTTATCAACCATTACAACCGACTGCTTTATTTGACTACAAAAGCCGTTTCGGTAAATTAAATCAATCCTTTGTCTGGGTTAAGCTTATAAGCCGCCATTGACAACCTCATGTCAATTTGATAACAGTTTGATGACAATTGCATCGCACCTATTACAACTGTCACACCTACCGCCGCTATTACAAGTATCGCAACTATCGCAAATAGGGGTCGATTTTGCTAAAATGGCGAGCAGATTGCACTTTATAGATTAATGCCTTATAGATGGTTAAATGACTGATTTGATAACTACATCGAATAATACCGCTATGCCAAATACTTCGACGTTGGATACACCGATTGTCATGCTGATGACACATGCGCCTAGTCATCCGCTCACCAAACAAGCGCTTGAATGCGCCCAATCGCTATGTGCAAACGATAGTAAAACAACCGATGATCAGAACCCGTTAACTACTATCGATTTTAAAATTTTCTTATATAGTGATGCGGTGATGTTGGCCAACCGATTAATTTGGCTGCCAGATGATATCGAAAATATGGCAAAAAATTGGCAACACTTTGCTATGAGTCATGATTTAACCATTCAAGTGTGTGTGAGTGCCGCTTTGGCTCGCGGGGTGACAGATGCTGACAATGCGACTAGACATCAGCTACAAGGTGACAATTTGGCAGATGGCTTTGAATTGGTTGGTTTGGGTGAATTAGCCATGCATCTGCACAGTGCAAAAACGGTTTATCAGTTTTAATTGGGATGGGTTTAGCGATAGCGGTTTACTATGAAAATTATAATTAATATTCACGCTGACACGTTTTTGCTTTGTCATGAAGCCTTGTCAATGGCGTTTGCGCTGGCGGCGTTTGACCACCAAATTCAGCTGACTATCGGTGATGGCATGCTAAACTTACTACTTGATGAGCCTACGGGCAAGCTTGCCCATATGCTAGCATCCCTTGACATGTATGATATGGCGCCCGCTTGGCTAGCGCTAGCGGATTTTGATAGATTAAAAGCGTGGCAAGCCAACCAACCAACAACCTTTGATTGGTGTACTCAAGTATCGCTAAAGCCCACCACAGCGCCTAATTTTGATACCACTTTTGACTTATAAATACTATGACCCAACTTCCCGAACTTGACCAAGCCGCCCTTGACCAAGACGGTCATTTGATAGCTCATCAAACCTGGACACCCGATATCGCGCAACAATTGGCGAACACGCTGGATGTCACGTTAACCCCTGAGCACTATCAAATCATAGACGCGGTGCGTCAATATTATGACTTGTATAGCCATCCACCGACGACCCGTCCTTTAATCAAGTTTTTATCCAAGCAATTGCCCTCATTGGCGATTGATAACACCAAACTGCAAGCCATGTTTAACACGGGTCTTGTCGCGCGTCATGTCAACCGCATTGCAGGGTTGCCAAAACCTGCAAATTGCTTATAAATTTTGAGATTATTTTGGGTCATAAGGGACGAGATTGTCATAACCGATACTGTGACCAGTATCACCGCCAAACCCCTGCTGACGCCAAACTTCAAATAAGGTAATTGCCACGCTGTTAGATAAATTCAAACTGCGAGAGGTCGGTAACATAGGCAAACGCAACCAGTTGTCTTGCCCAATTGCCGCGCGAATTGGCTCGGGTAATCCGGCTGTCTCTGACCCAAATACCAAAGCGATATTTGCCACTTGCGCAAAATCTTCATCATATAAAGGCTTGCTAAGCTTGGTGGTCAAGGCAACGATTCTTTGTACCCCGCTCTGGCTTAGACTGTCCTGCGCATCCTGCCAATTGGCATGTACTTTGACATTTGCCCATTCATGATAATCGAGCCCTGCTCGGCGTAATTTTTTATCTTCTAACTCAAACCCTAATGGCTCAACCAAATGTAGCGTTGCACCCGTATTGGCGCATAACCGAATAATATTGCCTGTGTTGCTTGGCATTTTGGGTTCAACTAATACCACATGAATCATGTCGACATCCTTAACCAGATTAAAATAAAACAGATTGAAATAAAAAAGCGCTAAATGCGAAGATTAATTTACAAAAAACCTATACTTATTGCGTAAATTTAAGTTTTTTTTACAACTTGATAGTTTTGGTTACATTAACGCTATAGCGACGTTAGACTAACCTGCATTACCATGACTCTACCAAGCATGTTTTACTTTATTTTAACTTCTATGAATCAATAAAGTCGCATGATTTAACCTGGTAGCTAAAAACTGTTAAAAAATAATGGATATATCTGAGGAAATTTAAAATGAAAAAATTAATCGCTGCATCAATCGCTGTTATGTTTGCTGTTACAGGTTGTAATACAATCAAAGGTTTTGGTAAAGACGTATCAAAAACAGGTGACGCGGTAACCACTACCGCACAAAAAACTGAAAACAAAATCTAATCGTAGATTTTCTGTTTAAGTAAAAAAACCCATCTCGCTGATGGGTTTTTTATTGGCTATCGGTTATAACCCTAGTAGGTTATAAAACTAGCCGTTTTTTGGCAAATTTTCAGGTAGATAACAACGCAGATAAGCAATCACCGCTGTAATCGCTTCTTGGCGATAGGTATCGGTGATTTCTTTTTCTGAGCGATAAGCTAAAATAAAAATACCATTGATAATACCATATGCGACTAACAATTGCTGATGAATGGTTTCTAAAGCCGGCATTTTATAATGCTCAGACAACTTATCATACACCATTTGGGCGAGGCTTTTTTCGATTTCACTGCCAAAGGCATTGCCCTCAAAATCTGGGGTATTGGTCTCATAAATCAAACGAGCAACCGTTAAATCAGATTGAATAATATCAACGCCTGTCTCAATGACTGTGGTGATATAAGCCTGCCAGCGACTAAATTGTTTGGCATCGACTTTTTCAAGCTTGTTAAAGATTTCTATCGCATTTAAAAAACGTAAAGCCAAAAAAATCGCTTCAACGTTTGGGAAGAAGTGATAGGCTGAGGCTCTGGGAATGTCCGCTCGTTCACACACATCAGCCAAACTAATCTCACTGACAGGTCGGGTCGCGCTCAATTCTTTGGCAGCGGCTAATAATTTTTGGCGACGCAAACGACCTTGCTGGCTAGTGAACTTGAATTTGTTAGGGACTAAGCGGCGAGCGAGCTCAGAGTCCACCAACACATCCTCAATTTTTTCATCATAAGCGCTTGACATATTTCCTCTCTATCGACTGATTATGAATAAAGTTTAATTTGTGCCCGCACCAATCCATGATCGGTTGGGCGTTGTTCTACAATAAATTTGAGATGATCGTTAAAATAATCAACTTGTAATACTTCACCGATGTTAAATTTACTATCAGCTAAAAACTGTTCAGATACCAAAATTTGGTCAAGCACTTCTGGCATACCTTGGTGGATATGGGTGTACGCCACATCTTTCAGCCAGTGCATGCGGCTTTGTACCGTAGAGGCATCATACAGCACGATATCCCGCATCGACTTATCATAAAATACTTCGCCCGATTCGCTTAAAAGCTGACAAGTGACACTTTGCATCACATCATTCATATCCCCTAACAAAATCAGCGGATGGTTGTTGTGTGACAGTTTTTCGATGACCACTTGGCGAATGCCTGCCGCTTCCGCTGCCCGCATACAAAGACTGCGCAGCTTGGCGCGGACTCGAATTAGCGGATCATTGCGATCTTCTAACGGCTCGCCTTGCGCGTTTTCTAAAAACTCAGGGCGTTTACTTTTTAGATGCGCCACAATCACAGTGACCACCATGCCATTTGGCAATCTGATGTCGGCAATCAGCGGCGGCCGATTAAATTGCTGATAAAGCCCAACATCAGGAACGTCCAACAACGCAATCGCAGGCATCTGCGTGAGCAATTGCGTGTTAATAATCTCAAAACGCGATACCAAACCTACGCTCGGGGTGCCAACTGCGCCTCGTCCTTGGGTTAATGGACTGTCTGGCTGATTACTGGCTAATGGTACAGTGACATGATAGTCATTGAGACCGGCTGCATGACATAAGTCAATCAGTGCTTGCTCATCCCAAATTTCTTGGCAACCAATGATATCAGCTTGCAATTGCCGAAAAATGGGGGCAAGTGCATTAATCTTTTGTTGATATTGCTGCGGCGTATACGCGTCTTGGTTTCGATAAAAAACCCGATTGGGCAATGCAAAGTTGAGTAAATTTGCCGTAGCGATAACAAATTGATTGTCCACTGTAATATCCTTAATGTTGAGTTACCAGTTATCCCTGCTTGCTTATACCAACATTGTCCAAAAAAATTTCCTGACTTTCATCTTCTTCGTAGCTTTTATCATAGTAACTTTTATCATAGTAACTTTCATCACTATCAACACAGTGTCGAATTTTGAAGCATTATACATTTTTTCATTCAATTTCTACACAAAAAATCACTATTTTTAGCCAAAATTTGCTGATATTTTTAAGCAGGGTTTAAAAATTGGGTACATAGAGTGCTTTTTTTTACTTAATCACCTTATTTGCTAACGAAAATCACTCTCGTGTCGAGTCTTTAAAAAAATTTTTCATATAGTTAAATATTTGTTTTTACATTATTTTTAGTTGTTTAGTGCTATGTTAATGATTTTCTTGCTTTAATTTTGTTCGTTTAATAGTTGATTGATATAAAACTGCCAACGCTCCACGATGGCTTGGCGCTCAGACAATGCCATCTTAGGCTCAAAGATACGGTCTAACTGCCAACTTTCACCAATGCTAGTGTCATCATATAGCCCCACCGCTTGCCCTGCCAATAATGCCACCCCTTTTGCGGTACTCTCAGTGGTCGTTGGTCGCAGCACAGGGACATTGAGTATATCGGCTTGAAATTGCATTAGGATATTGTTATTGGCAGCGCCCCCATCCACGCGCAGTTCGTGCAATGGCACAGGGCTATCTTTTTGCATGGCGATTAACACATCATAAGCTTGCAGCGCAATCGCTTCTAAGGCGGCTCTAGCGATATGCGCTTTGGTAGTACCGCGTGTCAGTCCGATAAGCCTTGCGGTGGCATCTGCTCGCCAGTAAGGTGCGCCAAGCCCGGTAAAGGCAGGAATCAGGATCACTCCTTGGCTATCCGGTACTTGCGCCGCCAAGGTTTCAATGTCTTCACTGCGCGCTATCATACCTAAATTATCGCGTAGCCACTGCACGATGGCACCCGCCATAAATACACTGCCTTCAAGCGCATATTGTGTTTGCGTGACGCTTGTTTTTTTATGTCGTTGTAAATTTTGTAAAGGTTTTAACAAGTTGGGCAATTTACCTGAGGGTTCATGCCGGTTAGATTGACGAGCGTGATTCGCCTCTGTGCTTTGCCAAGCGACGGTGGTGAGTAATTGCTGATGACTGACACAGGGCTTATCGCCGGTGTTCATCAATAAAAAACAGCCCGTGCCATAGGTGGATTTTGCCATGCCTGCCCGGTTACAGCCTTGCCCATACAATGCCGCTTGCTGATCGCCTAGCACTGCCGTGACTGGGATTTGTTTGCCAAACATCCCTTGTTTGGTGACCCCAAAATCGCCATCCGATGGCTTAATGGTAGGTAACATGGTTTTGGGAATATCAAATAAATCCAATAACTCCTCAGACCAGTCACCTGTTCGCAAAGACATCAGCATGGTGCGTGAGGCGTTGGTGATATCAATGCTATGCTCGCCTGTCATGTTAAACAGTAGCCAACTATCCACAGTACCAAAAGCCAACTCACCTGCTAGCGCTTGTTGGCGAAGCTTAGGGTTTTGGTTTAACAGCCATACGATTTTGCTGGCACTAAAATACGGATCTATACGTAATCCGGTAATTTTCTGGATTTTGGCGTCAAAGCCTTTATCACGCCAGTCTCTGCACCACTGATGGGTACGTCTATCTTGCCAGACAATGGCGGGTGCGACAGGCTTACCCGTTTTTTTATGCCAAATTATGGTGGTCTCACGTTGGTTGGTGATACCGATGGCTGAAATATCTGTCGCCAATAATCCTGCTTTGGCAATCACTTCTTGGGCGGTACTAATTTGGGTTTGCCAGATGTCATTGGCATTTTGCTCGATAAACCCGGCTTTTGGGGTGATGATACCCAGCGGCTTTTGGGCGATGGCAATGGGTGTTAATTGGCTATCAAAGATAATACTGCGACTTGAGGTAGTGCCCTGATCCAGCGCTAAAATAAATCCGTTTTCTGTTTTAGCCATGTTGTTGTCTCAAACGATTGTGTTAAGCGTCAATATATTATCTTAGCAAATACTTACCCATCAACTTTTATATTACTGCGGCTGAAACCTTAAGGCAACGATTCGCGAAAAAATAGCCATTGATTTTATCAACAAAAAACCACATCATACGGATACTTTATTACCACTTACCAAAACCTATCTGTTAACTATAAGTGACCCCAGACCTTAGATTTCAGACTTCAAACCTTAGACCCTAAGCACTGTCACTGTCACTCTAACTGTCACTGTCACTGTCACTGTCATTGTTTATCTTTTCCACTACCGCTTTTTAATGCGTTGATGAAACTTGTTTTATGAAAAATACCCTTGCAAAATCTGTTCGTACTACCGCTGTGACCTCAAAATCCGCCGCTATCATTACCGACACCATCAAATCTGACAATTTACAACCTGTTGCAATCTCGCAGTTGCGCCGTTATACCGACCCAGCGACCTTGCCAAAAGATAGCGACCATACCAAAACACTTGAGATTGGCTTTGGTCAAGAGCGCGCCTGTAAAGCGATTGCCACTGCGCTTGATATCAACGCCAATGGTTATCATATCTTTGCTGCAGGTGAAAACGGACTGGGCAAACGCACCTTAATCACTCGCCTGCTACAAGCACACGCCAAACAAAAACCCACACCCAATGACTGGGTGTATGTGCATAATTTTGTTGATGCGCGCACCCCGATTGCGCTTGACCTTCCTGCTGGCATGGGCAAGCAATTAGCGGAAGATGTCAAAACCTTTTGGCTAATCACCAAGCGTCAGCTCAATCAGCGTTTTCGCAGTGAGCACTATCAAAGTAAAGTAGAAGCCATAAAGAATGAAATTAGCCTTCGTGAAGAACAGGTCTATCATGCGCTGCATGAAGAAGGCAAACAGTATTCACTTGCATTGGCGCTGCGACCTTCGGACAACAAACCGATTTTTATCAAATCTGATTTTAGTGACAACCGAGCCGATGGCAATGACAATGACAGTTACAATGATATTGAGCCAAGCGATGGTTATTTATCAATCAAACCTGCTAATAAATTGGGTCGCCAAAAATCCAGTGGCAAAGCGCCAGTTTCACCACTTAAAGCCAATCAAACCTCTAGCACCACAACTAGCACCTCTAATAATACCTCGAGCGCAACCAATCAAGCCAGCTTTGGCTTAACCCCAAAGTCGCCGTATGTTGCCAATTATCAAGATAAGAACCATATGCAAAAACGCTTGAGCCAACTGACCGTTGAGCTTGAGCAAATTGAAGATGAAGCCAATCAGACCCTACAAGCGCTACACCATTCATTGACTCGGCGTACCTTAAAACCATTGATTGAGCCGTTATTTGACAAGTATCAAGCCTTACCAAAGGTTCGTAAGTATTTGCAAGATGTGCATGACGATATCGTCAATCATGTGGAACGAATCATCAATGAAGATGATGAAGAGTTTTTGCCCAGCCATTTTTCGCCATTGCCTGCGCGCTATTTTGTCAATGTGATTGCCAGCCATGCGCCCGATCAAGGCGCACCGATTGTATTTGAAGACTTACCCACCCATTTAAATTTACTCGGTCATGTCGAGCAAATCACCCATTTGGGTACTGTGTCAACGGATGTCAGCCTAATTCGCGCCGGTTCACTACATCGTGCAAATGGCGGTTATTTGGTGCTTGAAGCAACTAATTTGCTTGAATATCCGTATGCGTGGCAAGGTCTCAAACGTGCGCTGCAAAGCCGCCAAATCAAGATGTCGAGCCTTGAGCAAATGCTGACACTGACCGGTAGTATCAGCCTTGAGCCACAACCGATTAAGCTTGATGTCAAAGTTATTTTACTCGGTGAGCCAGACTTGTATTATGACCTGCTAGATTTTGAGCCTGAATTTAATGCCGTATTCAAAATCCGTGCAGATTTTCACGATCGCGTGGTACGCAGTCACGCTAATGAACAAGCGATGACCGCCAAAATTGCCGACATGATAAGTAAATACCAATTGCTAACGTTTGATAACACCGCGTTGGCGTGTTTATTGGATTATCTTAGTGAGCAAGCGGAAGACCAGCATGAGTTAAGCCTACATGGGGACAGATTGGCGCAGCTATTACTCGAAGCCAATCGTCATGCTATCATCAATCAAACAGAGCTTACTCCTGCAAACACAGTGACCGCTAGCCATGTCCGTCAAGCCATTGAGGATATTCGCCATCGCTCGGGTTATTTACGGCAATTGTTCTGGCAAGAGCTAGAGAAAGGGCAACAGCTGATTAGCACCCAAGGCAAAGCGATTGGTCAAATCAATGCGCTGACAGTCATCAGCTACGCAGATAGTGAGTTTGGCATGCCTGCACGATTGACAGCGTCAGTGCATCACAGTGCCGCGCACGCCGATATTGTTGATATCGAGCGCGATGTGGATTTAGGCGGCTCTATCCATGCCAAAGGCGTGCTGATTATGAGCAGTTACCTAAAAGCACTGTTCGCAGAAGACCACACGCTCAACTTTACTGCATCGCTGGCTTTTGAACAAAGTTATGGCGGTATTGATGGCGATAGCGCGACAGTAGCCGAAACCTGCGCGCTGCTGTCTGCCTTATCGCAAACCCCGATTAATCAAAGCTTGGCGGTTACAGGATCGATGAACCAATTTGGTCAAGTCCAAGCGGTTGGCGGCGTCAATGCCAAAATTGCCGGGTTTTATGATGCGTGTGTCGAGCAAGGTTTGACGGGTAAACAAGGGGTGATTGTACCCAAAGCCAATTTGGCGCAATTGATGCTACGTCAAGATATCATCGATAGCGTGACGGCAGGTAAATTTACCATCTATGCCGTAGAGCATGTCAATGAAGCCATGTATCTATTGACGGGTCTGGCGCCGGATGAGATGACCAAAAAAGGCAAGTATCGTAAAAATACCGTTTATGGTCGTATTTATGAACGCTTAGAAACTTGGGAAGAAAAAGATGCAGATGACAAAGAATAACGCCTCATTGGGTTATTGTTTATCGCTGATAACTTGCTTGCTCTATATCAAGCAATGTTTGCTTAATCTCAACCCCGCCGGTATAACCGCCCAATTTGCCATCGCTGGCAATCACGCGATGGCAAGGAATGATGAGGCTTAGTGGGTTGCGGCCATTGGCCTGTGCGACTGCGCGAAAGCCTTTGGGATTATCCACTTGTAGCGCAAGCTGTGCATAGCTGATTGTTTGACCGTAAGGAATTTGTCGTAATGCTTGCCATACTTTTTGCTGAAAGGGTGTGCCTGTGCAAATGGCGATGGGCATATCAAATACTTGTCGCTGACCCGCCTGATACTCTTTTAGCTGGGTGATGGTCTCTACTAGCACTTTTGCATCGGCATCAATCGAGTGGCTTAACGCTACCGAATTCATGACGGCTACCTTTACCTTGAACTTAGCTAACAGCTTAGCTAATAGGTCATGGGTCTTTTGCGTATGCCAATCGAGCGCAATCAAACAGCCTTCATGCGCCACAAGCGTCACGGTTGGCAAATTTTTCGCAAGTTGATAAGAGGTCATTATCATGTTATTCATCTTTTTCAAACAGGGCTTTGACAAAATCATCGGCTTGAAATGGGCGCAAATCATCAATTTTTTCACCCACGCCAATAAAACGAATCGGCACATTGGTGTTTTCAGCGATATTAAATACCACGCCGCCTTTTGCCGTACCATCCAATTTGGTCACGGTCACGCCTGTCAATGGCACTGCTTCATTGAAGATTTCTACTTGATTTAGGGCATTTTGTCCTGTACCCGCGTCGAGCACAATCATGGATTCATGCGGCGCTGTCGGATCGGCTTTTTGCATGACGCGAATCACTTTTTTCAGCTCTTCCATCAAATTGGTTTTATTTTGTAGACGCCCTGCGGTATCGGCAATCAGCACGTCAATGCCACGGGCTTTGGCAGATTGAATGGCATCAAAAATCACCGAGGCACTGTCTGAGCCATGACCTTGGGCGACAACCGGGATATTATTGCGCTCCCCCCAAACTTGCAATTGCTCGGTGGCTGCCGCACGGAACGTATCACCCGCTGCTAACATCACGGATTTGCCTTCACCTTGCAGACGTTTGGCAAGTTTACCGATGGTGGTGGTTTTACCCACGCCATTGACCCCAACGACCAAGATGACAAATGGTTTTGTGCTAGCATCCACCACTAGCGGTGCAACTTTGGGTGTCAAGATATCGGTTAGTTCTTTTTGTAGCGCTTTATACAGTGAATGCGAATAAATCAAATCACCGCGGGCAGTGGCTTCGGTCAAGTTTTTGATAATGCGATTGGTGGCATTCACTCCAATGTCGGCGACCAACAGTTGGTCTTCGACTTCTTCAAGTAGCTCATCATCAATTTCTTTACCACCAATCAAAATATTGGTTAAGCCTTCGGTCAAGTTTTTACGACTTTTTGACAAGCCTTGCTTCATGCGGCTAAACCAGCCACCCTTTTGCTCAGGTTCTGCGCTTGGCGCAGCCGTATTGGCAGATGGCTGCTGTGTGGCTGCAGTCTGCCCTTGGTGTTGGCTTTGCGGCATGGGTGACACAGACGGAGCTATCAAAGGTGTTTGCAGCGTTGACGTTTGGGCGGCTTCAGCGATACGCGGCGTTTCAATAATTGGCACATCTTGCACAGGCAGATTGGGCATCGTAGCATCATCAAAATTAGTCGGTTGGTTATTAAAGTTAATTACCACCTTATTAGAAGCATTGTTATTAAATTGGTTGCTACTCATATCATCGCCTATGGTTAAATTTGTCATTAAAATATTGAGATGTATAAAATTATAACAGTGTTTGTTCGCAGTTTGAAATAAACATGCTGTCAATCCCTTAAACCCATAGGATGTGTGGTATGGGAAAAAACTGTCCGTTTACAGCTTGCTGCGCTAAAAATTTGCAGGTGGTATTTAGCCATACTTAATCGTGCAATGGGCTTTCAAATAGCAATCAATGCCAACATCCGTTATCATGGTTTATCTTTTATAATGCCTGCAAACCCCATTGCACCACAATCAGAAAAACCAGATTAAAGTTAAAAGTTAAAGAGAAACTATGTTAAACCGAAACCCTGTGTCAAAGCCTACATTTTGTAATCTTACCCTCCTTGCTGCCGCCCTGACCTGTACACTCAGTGTATCAGGTTGCAGCACTGCGCAGACCATCGCAGCCAGAACCATGCCGACCAAAACTACCCCGACTGTAGCGAATACGCCTATTAACGCCCACCCAACTGCTAACGCGGTAACCGATGCAACCCAGCAAACGCTCAGCCCCACAGATTTTGACAGCGACAATGCAGCAACGCGCCATGAATATACGCTGGCTAATGGCTTAAAGGTGATAATCAAAGAAGATCACCGCTCCCCTGTGGTAATCAGCCAACTATGGTATCGCGTGGGTGCCGCGGATGAACCCACTCATTTAGGCGGTATGTCGCATTTGCTTGAGCATATGATGTTTAAGGGAACAAAAAACGTGTCCTCAGCGGATTTTGAACGCCTCATCGCCAAATTTGGCGGTAGCAACAATGCTTTTACCAGCTATGACTACACCGCATATTATGAAATTTTCCCTGCCAATCGCTTATCGCTCGCCCTAGAGCTTGAAGCCGATCGGATGACCGATTTACAGCTCAAGGACAGCGACTTTACCGCTGAGCGCCAAGTGGTGATGGAAGAGCGCCGCCAGCGGACCGATGACAACCCAAACGCCCGCGCCTATGAGCAGTTTAGCAAAATGGCTTATCCAAACAGCCCCAAAGGAGAATCGGTCATTGGTCCCATGGCAGAAATAGAATCCATTGGGTTAAACGACCTAACGGAGTGGTATAAAACATGGTATGCGCCCAACAATGCGACCTTAGTAATCGTGGGCGATGTCAATCCGACACAGGCTATCAATGAAGTCAAAAAATACTTTGCCGATAAAAAACCGCAAACCCTGCCAACGCGCCCCAGTGTGATACAGCCAGGCTTTCGTGGTTATCAAGAAAAAACCACCCAATTGCCGGTACAAGTGCCTATGGTCATGATGGCGTTTAACGTGCCTACGCTTACCACAGCAAAAGACCCCAAAACCGCCTATAGTCTATCGCTACTAGCCGACGTGCTCGATGGCGGTCTATCTGCACGCTTAGAAAAACGCCTAGTACGGGAAAAACAGCTACTAGCCTCAGTCGGCAGTGGTTACAGTGCCTTTAGTCGGGGCGATGGGCTATTTTTAATCCAAGCCACCCCGCGAGATGGCGTTACACTTGCCCAAGCTAAACAAGCAATCATTGCTGAGATTGACGCGCTCAAAACCCAACCGATTGCACAAAGTGAACTGACCCGTGCCAAAACCAACACCATGACCAGCTTGATATATAGCCAAGATAGTATCAGCGGACAAGCGCAGATGATTGGCAGTCTAAACAGCATTGGGCTTGATGATCGGATGGTGTTTAACCTACCCAAAACCTTAGATAGCATCACAGAAAGTGACTTACACGCTGCCGCTAGCAAATATTTGGTTAACGACAATCTAACCGTGCTCAATGTGGTAAAAGCAAACAAACCCAATAAATAACTATAAAACCAGTAACTTAATTTATCCTGACTTAAATTGCCCACATTGCTGTCAGACCATCCTTAGAATTTTGAGAAAAAAATGAAACCACGCTTAGCTAAAATCTTATTACTAATGACCACCATTGCCACGCAAGGGGGCCATGCTGAACCTGACACCCATAGCGATGCTCACAGTAGTGGCAATATTGACCCCACTGCACCCATTGCCGCTTTAGACAAATTAACCAGCCTAAAAACCACAGCGCCGTTAAAAGTGACATTACCAAATATCATCCACTTTACCACCGATTCGGGTACCCCAGTGGCTTTGGTACAAACCCACAATTTACCGATTGTGGATGTCAGTGTGTATTTTAATGCAGGCTCAGCTCGTGATGAAGCGATTAAAAAAGGCGGTTTTGGGATTGCCAGTATGACCGCGAGTATGCTGGATCAGGGCACACGCCATAAAAGCGAAGATGAGATTGCTGAGACCAGTGAGCAGCTTGGGATTGATTTATCTGCCCGTGCTTATAAAGATATGTTTATCGTGAGTTTGCGCAGTCTATCCGATGAGGCGCATTTATCCCCTGCGCTTGGTTTAATGAGCGATATGATGACCCAACCTACGTTTCCAAACAAAAATTTTGAACGTACCAAAGCCCAGTATTTAATCAGCCTACAACAAGCCAAAGAAGACCCAGACAGCATCGCAAGCAAAGCCTTTGCTGAGGCGCTTTATGGGAATCATCCCTACGCCCACCCCACCCAAGGCACGGAAGACAGCATTGCCAAAGTCAATGCCACCGATCTCAAAGCTTTTAGCCAGCAGCTTTTGGTAGCGAAGAATGCGAATATTGCCATTACAGGCGATATCAGTATGGCGCGCGCGCGGGCGCTTGCCAATCAGCTAACTGCTCAAATGCCTGTTGGCACAGCTGCCCCAAAGCTTACCGATGCCAAGCCTTTGAACGCCGCTAAAACGATTCATATCCCATTTGACAGCACCCAAACCACCGTCTTGATGGGTCAATTAGGTCAAAAACGCGTGGCGGATAGCTTAGGCTTACAGCATCAAACCAACTTTGCCATTGCCGATGAAATCGTCGGGGGCGGCAATTTTCAAGCCAGATTGATGGAAGACATCCGTAAAAAACGCGGGCTCACCTATGGTATCTATAGCAGCACTACACCGATGCTTGCCCAAGGTAGCTATACCATTAGTTTTTCTACCCGTAACCAAAAGTCGCAAGAAGCAATTGAGGCGACCAAGCAAGTCATCAAAAATACCCTAGAAAAAGGGGTAACGCCAAACGAATTGGCTTTAACCAAAGACAGTCTAATCAACAGTTTCCCCACTAGCTTTGCTAGCAATGCCGCCATGAATGCCACGATTGGTATGATGGGGTTTTATCAGCTGCCAGATAGTTACTTGACCGAGTACGTGACGCGCGTACAACGCGCCGACCTTAACGCTGTCAATCAAAGCTATAAAGACCTCATTGACCCTAACAAGTTTTTGATTGTGACGGTTGGTAACGCCACGCCAAACACAACCGCAACAAGAACCGCTAAATAGCCAATGCTAACAGCTTAACAGTTACGACAGGGTTAAAAACGGCAGGGTGATGAGCTTGAGCTATGGCTTGCGCCCCATTTTCGAAAGCCTTGCGTATCAAGATGCACCGAGCCTGTCGGATACAAGCCGAGTCCAAAATTATAGCTTTGCCCGTTGGACTGCCAAAACTGGCAAAGCCCATCAAAAGTGCTTTCTATCGCCCATTTGTTGGCTTCATTTTCAGGGACCCAAATATCAATTGCGCCATTGGTCATGTGCTTACTCTCGCCTGCACCGCCCGCACAATCATTCAATGCAGGGTTTCGATACACGGAGCGTATCACTGTCGAATACGGCAAATAACCTTGTTTTTGCAGTTGCTGCAGCATTTGCAGGGTGGGCACAATATTTTGCCATAGTGACGCAGGCGGCACTTCATACGGCTCAAAACCGCAGCGGCGCGCATCTCTGGCACTCGTGATTAACTGATCCATCGGCGGAATGGTGCCTAATTGGCTTTGCAAGTAATTTTGATACGCCAACACTTCTGATTGTTGATAACTGTGGCTAGCTAACCAATCCTTAAAATCTGCATCATTGGTATAAACAACGTTACTATTGTATCGTGTGGTATTTTTGAGTGCACGATAGTCTGTTGTAGGTCGGGTTGTGTGTTGACGGTTGAGAATAAGACCGCGCATATTGTCATTCTGCGTGACAGTGGTATTTTTAGGGTTTAGCTGGGTTTGACGAACGATGGTTGTAGTAGGTTTTCGGTTATCGACGGGTGTGACGGGATGATTACAGGCGATAAGCAATGTCATTATCATCCCTGAGCCAACAATGCCTGTTAAAATCTTGGTTTTGGTATTCTGAGTCTTGGTAGTATTGATATTCTGGGTGTTGGCACTCTCGGGCTTGGCATACTTTGCTGTTTGCGCGTTGTCTTCGATAATGGTTGGTTTATTTTTGGTCTTGTTTTGATGTGTCATGGACTGCCTATTCACGTTTCGTCAAAATGGAAAAACACCATGGACTTATGAGCAACTGTCAAAAAAGTAGGCTTGATATGCTTAGGTAATCATGCCTACCTGATAATTATTTTCACTTAACTTAATTTTCACTTACTTAATAGTTATGTTCACTACATAATTAAGGTCAATTAATAGCTCACTTAATATAGTAACTTATTTCTACGAAACAAGTGTTATAAACTATTACATTATTAAGACTACCAAAATCACATTAAGCCATATAAACTATTGAGCCTATTTTTGTGTCTTTTTACAGACTTATTGTCACCGGGTTAATTTGATGTTTGGTGTGTATGGTAGATAAGATTGGACAGTACCGTTTTTCTAGGCAAGCTCATCACTTTGGTAATGACAGTCTACCCTCCTTTTGGCAGCGCGTGCATTTAGACCCTTGGTTATTGATGCTATTGTTCGTCACGGCTTTGTTTGGTTTAGCCATTTTATACAGTGCCTCTACTCAAGACATGGGAATGGTCATCCGTCAAACCATTAGTTTTACCATCGCGTTTGTGGTGATGATTGTCATGGCGCAAATCCCGCCCAGTCTTTACCGTGATTTTACCCCGTTTTTTTATGTGGGTGGTGTGGCGTTACTGATACTGGTCAAAATTATTGGTGAGGTGCGATTGGGTGCGCAGCGCTGGATTGATATTCCTGGGTTTGGTAGTGTGCAGCCGTCAGAGTTTATGAAGCTTGGCATGCCGATGCTCACTGCTTGGTTTTTATCCAAACGCGACTTGCCGCCGAGTTTATCGACAGTGCTTATCACGCTAGTGGCGATTGGTATTCCAGTGCTGCTAATTGCTGAGCAGCCCGACTTGGGTACCTCTTTATTGGTGGCGTCTAGTGGCTTATTTGTGCTGTTTTTATCGGGTTTACCTTGGTGGATGATTGGCTCTGCGGTGGCGCTGTTTATTCCCTTTGTTTTTGTGGCTTGGGAATACCTGCTACACGATTACCAGCGCAAACGTGTGCTAACTTTGCTAGATCCTGAAAGCGATGCCTTGGGGGCTGGATGGAATATCATGCAGTCAAAAACCGCGATTGGCTCAGGGGGACTCACAGGTAAAGGCTACTTGCAAGGCACACAATCTCATCTACACTTTTTACCAGAAGGTCACACCGATTTTATCATTGCGGCTTTTTCTGAAGAGTTTGGCTTAATTGGTGTCAGTTTACTGATGTTTTTGTATTTTTGTATTCTATGCCGCGCCTTATTTATTGCTTACTCTAATACTGCTGTCTATAGCAAATTACTCTCGGGCGCGATTGCTATGTCATTTTTTGTGTATGTGTTTGTAAATGCCGGCATGGTAGCAGGTATTTTACCAGTTGTCGGTGTTCCTTTGCCATTTATCAGCTATGGCGGTACTGCTTTAATTACTTTGATGGCAGGATTTGGTTTAGTGATGTCAATTGCCTCACATAATGTTAAATAATTCTTAGACTATTTTCGAAACTATTTTATTTGTAAATAAGCTATTTATAAACAATTATTTATGTAACTATTTATGTAATTGGGTATTTTTAAATGTAAAAAACGTAAAAGCGTTAGCATAAAAGATATCCTTTTTATGAGTAGTTTTAAACAATTATGATGGTAAAACTTAATAATTTTTACCGTTTATCTATTTTTTTATACCGTTTATCTAAATAAATCGTGATTTTAATCGCGTAATTGCTTATTGTGGGTCATCAAGATTGAACAATTACATACCGAAACAAAGTAAAATTTGTAAACTAATTGTTAAATCTCATAAATTTTCTTGGTGCCCTATAAGCGATTTGTATGCATGACATATCAAGGCTTATACGCTCCCAAATATGAGGCGCTCATTATAAAGAGCGATTGTTCAGAGGTCATTATGTCAAAGCGTCAATCGAATTTAGCTAATGTAGCGACGTTACTTTGCTTTTGTGGCGTAACGGCGCTTAGCTCAACTACCCAAGCAGCCACGAGCAATTTAGATCACGTACTTAATGAGTTAACCCGCCAGCACAACAATGCATCAGACTTAGTCAAATCAGCCCGCCAACCTCGTAACCTTGCCTTAGACAGCCAACTTATCAGCCAAGACACTTCACAAGCTAGCAAAGATTCAGACGTGTTAGAGCGTCTTTCTGCTGTTGCATCAAATACGGTCAATCGCTTTAGCCAAACGGGTGTCGCATCTTGGTATGGTCGTCAATTTCAAGGTCGTAAAACTGCCAGCGGTGATACTTTTGATTCCAATTCATTGACTGCGGCGCATCGCTCATTGCCAATGAACTGTTATATCAAAGTAACCAACAAATCAAATGGCAAAAGCGTTGTGGTAAAAGTCAATGACCGCGGTCCGTTTTCAAGCCATCGCGTATTAGATTTATCGTATGCCGCCGCCAAACAAATTGGTTTAGCAAGCACTGGCACAGGCAACGTTGTTATTGAACGCGTGGGTGGTCCAAACTAATATTAGCTGAATAGCATCTTTTAGCTTAATAGCAGCTTTTAGGTTAACTAGCAGCCTATCAGCACAAAAAAAGCATGAAATTGATTCATGCTTTTTTAATTGCCTTAACAATACTACCGCGCCAAATACTTGGTCATATCTTCAATACCATGCAAGGTCATCGGGTACATATGACCTTGCATGATATCTTTGATTAAGCCGATGGTCTGGGTGTATTGCCAGTAGCTTTGTGTCTCAGGATTGAGCCATGCGACTTTATCAAAGTGGTTAGTGATACGTTTTAGCCACGCCTGCCCCGTATCTTGGCTCATATACTCAACGCTGCCGCCGACAGATAACAACTCATAAGGCGACATTGCGGCATCACCCACAAAAATCACCCGATAATCACTGCCGTATTTGTGTAGCACATCCAATGTGGGCACCGCACTGGCATTACGGCGGGCATTTTCTGTCCAAACGTATTCATAGACACAGTTATGAAAATAAAAAAATTCAAGCGTCTTAAATTCGTTTTTAGCAGCGGCAAATAAGCGTTCACAGGCTTCGATATAGCTGTCCATACTACCACCGATATCAAGGAGCATGAGCACTTTTACACGATTACGGCGTTCGGGACGCATTTGCACATCGAGCATCCCCGTTTGCGCGGTTTTCTTGATGGTTGAGCCAATATCAAGCTCATCAGCCGCCCCATCACGGGCGAATTTACGCAGTTTTCGCAGTGCCATCTGCATCGAGCGCGTCTCTAGCTGGTTATCGGTGTCCAAATCGCGGTATTTGCGCTGCTCCCAAACCTTGACCGCGCTACGTTTTCGGCTTTCGCCGCCTACTCGTACGCCTTCAGGATGGTCGCCATACGCCCCAAATGGCGATGAGCCGCCTGTACCGACCCATTTGCTACCGCCTTGGTGTCGCTCTTTTTGTTCTTTTAGGCGTTCCTCTAGTGCTTGCATGAGTGCTTCAAGCGAGCCATATTTTTTGAGTAGGCGCCGCTGGGCTTCGGTGAGATTGTTGGGGTCAAGTTTAAGTTCCAGCCATTCTTTGGGGATAGCACCCAATTTTGCCATCAGCTCATCAATGTCGAGTGTATCAATACCTTCAAAATAATCCGCCATCGCACGGTCAAATTTATCAAAGTATTTTTCGTCTTTGACCATACATAGGCGAATCAGCTCGTAGAACGCTTCACGGTCGGCAAACACAATGCCTGTTTCTAGTAAGGCATAAAGATCTAGCAACTCACGGGTGGAAACTGGCACGCCATAAGTGCGTAAAGTGTAAAATAAATTAATGAACACTGTTTTCCTCTATTTGTAATTTTTATTCTGCCCAGAATACTACTACAATATCTTCTAAATAACCTTCGCTATCTAAGCCCTGTAACTCAATATGAAGATTTAAGTCTGGAAAATCTGAACGTAATTTCATGCCCCAAATATCAACCAAAATTTTCCCAACACACTCTAATTGTTTACGACTAATTTTATCGTAGCTTTCACCCATCATTCCTACAAAGTAATCTAAAAGATGTTGATGATTAAAAAGATACTGTAATTCAATAGTATCCAAATTTTTCCATTCGCCAGACTCTCTTTGCTTCTTAAGGTTTGGAATTGAATTTGCAAAAAAAACACCATTTTCAAATTTGGCAAACTTTGGAAAATAAATATGTGAAAAACCGATTATTAACTCTGGTGTTAAATGAGCATCTCCCCATTCCTCAACGCTAAAAGAGTCCCCATTTAATTTTTTCCAATCTAGCAATTCTGGAATTAAATCGATATCTTTATAACCGTAATATTCCATTAAATACAATCCTTTTTAAAAATTAGCGGTTTAACCTTAACATAAACCCCAATCTTTCCAGTAAGCTGACATCATTTTCATTCTTTAACAACGCCCCTGCAAACGGTGGTAAACTCTCGGTTGGCTCACTTAACTGCTTCACCGCCATATTTTCGCCCTTACCCAACTCATCTGCCATCAGCAAACTAATCCAATCTACCAATTCAGAGGTGGATGGCGGTTTTTTTAAGCCTTTGACTTCCCGCAGACCGTAGAACACCTTGAGCGCTTCATCCACCAAGTCTGCTTGTAGATTGGGGAAATGCACATCCACAATTTCGCGCATGGTTGCTTGGTCAGGAAAATCAATATAATGAAAAAAGCAACGACGCAAGAAGGCATCAGGCAGTTCTTTTTCATTGTTTGACGTGATAATAACGACGGGACGATGATCGGCGGTAATCGTTTCGCCAGTTTCATACACATAAAACGACATTTTATCAAGCTCATGCAGCAAGTCGTTGGGGAACTCTATATCCGCTTTATCAATCTCATCAATGAGCAGTACCACACGCTCAGGGCTGGTAAATGCTTGCCATAGCTTGCCTGCCTTAATGTAGTTGGCAATATCATACACGCGGTCATCGCCCAATTGGCTATCCCGCAGGCGTGATACCGCATCGTACTCATACAAGCCCTGTTCGGCTTTGGTGGTAGATTTGATGTGCCAAGTTAAAAGTGGCATACCTAAACTTTTTGCCACTTCTTCAGCCAGTAGCGTTTTACCCGTGCCAGGTTCCCCTTTGATGAGTAACGGTTTTTGCAATTTAATCGCAGCGTTGACGGCAAGCTTTAGGTTGTCAGTGGCGATATAACTATCGGTGCTTTTAAAACTGCTTTGGGTCACGCTATTTTGGATGGCAGCATTTGGCTGATGGTCAGACATAAAAAAACCTATGATAATCGTCAAAAATGAGTTTCAGACTATCATAAGTTTTAGGGAAAGTTAAGCTATAAGTAAAAGGTTAAGCTGTAAAACATTAAGCTATAAAAAGTTAAGCCATAACAGCTTGTTGGCTTATCACTATTATAAGTTAGCGGCTAGGCTGGCTCATATTAGCGTTATTTAGCGCATGTTTTTTGTTAGTTTTATCGATACCCATTCGAAGAATTTGCCAAATAAAACCTAAAATACAACCCACTGTAATGACAACCATAATGGGTAGCAACCCATTAAAGATAATTGCTGGATCTTTGAGTAAAATCCCATAAACCACTGAAATACTCGCTGGTGCGATGTCAGGCGGGGTGCCAAGGGAAGTGGTTGGCGTGAGCAAAATCGCAAATAGAATAATCCAACTCAAACCTGCAAGCGTTTTTGGCAAAATCCGTACCACTAAAATCCAAAGCAGTAATACCACAATGGAAAATCCCACATAGGCATATAAGGGTAATTTGTCTGGCGGCACACCTTGAACCAGCTGCGCCCACCAAATGATGATTTCGCCTAGCACATTACCGATTTGGTCGAGTGATAAAAATGCAAACATAATTTTGCCTTGCCAAAAATAGATAGATTATTTTAGCATGATTCAAATCATTTGGTTAAAATTTTGCTACTGCCACTTGTTCTGCTGTGCTTCTGCCATATTCAATTTTGCTTGGCGTAACAGCACATCTTCAGGCGGCATTTGCACAAAATACCCTTGGCTTTGCAGTTTTTCTAACACTTCTGCTTTATTGACCCGTGCAAGCTTTGGCGTATTCGCCAAATCCAAATGCATCACAAAGGTTTCGCGCCCAATCGCTTGACGAAAATCTTTGGGCAACACTGACAACCAGTCACGAATCTCGTCCGTGTCATTGGGATAATCTGGGCGAGCAATGTACACATACAGGTCATCTTTTTTGCTAAATTTATAAATATCGCAATGCATCATACAACCCTATTATTACTGTAAAATTTAAAGTGCCTCTATCATACCATAAAATGGTTTTTCTGAAATTAAACCCCTTTTTCTATTAGCGACTTTTGCTATCAGCCCTGTGTACTATTAATCTAGGCATTTCACCTGTTAGCCCATAAAAAAAGAGCAACTAAGGCAATTGCTCTTTTGGTGATAAAAGCTACTGATAATTTTGCGCTTTATAAAAGCTAATTAATGATGTTCAGTATCTGCAATCTGCGCTTGTGCCAACGCAGACAAGGCGGCTTTTAACATCGCTGATACAGTGCTTGAGCAAGTGCCGATACCTGAATAAATCTCACCTTCAATATTTAACTGTAAGTAAGCAACGGCATTGGCATCACTGTTGTTTTGGGTGAGCGGGCTTTGACTTTCAACCGTTAACGCATGCTCTGCATAGTTGATAACGTGAATATTTTTGTTCAATTTGGCGGAGATGGCATTGATAAAGGCAGACAACGGACCATTACCATTACCGACGACGTCTATGATATCATCCCCCATGCGCACAGAGCCTGTAAAGCTTACTGAGCCAGCCGTGTTTTTGATTTCATAATCTTGCAATGCCAAAGTAGATTGGTTCAAATAGGTGTTTTCAAACACGCTAATAACATCATCTGATGTCAACTCTGTCTGGCGACTTTCGGCTTCTTGCTGAATGACACGGCTAAAGTCAATTTGCGTCCAACGCGGCAAATGAAAACCAAAGTCACGTTGCAAGATATAAGCAACACCGCCTTTCCCTGACTGGCTATTGATACGCACGACATCCTGATAGCCGCGTCCGATATGAGCAGGGTCAATCGGCAAATACGCCACATCCCATAAGCCTTGGGTGGCTTCGGCATTTTGCTCGTTATAATCTAGCGATTTTTTGATGGCATCTTGATGCGAGCCGCTAAAAGCGGTAAATACCAACTCGCCTACATAAGGATGGCGTGGATGAATCGGCAACTGATTACACTCACTCACCACTTGGGCGATTTCGCTCATATTACTAAAATCAAGCTGTGGGTCTACGCCTTGGCTATACATATTCATCGCCATGACCATAATATCCATGTTGCCTGTGCGCTCGCCATTGCCAAAAAGCGTGCCTTCAATACGGTCAGCCCCTGCCATCAAACCCAACTCACTGGCAGCCACAGCACAGCCACGGTCATTGTGGGTGTGAAGACTCACAATCACATGCTCACGCATGGGTAAGTTTTGGCAAAAATATTCAATCTGATCGGCATAAATATTAGGCGTTGAACTCTCTACGGTTGATGGCAAGTTAAAGATTACCTTCTGACCTAAGTCCGGGCGCCAAACTTTACACACCTCATCACAGATTTTGACCGAAAAATCGACCTCGGTTTGTGAGAAACTTTCAGGAGAATATTCAAAAATCCATTCGGTTTCAGGGTATTCTTTTGCCAAATCACGCAACAATGTCGCGCCTTCAACTGCAATCGCAATGATGTCATCATAATCTTTTTGATACACTTTTTCGCGCTGCACTTTTGAGGTTGAGTTATATACGTGGACGATGGCACGTTTGGCACCTTTTAACGACTCAAAGGTACGGCGAATCAAATGTTCGCGTGCCTGCACCAATACTTGCAAGGTCACGTCGTCGGGTACGTGTCCGCCTTCGATTAATTTGCGGGTAAAGTCATACTCAACTTGCGCGGCTGATGGAAAACCAATCTCAATTTCTTTAAAACCCACTTGCACCAACAAGTCAAAGAAGCGCATTTTTTGTTCAATGCTCATCGGCTCAATCAAGGCTTGGTTACCATCTCGCAAATCCACCGACGTCCATATGGGCGCTTTGGTGATGGTTTTATCGGGCCAAGTACGCTGTGTCATCTTTGGTGCAAATGCAAAGGGTTGGTATTTTTTATGATTAAAAGCCGCGTTTTTGGGTTGTATTGACATGCTAATTCTCCAAATTTAATTTTGCTTAAAATTTTATGATGAAATTATATCTATTTTTTTGTAGTTGAAGTAACCAAATTTTGCTATAAAATACCTAGAATTTGATATTTTTGGCTACTACAATTATAGTGTGTAGTTAAAATCACTAATCCTGAGAATTTACTATGGCTTCATTAGATAAAATAGACAGACAAATTTTAGCGCTATTACGAGAAAATGCACGCATGAGTAACCTTGAATTGGCAGAAAGCGTAAACTTAAGTCCTACCCCCTGTGCGCGCAGAGTCAAACAATTAGAGGATTCAGGTGTTATCACGGGTTATAGTATCACCACCGACCCTAGAAAATTAGGTTATCAACTGTCAGTCTATATTGCCATTAGCATGGATAAACATACGGCAGAGCGCTTTAGCAATTTTGAAAAAAAACTACGAGAATTCCCTGAAGTGGTCAGCTGTAGTATTGTGACAGGGCGTAGCGAAGACTATCTTATCAAAGCTTTGGTCAAAGATATGGCGCATTATGAAGAATTTTTATTGCATCGTCTAAACCGTATTGAAGGTATCGCACAAGTGCATACCAGTTTTGAATTACGGCAAGTGTTTGAAAAATCAATCATCTGATTGGGTGTTAAAGGCTGTTTTAAACCCTATAAATAAAGAGAAACACTATTTATTGGTCTCGCTTATGTTACCCAGCCAAACAATAAAAAAGCCATTGATAACCAACGGCTTTTTTTATTGTCTAATCGTTATTTTTCCCAAATTCCCGATGTGATTTTGGCTTTCATGGCGGGGTATTTATTGATGTTAAAAACAGGATGCTTAACACCTGATTTGATTTGAGCGGAATAATCTTTTGCCAAAATAAACACATATTTTGACAACAGCACGATACTGACAAGATTAATGTACGCCATAATCGCCATCATCAAATCACCCATATCCCACACCATAGGCACTTCAGCCACAGAACCAAAATACACAAATGCTAGCACTAAAATACGAAATATATTTAAAATCATTGGATGATTCTTAAGATATTGCACATTGGTTTCGGCATAGGCGTAGTTGCCAATAATACTCGAAAAAGCGAACATAAACAGCACTACCGCTAGGAAAATTTGCGCCCATGAACCCACATGACTTTCTAACGCGGCTTGTGTCAATTGAATCCCTGTCAAATCAGCGGTGGGTAGTTTTGATAATAAAATGATAAACGCGGTACAAGAACAGACAATAATGGTATCCACAAAAACGCCCAAACTTTGAATAAGGCCTTGTGTGGCGGGATGAGGCACATCCGCAGCAGCAGCGGCATTAGGGGCAGAGCCTTGGCCAGCTTCGTTAGAATACAAACCCCGCTTAATTCCAAGCATCATCGACTGCGATACCAAACCGCCTAACGCCCCACCCGCTGCCGCATTAAACGTAAAGGCATCGGTCAAAATCAAATTAAATACCTGCGGAATCATGGTGATATTGGTCACAATAATATACAACGCCATCAGCAGATAAACCCCTGCCATCACAGGCACTAGCATTTCTGAAATGGTGGCAACCCGTTTTATCCCACCAAAAATAATCGGTGCAGAAATGATAACCAACAATAGTGCTACCACATGCTTACCCGTTCCCCATGAAGCACAGGTATTATCGCCCGTACAACCAACCGCCGATTGTACCGCTTGGGCGATGGTATTGGCTTGAATGGCATTATAAACCAAGCCAAAACACAAAATCAGACTTACTGCAAACGCCACACCTAGCCAACCTTGCCCTAAACCCTGACGGATATAGTAAGCAGGTCCACCTCGAAAATGCCCATTGGCATCTCGCACCTTAAATAACTGTGCCAGTGACGACTCAGCAAACGCCGATGCCATCCCAATCAAGGCAATAAACCACATCCAAAATACCGCACCTGGTCCGCCAACACTTACGGCAATAGCAACCCCTGCGATATTCCCTGTGCCGACACGACTCGCCAGCCCTGTCATAAACGCTTGAAACGATGAGATACTCTCACTATGCTCGTGATGTTCGGTGCTTCGGCTAGCCAGCAAATTCTTGACACTATGTCCAAATAAACGAAATTGAACAAACCCTGTCATGACGGTAAAAAACACGCCAATACAAATCAGAATCCACACCAACCAATCCCACATAGGTGAACTAACAATATTGACACTACAATGAATGCTATCCATCACACTTGCTTGCGCCAAGCAAGCTAAATCTTTGTTATACATCAACAAATCCCGCCTCAAAAATTGATAGCGGATAGTATCAATAAAGCAAACTTCTGGCAATGATTCGGCAAAAAAAAACGACACCAAAAGTGTCGTTTTTCCTACAGATTACGCTAACAAATTAGAAACGGTAAGTTGCACCGATTTTAGCGATTGGGTACCATTTTGAATAATTTGAATCATCCAAATCATTTTGTAAGTCAGATTTTAGACGATTATTATCAAATTTTGTAATTTCTTCACCGTTGGTATCTAGAACTCGTGTTTTAGCATCAGTCACTTTTAAGCCACCAGTATAAGCTGCACCGATTTCACCAAATACACCAAAGTTATTAGTGATATTAGGACGGAAACCAATAGTTAAGTATGGGTTCAAAGTGTTTTTATTTTCAGCTGACGCTTCAATGTTACCATAGTAAGTGTTACCATTGATTTTAACTGGTTTGGTTTCAGTTGCTTGTTTTTTCAAAGTGATTTCATTGTCACCAAAAATGGTACCAACACCAACAGTAAACCAATTTCCAGCTGGGCGTAAATTCACACCAAGATACGGATTGCTTGAATCTGTTTCTAAATCATATTCAACATCTTCAATTTCAATGGTGTCTTTTAAATCACCAATGTCGCCGCCAGCCCAACCAGCTACAAGTTCAGTTTTATCGTTTAGTGCCCAACCAATATTAGCACCATAACCTAAAGTACCTACTTCGGCACTGATAGCTGCTGGATGTGTTACGGTATCAAAAAACGTTCTAGTACCAGTAACTAATTGAGTTGTTGTGTTTTTTACTACACCTGCGTTTGGATCGTAGGTAGTAGTAGATACCGCAACAGGCTGTGCAACAACTTGTTGGTCAACAACTACAGTTTCAGCAAAAGCAGAAGTTGCGATTAAAGCAGCAGGAATAGCAGCTAATTTCAAAACTTTCATATAAATCTCCTAAGGACAGGATAAAGTAAATTTACCATTTCTCTTAAAAATCTAAAAGACTTTCAAGCGATGAATGATATATAAAGAAAAAGTAAATTAGTTGACATATTTTGTTACGTTTCTCTTAGGTATATTAAAACGTAATTTTTCAGCAATGTCTTTTAATTTTGTATAACTTTTCTATATGTTTATGTAATTACATAGGATGAAGTGTAATATTTTATCAAAAATGTTGCTTTTTTAAAAGACTTAAGTTGATGTTGCAATTAAGAGAATGACTTTTATGTTAATTTTTTTTACAATACGCCTATCGAGAGATGCTGCAGCTTAAGGTTCGCTTAATTTATATTCGCTTGCCTGCGCTAGGCTCGTTTTTTGTATTTTAACCAAAATGAATACAAAATAAATAACGGCATCTGCGTTTTTACTTTAACTTTTTTTACTGGTTATTAAGGAGTGGACGCAGTGTCCCTGTCTACCAATTCTACCGATTCAAATTTTTCTGATTACAAAGTTGCCGATATTAGCCTTGCCGACTACGGTCGCAAAGAAATCAAACTGGCTGAAACTGAAATGCCTGCTTTGATGGGCTTACGCCAACGCTACCAAGCCGAGCAGCCTTTAAAAGGCGCCAAGATTGTGGGCTGTATCCACATGACCATCCAAACTGCTGTCCTCATTGAAACGCTCGTGGCGCTGGGTGCTGAAGTACGCTGGACTTCTTGTAATATTTTCTCAACCCAAGACCATGCCGCTGCCGCCATCGCAGCAGCCGGTATTCCTGTATTTGCTTGGAAAGGCGAAACTGAGGAAGAATACGAATGGTGTCTACGCCAGCAGATTTTTGAAGGCGGTGAAGCCACGGGCAAGCTGTGGGATGCCAATATTATTCTAGATGATGGCGGCGACTTGACGGCGCTAATTCATAACGACTACCCGCAAATGCTCGACAACATTCACGGTATCTCAGAAGAGACAACAACAGGGGTACATCGTCTAATTGAAATGTTAAATGCGGGCACGTTAAAAGTACCCGCCATTAATGTCAATGATGCAGTGACCAAATCAAAAAATGACAACAAATATGGCTGTCGTCATAGCCTAAACGATGCCATCAAACGTGGTACCGATATGCTGTTAGCGGGTCGTCGTGCACTTGTTATCGGTTATGGCGATGTGGGTAAAGGTTCTGCGCAAAGCCTACGTCAAGAAGGCATGGTAGTACGAGTGACGGAAGCCGATCCGATTTGTGGTATGCAAGCTTGTATGGATGGCTATGAATTGGTCTCGCCATTTGTGGAAGGTGACCCTGCCAAAGGTGTCAACAATACCCTTATGCAAGATACTGACTTGGTGGTCACTACCACTGGTAACTACCATGTCTGTAATAGCGATATGTTAAAAGCCTTAAAAGCCACCGCAGTGGTTTGTAATATTGGTCACTTTGATACTGAGATTGATACCCAGTTTATGCGTGACAACTGGAAATGGGTGGAAGTGAAGCCTCAAGTACACCAAGTATATCGATCAGACGATGAAAACGATTACTTGCTTTTATTGTCGGAAGGTCGTTTGGTCAATTTGGGCAATGCCACAGGTCATCCATCACGTATTATGGATGGTTCTTTTGCCAACCAAGTATTGGCGCAAATGCACTTATTCAAAGAAAAATTTGCTGATTTGCCTGCGGACAAAAAAGCGGACAATCTATATGTCAAAGTGTTGCCAAAAAAACTCGATGAAGAAGTGGCAGCAGCCATGGTAGCAGGCTTTAACGGGGTACTGACTAAATTGACGCAGCAACAAGCCGATTATATCGGTGTGCCAGTTGAAGGTCCATTTAAACCTGATAGCTATAAGTACTAATAACTAGAAATACTATTTGTTAAAGGTTCAATCAAAGTCATGCTAATGGGCATGGCTTTTTTTATGCAGTTTAACTCAATATTTATGCCAAAAAATTCAATTTTTTTACTGTTATACCCGTTATAATGATGGTATTTTTTATCATTTTGGATACTTTGATGACCACCATGACAACGCCGTTTTCTTTTGAGTTTTTCCCCACCAAGACCGATGACGGTCAAACCAAATTATTGGCAACCTTTGATGAATTAAATGCTTTAAAACCTCAATATTTTAGCGTCACGTATGGCGCAGGTGGGTCAACCCGTGAGCGTACCTTAGGTATTGTTAAGGCGCTGAGTGAAAAAAGTGACACGCCCATCACCCCGCATTTATCCTGTATTGGCGATGATAAAGCCAAAATTGGCGAGTTATTGGATTATTATAAATCGTTAGGCATTAATCGCTTGGTGGCGCTACGCGGTGATTTGCCATCGGGTATGGTGGGTCTTGGCGAGCTGCCGTTTGCTGTCGATTTGGTTAAATACATACGCGAGCATAGCGGGGATTATTTTCGTATCAAAGTCGCTGCATATCCAGAAATGCATCCGCAAGCCAAAAGCTTTGACGCCGATATCCAAAACTTACTGAATAAATACCACGCAGGGGCGACTGAAGCGATTACCCAGTTTTTCTACAACGCTGACAGCTATCTATATCTGCGTGATGCTCTTGGCAAAAAAGGGGTGACACAAGATGAGTTCCCGATCATCGCAGGCATTATGCCCATCACCAATGCGTCAAATTTGATTCGATTTGCCGATAGCTGTGGGGCAGATATTCCACGTTTTATCCGCAAACAGCTTGCCGACTATGGCGATGACAAAAAAGCCATTCGTCAATTTGGGTTTGAAGTGGTGGTCAATCTCTGTGAGCGTTTGATTGCCGAAGGCGTGCCGTCAATGCATTTTTACAGCATGAACCAAGTCAGCCCAAATAAACAACTGATTGAAGCGCTTGGATTGGTTTAAGTGCGGATAGAACTTACGCCCTATCTGACAGTAAACAAAAAATGAGCATGTCGATGTTAAACTGTCTGTTCAACATCGTAAAATTGGGGCATCGCAAAATAACGCTTATCTTAAACAGCTTATCTGAAACAGTTTATCTTGAGCAGTTACTGTTCGATAAAATTTTATAGTGCGATTGCCCTGATGGTCGGATACTTACCTAATTATGCTTACTTAGTTAAATATCGTCATGCGTTAGGTTTGCGCCAATATTTTAACTTTGAAGTGTGACCAATCCCCACATTAAAGGTGTTGGTAGGATCTAGCTTTCGATAAAAATTGGCTAATGCTGGCTTAGCAACATATAAATGACCCACATTGTGTTCTGCGGGATATTCTGCTCTACGCTCATCTAGCAGCTGCCACATCTGATGCTCAATATCCAGTGGATTAGTGCCTTTTTTGACAATGTAATCTTGATGAAATACATGACAAAAAAAGTGCCCATAATATAATTTATGTAACATATGTTGTTCTAGATCTGCGGGGATTTTTTCTACCCATTCTCTATCGTTACGTCGTAACGCAATATCCAATGCCACAATATCCTCAACCTCTGCTCGGTGGGTATCACGATATCGTATCGCCGCGCCGGCAACGGCAAAACGGTGTAAGAAAGCTTTGCGACCTTCTTCCTCCGTACAGGCAAAATACGAGCCAGTAAAATGAACGGCAAAATACTCATTTAAAAACTGCTGTGTCTGTTCTGCGCTTTGCTCATCTACTCGTAGAATCAAATGATGCTCAAAACGCTGATGAAACGCTAGCATGCGCTGCGGTAAATGACTGGGTAAGAAAAAGGTAATAGCTTGTAAAATTTGATCAGTTAAACCCCGTATTTTTATTTTCTCCAACCACCCATCAATGCGATCTTTGAGGGCTAATGCTCTAGGTATATTCACCGTGCCAAAACGTTCAATAAACAAGAAAGTATCTTTGCCATACTTTGCACCAATACTAAAAGCATCCCGATGAATATATTCTCCAGCAATCGGCAAGCTGGGTAACGATGTCAGCAAATAACGACGTATGGCTGTTAAGTCATCATGGTCATTTGAGCCGATATAAAAAACCTTACTCTCAACTTTTTCAAAGGTATCGAGTCGCACCGCAAACACACAGACTTTACCCGCTGACCCCGATGCTTCATATAACCGTGTCGGATCGGCATTAAATCTAGCAGGACTGTCTGCATCGACTTGCTTAACGTCATGCGCGTAACGATTGTCTGATGCCAGCTGAGTAGTTTGCGTGGTTATCTGACCCATTTCATAGTCTTGTTTTTGCAGTCTGGTGAGTATTTCTTCGGCGGTGTTGCCTAAATCAATACCTAGATGATTAATCAATTCTAACTCACCCGATTCATTGACACGCGCATACAACGCCATTTCAGTATAAGCAGGTCCACGACGTACCAGCGCGCCGCCTGAGTTGTTGCACACCCCACCTAAAACTGAAGCGCCAATACATGATGACCCAATTACAGAATGCGGTTCACGATTATAGGGTTTCAAAGTACGCTCAAGATTATCCAAAGTTGCGCCTGGTAAACACACCACTTGTTTGCCATCTAAAATCACTTGGATACCTTGTAGACGCCGAGTACTCATAATGATGACTGGACGATCATAGTCATCACCATAAGGTGTAGAGCCGCCTGTCAATCCTGTATTGGCAGCTTGCATAATTACCACACAATCTGCCTCAATAATGGTTTGTAGTGCCTGCCATTGTTCAAGTAAAGTACCTGGACATACCACAGCCAACACTTTTCCCTCACCAAAACGCATGCCTTGTCGGTAATGACGGGTATCTTGTTCATCGATGAGTACATGAGACTTCCCTACGATCTTCGTTAACTTATCGAGTGTCGGCTTATACTGTTTTAACATGATAAATATCCTTATTGATTAAATGGGTCATGAGGTTTTATTGACGATTGTATTGTATTGACTTGTTAATAGGTGAATCGTTTTGGTTTTATCAAAGATAGGATTGTGTTCGATAGTAGGGCTGCGCATGGCGTTAAGATGGTCAAGTGTGCGTCTACCATCGGTGGCTCGCTTGTAGATGCGGTTATCGTTGATTTGTGCTATTAGATTTTTTATTAGGAGATTTTTTGCTACATGAGGCTTGGCATAATGGCTAAGCGGGTAGCTTTCTTGGGTTACCCGTAAGCATTGGCAGTGGTCTAAGCGAGTGATGAGTTTTTGTTTCATCCCTGTATGCTACTATATTTTAATCAATTTACGCAAAAATTTATGCGCTTTGTATCAGCACTCAATGTAAAAGGAGACTATTAAAGTCCCCTTTTTTACTGCTGTGAGTCTGTTTTAGTTTGATGTTAGATTGTTACAATGTTACATGGCAGCTGCGAAGATTGCTACGACCTGTTCATGATTTGCCTTGCGTGGGTTGGTAAGCATACAAGCATCGTTTTGGGCATTGGTTGCCATGATGGCAAGGTCTTCTTGTTTAACACCAAGTTCAGTTAGTCCTGTAGGAATACCTACCGATTGGGATAGCTCACGAATTGCATTGATGCCTGCTTTACCTGCTTCTGATCGAGTCATGTCTTTGATGTCAATGCCCATAAATTCTGCAATATCTGCATAACGCTCCGGTGTTGAGATCAGGTTAAATTCACAGACGTGCGGTAACAAAATCGCATTACAGACACCGTGTGGCAGATTGTAGAACCCACCTAACTGGTGCGCCATTGCATGTACATAACCTAGCGAGGCATTATTAAACGCCATGCCTGCTAAGTATTGAGCATAGCTCATAGCCTCACGCGCTTCAATGTTCTCGCCATTTGCTACTGCTTGACGCAGCCATTGTTGAATCATTCGAATGGCTTTTTCAGCACAAGCATCTGTAATCGGATTTGCAGCAGTCGATACATACGCCTCTACCGCATGGGTTAGCGCATCCATACCTGTTGCCGCAGTTAAAGATGCGGGTTTGGCAGTCATCAGTCGAGGGTCATCAATAGCAATGAGTGGGGTACAACGCCAATCTACAATCGCCATTTTGACGTGGGTATCGGTATTGGTGATAATACAAAAACGTGTCATCTCTGATGCTGTGCCTGCCGTGGTATTGATAGCAATCAATGGTGTCATTGGCACTTTACTTTTATCAATACCTTCATAGTCACGGATATGACCACCGCCTGCCGTTACTAGACCAATCCCTTTTGCACAGTCATGTGACGAACCACCACCCAATGAGATGATAAAATCACAGCCGTTATCCTGATACGCTGTGACGCCATCGTGGACATTTTTGTCAGTTGGATTTGGCTCTGCGCCTGCAAATACGTAGCTATCAATACCTTGTTCGCTTAAATGTTTAATGATAATGTCTGGAACACCTGCTTTGTTCAGCCCTTGGTCAGTTACAATAAGCGCTTTTTTAGCGCCTAGGTCTTTGGCTTTAGAGCCAACTTCTTTGACACAGCCAGGTCCAAATAATGATACGCAGGGAATAAAAAAGCCACTGGTTTGATCGGAGATTTGCTTATAAGCCATGATTAAATTCCTTTTAATCTTTTATGGTTAGGGTATATAGTAATTTTATTCGTACGCCTAGTTTTTTGTCATCATTACAACTAGATAAGATGTACTAATATATTTTTATAAAATATATTCTTATAAAATCACTATGACTTGATTTTAGTTCAGTCATCCAATGCGCTCTACCTACTATTAACCTACCTTAGTCAAAAAGTTATTTTAGTTGATGGCTTTTGAAAAAATACAGCCTTCTACTGGCGCCATGTCCCTCATGGCTTGTGCTGTCAACCATACAGCAAAATACTGGGTAGCTTTCATCACCCACTCTGACCGCAAAAACTTGAAACTTTGCTGACTTCAACACCAAGCTTTTTTGTATCTATCTACACAATAAATCACATTACTACCACAAACTGGTATTACCAAATTACAAAAAACCTAAAAAATATCGCTGTTTTTTTAAAATTTAATTGAATTAAAGCATAATTTTCTTTATTATTTGACCAATTATTGACACTCAGACTATTTTGGTAATACCAATTATTTCATGGAGGAAATGATGCAACATTGGCAACAGATTTACGATCCCATGGGCAATATTTGGCTTTCAAGTGCCATTGCCCTCATCCCGATTATCTTCTTTTTTCTAGCCTTGGCGGTATTTCGTTTAAAAGGTAGTGTCGCAGGCACTATTACCGTTGTTTTGGCGCTGCTTGTTGCGCTATTTTTATATCAAATGCCGGTGACGTTAGCGCTATCATCCGCGATTTATGGATTCTTCTATGGGCTTTGGCCTATCGCCTGGATTATTATCGGGGCAGTATTTTTATACAAAGTGACGGTAAAAACAGGGCAATTTGATATTATCCGCTCCAGTATTTTATCGCTGACCCAAGACCAACGGTTACAAATGTTACTGGTCGGGTTTGCCTTTGGTACTTTTTTGGAGGGCGCAGCAGGTTTTGGTGCACCCGTAGCTATCACGGCAGCGTTATTGGTCGGATTAGGGTTTAAGCCTTTGTATGCCGCTGGACTTTGCCTCATCGTCAATACCGCCCCAGTTGCCTTTGGTGCGATGGGGATTCCTATCATCGTAGCAGGACAAGTCTCTGGGGTAGAAACCCATGCCATCAGCCAAATGGTCGGACGCCAGTTGCCTTTTATTGTGCCCATTGTGTTAGTGTGGATTATGGCGATTATGGACGGATGGCGAGGGGTTCGTGAAACCTTCCCAGCGATTGTGGTCGGTGGTGGGTCATTTGCCATTGCGCAGTTTTTGACTTCAAACTATATTGGACCTGAGTTGCCTGATATTACCGCTGCTATTGCCTCGTTAATTAGTTTGACGTTGCTATTTAAAGTGTGGCAGCCCAAGCATGTGTTCCGTTTTGAAAATCAAGTCGATGGCAAAAATCAGATGGGTGATGACACAAGCGTATCAGCACCGTTGCCAACCACCCATTACTCACCCGCTCAAATCATCAAAGCTTGGATGCCGTTTGCCATTTTGACTGCGATGGTGTCGTTGTGGAGCATTAAGCCGTTTAAAGATTTGTTTGTTAAAGGCAAAGATGGTCACCCTGATGGCGCATTAGTCGATATGGTGATGAGTATCAATGTGCCGTATTTGCACAATGCAGTACAAAAACTACCCCCAGTCGTCACCAAGATTACCGACTATGCGGCCATTTATAAATTTGATTGGTTCTCGGCAACAGGTACTGCCATCGTGCTCGCGGCGATTATCTCTATCGTGATGCTAAAAATGCGTCCTAAAGAAGCGTTATCGACGTTTGGCGAGACCGTCAAAGAACTACGCACCCCGATTTACTCTATTGGTATGGTGTTGGCGTTTGCGTTTATCGCCAATTATTCGGGGTTGTCTGCTACATTAGCATTAGCATTGGCACACACGGGCAAAGCTTTTACCTTCTTTTCACCATTTTTGGGTTGGTTAGGGGTGTTTTTGACAGGCTCAGACACTTCAGCCAATGCGTTGTTTGCCGCCCTTCAAGCCACCACTGCTCAGCAAATTGGTGTGCCTGAGGTGTTGTTAGTGGCAGCCAATACCTCGGGTGGTGTGACTGGTAAAATGATTTCTCCGCAATCCATTGCCATTGCCTGTGCCGCCACAGGTTTGGTCGGTAAAGAGTCAGATTTGTTCAGATTTACCGTCAAACATAGTATTATTTTTACCATTATGATGGGCGTGCTCATCACGCTACAAGCTTATGTCGTGCCTTGGATGATTCCACACGGGTAATGATGGGTAAGGTATGAAGGTTGCAACGCAGGTTATTGAACAATTAATTTCGCTAATAGACCGTGAAGGGTTAAAAAATGGCGATAGATTACCTGCCGAGCGCCATTTGTGTGAGCGACTAGGGGTATCTCGTACCGCACTGCGTGAAGCGATACAGCAGATGAATAGTGTCGGTATTACCGAAAGTCGCATTGGGTCGGGAACGTTTGTCAAAGATGTGCAAAAAATTAAACAGAACCAACCCCTTGTGGCGCTGTCTGATAGTTTGATACTACGAACCTTAACCCCGTTATTAGATGCCGATCCCCTGTATCGACTTGATGTGCAAGAAGCAAGAATTGTACTAGAAGGCGGCACAGCTTGGTACGCTGCCCAAAGAGCCAGCAAACAAGACATTGAAAAAATCCGCTTTCACTATGAGCAGTTAGCAAACAGTCAGGCGCATGGCGATACCGAACAAGCCGCTATTGCCGATGCCAATTTTCATTTAGCGATTGCTGAAGCTTCCCAAAATGCGGTATTGTTGCAGATGATGAAAAATGTTTTTCACCTACTGCGACATAACGTGGTATTAGCTCGGCGAAAAATTTACACCGAGCATTATGGCTTTGAAACTTTACATACGCAGCACATGGCAATGATGAATGCGATTATCGCGCGTGATAGTGAATTAGCTCGCAAAGCCGTGGGTGAGCATATTGAGTTTGTGATAAAACAGGTTGCCAAGATTGATGAGGCAACGGCTCGCCGACAGCGAGTTTCCCGATTGGCCACTGATGTTTTTTAATACTAATGCTTTTTAATACTGATGCTTTTTAATACTGATGCCTGTTAATTCAGGCGCATTTGATAAACGTATTTTAGTGTAAACATTTTTGAATGCACGTGGCTATTTCTACCATTAATAACATAGTTAAGATAGGGATATTATGATTATTTCTTCTGCCAATGATTACCGAGAAGCGGCTCGCCGCCGTTTACCCCCTTTTTTATTCCACTACATTGATGGTGGCGCGTATGCAGAATACACCCTAAAACGTAATGTTGAAGACTTATCGAGTATTGCCTTACGTCAGCGGGTATTAAAAGACATGACGCAGCTTGATTTATCCACTGAGATTTTTGGTGAGCAGCTGTCTTTGCCTGTGGCACTCTCGCCAGTGGGTTTGACAGGTATGTATGCTCGCCGTGGTGAAGTCCAAGCAGCCATGGCTGCTGACAAAAAAGGCATTCCATTTACCATGTCAACGGTATCCGTCTGCCCTATCGAAGAAGTTACTCCAAAAATCAATCGCCCTATGTGGTTTCAGCTGTATGTGTTACGTGACCGTAAATTTATGCAAAATGTGCTGGAGCGTGCCAAAGCGGCAGGCTGCTCAACGCTGGTGTTTACCGTCGATATGCCTGTACCTGGGGCGAGATACCGTGATGCGCACTCCGGTATGAGTGGACCCAATGCCGCCATGCGTCGCTATCTACAAGCGTGCACCCATCCGCACTGGGCAATGAACGTGGGATTGCTGGGTAGACCCCATGATTTGGGTAATGTTTCTAAATATCTTGGTAAAGCGATTGGCTTAGAAGATTATATCGGTTGGCTCGGTAATAACTTTGATCCTTCGATTTCTTGGAAAGACTTAGAATGGATTCGTGACTTTTGGGATGGCGCTATGGTCATCAAAGGTATTCTTGACCCACAAGACGCCAAAGATGCGGTACGTTTTGGCGCTGATGGTATCGTGGTTTCCAATCATGGTGGACGTCAGCTTGATGGCGTGATGTCAACCGCCACTGCCCTACCCAAAATTGCTGATGCTGTTAAAGGTGATATCAAAATCTTAGTGGATTCGGGTATCCGTAATGGCTTAGACGTGGTGAGAATGCTGGCATTGGGGGCAGATTTATGTATGTTAGGACGTGCATTTATCTATGCGTTAGCCGCCGATGGTGAAGCTGGGGTGACCAATTTACTCAACTTGATAGACAAAGAAATGCGCGTGGCAATGACATTGACCAGTGCAAACCGAATTCAAGATATCAATCGAGACTGTTTAGTAGATTTTAGTACTTTGACTTGATAGACTGACAGTAAATAGCCAACCTTAGCATCTTTATGGGATTTTTTTATTCTGGTAAATCCTAAGATTTTATGATTTAGCTAAGTTCACCGCGCCACTAAGTGCATTAAATTTATCAACTTCATGGCGCAATAACCGCTTATGATGAATGGTTGATTGAGCGATGGTAAATGAATTTAATATTGATATTTTTTATTTTCGATAAAAAAACCGCTCTATGAGAGCGGTTTTTGTTGTTTATGACCTATCAAATTCTAGAAGAAGCCCATCGGTTTTTCAGAATAGCTGACCAGTAAATTTTTGGTATTTTGGTAATGCTCTAACATCATTTTGTGGTTTTCACGCCCGATGCCTGATTTCTTGTAACCACCAAATGCGGCATGGGCTGGATAAATGTGGTAACAGTTTGTCCATACTCGCCCAGCTTCAATGCCACGCCCCGCACGGTAAGCAGTATTACCACTACGTGCCCACACGCCAGCACCCAGCCCAAACATAGTATCATTGGCAATACGCATGGCATCATCAAAGTCCTTGAAAGTCGTCACAGACAATACTGGGCCAAAAATCTCTTCTTGGAAGATTTTCATTTGGTTATTGCCTTTAAAAATCGTCGGCTCGATATAATAGCCTTCACCTACCTCATGTCTGGCATTTCCACCGGTTAAAAGCTCGGCGCCTTCTTGTTTGCCTGTAGCAATACAGCCTAAGATTTTGTCTTGTTGTTCCTGAGAGGCTTGCGCACCAATCATCGTTTCCGTATCCAATGGATGACCCGTTTTAATACGTTTTACCCGTTCCACGGCTTTCGCCAAAAAGGCATCGGCGATACTTTCATGCACTAAGGCTCTCGAAGGACAGGTACATATTTCACCTTGATTGAGCGCAAACATAGTAAAACCTTCAAGCGCTTTTTCTAGGTAATCATCTTCTTTATCCATGACATCGGCAAAGAAAATATTGGGTGATTTACCGCCTAATTCTAAAGTAACTGGAATAATATTCTCTGTCGCATACTTCATAATAAGCTGACCGACAGGGGTTGAGCCAGTAAAGGCAATTTTTGAGATGCGTGGGCTTCTAGCTAAATGACTACCCACCTCTTCGCCATACCCATTCACGATATTTAAAATACCTGCTGGTAGCAAATCTTGAATCAATTCAACAAGCACCAATAAGCTCACAGGCGTCTGCTCGGCGGGTTTTAAGACGATGCAGTTACCCGCGGCTAGTGCAGGCGCTATTTTCCAGGTAGCCATTAAAATTGGGAAGTTCCAAGGAATGATTTGTCCAACCACACCTAGAGGTTCATGAAAGTGATAAGCGACGGTGTCATCATCAATGGGTGAAACACCGCCTTCTTGCGCGCGGATTGCACCGGCAAAGTAGCGAAAATGGTCAATGGCAAGTGGTATATCCGCAGCTAAAGTTTCACGGATGGGTTTACCGTTTTCCCATGTTTCAGCTACTGCCAATAACTCAATATTTTGCTCAAGGCGATCTGCGATTTTTAATAATAGATTAGAACGCTCTGTGGGTGAAGCCGCATTCCACTTAGTTTTAGCGGTATGGGCGGCATCAAGTGCAAGTTCAATGTCTTCTGGACTTGATTTGGCGACTTTTGCGAAGGGCTTGCCGTTGACGGGTGAGATGTTATCAAAGTACTCACCTTTAACCGGCGCAACCCATTGGCCGCCAATAAAGTTGTCATACTTTTCTTTAAAATTGATTTTAGCACCGTCAGTATTAGGGTCAGCATAACGCATAATGACATTTCCTTTTGTCAGTTGGTAGATAAACTGCTTCGTGCAGTTGGGGTTTACAAATTCATATTATTACAGAAACGGTAGGTAAAAGGTAGGTGTTTAATTATCCTTTACAATAAGGGATGTACATTATACTATTGAAGATAGCTTATTTTAAAAACCAAGGATTGGTTAGTGCATTAGGATATTTTAAAATATGAATAAAAATAGACTGTTAGAGCAAAGGCATCGGATTGATAAGAGGCGTTTTAACATTACCTTTACCGATAATAATGCAGACCTTATCCAACAAAGTATTGTTCAGTCATGGCATCGCTCAGACAGTGCTAACATTCCAACTGAGCGCCAACAAGCACCCATTAACGCCACCAAAAGCGATCAATCGTATTATCTAAAAAAAGCCTTAGGCTACTGTCAAAATCAATTACAACACATTACTTTGCAATCCTCCATGGTGATGGCTGTGGCTGATATCGGTAGTACGATTATCTGGACGACTGCCAGCAAGTCTATGCAAAAAGCAGCCGAAGCGGTTAACTTCATCGAAGGCGGATGCTGGGGGGAAAGCCAAGTTGGCACAAATGCGCTCGCTTTATCGCTAAAAACGCAGCAATCAACTTGTGTTTTTTCCAATGAACACTATATGCCTTCGGTTCATGAATGGGTCTGTTATGCCACGCCTATTATTGAACCGCATACCAAGCAGGTCATTGGCGTACTGGATTTATCGACCACTTGGCAGAATCACAATAATTTTGGTATATTTGCTGCTGAACGCTGTGCTAGTATTTTACAATCCGCTTTGAATGAGTGCCAAAGACACTATCTGTATATTCAAGGATTTAATGAACCCAGTGTTATATTCAATGGCAAAACCTTGCGGCTGACCCCTCGGCAAGCCGAGATATTGACAGTGTTAGCACTTTGTCCCCAAGGCATGAGCTTAGATGCCTTACACCAAGCGATCTACGGTGAGCGTAAAGTGTCACAAGGTACGCTAAAGACTGAAATGTCGCAGTTACGGGATACACTTACTGGTTTGTTAGGTTCTCGCCCGTACCGGCTGTTAATGCCTATCGATGGTGATTTTTTACGGGTCGAACAATCATTAAATGCAGGTTATTTAGAAGCCGCCATCAAATTATATGCCGGCATATTTTTTAGCAAAACTGAAAGCCCTTTTTTATGCACTTGGCGCACCTGTTTAGAAGCTCGCTTGAGCCAAGCCATTTATCATTCAGATCAGGTTGACTTATTACTCATGCATTTGTCAAATTGCCCCGATGCTAGCGATGCGATAGAAAGGTTGATTGAATTAATGCCAGATAACCTCTCGATTCACCAACATTTAGAGGTATTATCAAATCGGTAACCACCAATTTTGCTTAACCATTAATTTTCCCCTAATCATAAATTTTTCGTTGAAAAAGCCGTTGCCAGGCTTTTTCGATAGGGGTGATACCCCTACCACATCGTTAGTTTTGTGTGTTCTTCACTTCCCGCCCTTGCTACCCTGTCTAGCCGCTGTCCGTGCAAGCATTTCTAAAATACCATCGACCTTTTAAGATAAAAGATAGCATGCCTCTATGCACTTTTGGGTGGTAATGCTTTTGTATTTTTTATCGAAAATTTATAGTACGTAAATTCTGTGATAATTAACGTTCCTATTATTACCATTATCGCTCATAGCATTAGAAGGCTTGCGATTTCAAGCCTTTTTTCTTGGGTCAAAAGTGCTACAATGTGACAAAAAATTTTGAGACCCTTATGAATAACGCATTATGGCTTCCTTGCACCCAGATGCAAGCCCTTGAAAACAATCCCCCACTCCACCTCATCAAAGCTCAAGGCAATCAATTATATGATCAGGACGGTAACGCCTATTACGATATGATTAGCTCATGGTGGGTCAATTTACATGGACATTGCCATCCCTTTATCAACGAAAAAATAAAACAGCAGCTCGATACGCTTGAGCATACTTTAATCGCTAGTGTCACTCACCCACCGATTTTGACGCTTGCAGAAAAACTGGTTGCCATCACGCCCACATCGCTAACCAAAGCTTTTTTTGCCGACAGTGGCTCAGGGGCGGTGGAGGTCGCGCTTAAGATGAGTTTGCAGTACTGGCAGCAATCAGGGCAAACGCAAAAAACCAAATTTATTTCATTGGAACACGGTTATCACGGTGAAACCGTTGGCAGTCTTGCAGTGACAGATATCCCGCTGTTTAGCGAGCAATACAAAGATTTGATTGTCAGTCAAATTCGTATTCCTTCCCCCGCGCATATTTTCAGCCCTGACGCTATGGCAGCGCAGCTGCATGAGCAAAAAAGCTTGGATGCACTAGAACGCATCTTGGCAGAAAAATCTCGCGATATCTGTGCGATTATCCTTGAACCTTTGGTACAAGGGGCGGCGGGCATGGCGATGTATTCTGCTAATTATTTACTTGGCGTTGCCAAACTTGCGCACCATTATCACATCCATGTGATATATGATGAGATTGCCGTGGGTTTTGGTCGTACAGGTACTATGTTTGCGGTAGAGCAAATGCTGGCGTTGGCAGATGCGGATAAACAAGACGATTATTGCCCTGACTTTATCTGTCTGTCAAAAGGTCTAACGGCAGGCTATCTGCCAATGTCTTGCGTCATGACAACCGATGATGTTTATCAAGCATTTTATGATGACAAAGTGGAAAAAGGCTTTTTACATTCGCATAGTTTTACTGGCAACCCATTGGCTTGTAGTGCGGCTTTGGCGTCGCTTGAACTGTTTGAACGCGATAATGTTTTGCTACACAACCAATCCCTTATCCAAGCGATGGCTGATGGCTTACAGCAATTAGCTGATGCCAATTTACCCATAAAGTTTGTACGTCAAACCGGCATGATTGCGGCTTTTACCTTGGATTTTTCTCAAAATTTGGGCAAAGTTTTTGCCAATTTATGCCTTGATCAAGGCGTGATGATTCGTCCGATTGGCAACCATGTTTATCTTATTCCGCCTTATTGCACGACCCCAGCAGAGCTTGGACACATCTTTGGCATATTAAATCATTGTTTGCAAAAGCTTTGTGACAATATCCCAGAAATACCCCAAGGCGCGTCTCAAGCCATTGATTTGCCTTAATGCCTTTACTAACGCCTCATGAAATTTACTGACTAATTAACTAATTAATTGTAAATAGATGTTGGTTATTATCATCCCTTGTCAAAAGTTAGGATTTTTTACAAACGTTCAATTCTTACTTTATTATAAAAAATTGTATTAAAATTCACAGCTTACGCCTACATTGCTAATATTTAACGTATAATCCATGAGATTATCGTCAAAAAATATTTAACTTTTGTAGGTATTCTAATCAACTTAACTTAACTCAATCGTGAAACTTACTTAGATGATTTATGCGTAGATTTTTTCATAACCAACCAAATTCGCTAAAAGTTGGCAGCACTGTGCCTTTGACCGAAGATATTTTTCATCATTGGTGTAAGGTGTTAAGAGCAAGTATGGGCGAGCAAGCATTGTTTTTTGATGGCCAAGGTGGTGAATATACCGTCACTTTAACGGATGTCACTAAAAAACAAGCGCTCGTTACCATCAACGATTTTAATCCGATCAATCGAGATTTGCCATTTACTGTGAACATTGCCTTGGTTATGAGCCGTGGCGAGCGCATGGATTATGCCATTCAAAAAGCCACAGAGCTTGGGGTGTCATCGATTCAACTGCTCACAAGCCAACATAGCGAAGTACGCCTAAAAGCAGACCAAGCCGATAAAAAGCTCGCCCATTGGCAGCAGGTTGCGGTATCGGCTTGTGAGCAATGTGGGCTTAATATTGTGCCAACATTACTGTCGCCAAAAGCTTTTAGCGACTGGATTGACGAGCCAGCAGGCGTGCCCACTTCTAGCACCGTGACCAAATTAATTTTAGCCGTTCCTCCAGATGACAGTGGCGTAGTGCCACCTTATAATCAAATTGAAGGTAACGACATTGAGCATAACGATATTGAACCCATCACGCCCTATACCCCATATCCCAACCCACTAACCCATATAAAAAAGCAGTTTAGAAAGTGTTCTTTAGCCCAATTTTGGTTACTCATTGGCGCCGAAGGTGGGTTTTCAGAGCAAGAAATAACGCAAGCTATCGAGCGAGGTTTTATGCCTTGGCAAATTGGCGAGCGCGTGCTACGAACTGAGACAGCCCCTGTTGTCGCATTGTCATCATTGTTGACGCTACATCAAACTTTGACCCTTGCACAGGAATAATCATGTCATCGAATAACAAATCAGTCATGCCGATAGACCATCGTGATTGCTTTATGGGTGCTAACAAGTTTTGTCATGGTGAGTTAAGTGAGTATGGGTTTATTGTCGATAGCCATTTTTTTGACAAAAAAATTTCGCTTGAACATCAAAATGCGGTGTTTGCCTCGATTTTTTCAAACATCCATGATGGCATTTTTATGCTTGATGAACGGCTACGTTTTATCTGTGTCAATCAGCAATTTTTAAACATTACCGCCTTGCCACGCGATCAGGTGATAGGTAGCCTGTTTTATTTTTATCCGTATAAGACCTATGCCCCATATTTACAGAAAGCGATTGCCGCCATCATTATCAAACTGGATAATCGACAATCAATTTCGACCAATTTAGTGCTTTCTTATCACCATTCACCTGAAGTGGCGGTTTGGCTAGATATCTGCGTGTGTGAAGTCAATGATAATCGGATGGTGTATGTCGGGTTACTCACCAATTTGACCAAAAAAGATGCACAGCTTAGCCACACCTTACAACTCTACAATTACGATGAATTAACGGGTCTGCCCAATTACGATACTTTTTATGACAAATTAAAAAACTGTATTGACTATTACCACACAGCCGATAATCAGCGTGAATGTATGGGGGTATTGCTACGCATCAATATTGATAAATTACAGTCTTTTAACATCAGCCTTGGCATTGAAAATACCAATACGCTGATTCAAGGTTTTGTCAAACGGGTAAAATCCTTAAAAATTTCGGGTACGAGTTTAGTCACTTTTTCGCGGTTTGGGGGTGATAGTTTTGCGGCGATGATTTCGGTACAACACCTTGATGCCGCGCATCACTACGTGGCAGCGCTCAAACAGTTATTTGACTTACCTTTTAGCATTGATGATCAATCAATTTATTTAAGGTTGTCGATTGGCGCCTCGGTTTTCCCAACCCATACCCAAGATGCTCAGACATTGCTATTACAAGCAGACACGGCGTTAAAACATGCGCGGCTCATCAGTGATGAAGATTGTGTTTGGTATGATGACAACCAGCAAAAAGGCAATTTTAAAGACATTCATTTGCTCAGTGCCTTTAAAAATGCATTATTAAAACAGCAAATTTTGCCCTACTTTCAGCCTAAGTTAGCGTTTGCACAGCCCGATTTGCCGATGTTTGAAGCGCTGGTGCGCTGGGAGCACCCCACCCTTGGACTCCTCTACCCCAACGATTTTTTGGCGGAGGTGCTCGATAAATCATCGCAGCAGCTATTTGAAAAAATCGTGTTAGCCTGTATCGAGCAGATTTTGACATGGCGTGAGATGGGCTATAACTGCCTCATCTGTATCAATATTGATACTCGCCAATTGATTAGTGACAAATTTATTGAGTTTATTGAAGCGACGATACAGCAGTATAGTTGGCTTGCCCAATTGATTAGTTTTGAAATCACGGAAGTCTGCAAAATCCATGATGAATTAAAAGCGCAAGCGATGCTAGCAAAACTGCGCCAGTATGGTTTTAGTATATCGATTGATGACTTTGGTACAGGCTTTGCCGCGATGCAATATTTGATTAAATATCCGATTGATGTGCTCAAAATTGACCGCTTATTTATCACGGATATTTTACAGGACACAAAAAAACAAGTGATAGTCAAATCAGTGATTGAGATGGCGCACTCGTTATCCATGCAAGCATTGGCTGAGGGCGTCTCAAACCGTGAAGAAATCGAATATCTGCGTAGCCTCGGCTGTGATTCGATTCAAGGCTTTGGTTTTGGTAAACCCATGTCTAGTCAAGATACCACAGAGTGGCTCAAAGCCAACTATAAACCAAACTATTTGCTATAAGTTTTAATTAGACCAATTAGATTTTTTTATGACCCTATAGTCATGTTAGCACCTTGTCACCCTTGCCAAATTTTCCTATCTTAGAGATATAAAACCTTAGTAATGGGGTAGGTTTTTTTGTCTTTTTAAAACACTAATCAAGGATATCGTATGCAATATAAAGCACCGCTTCGTGATATGAAATTTGTCATGCATGAGTTATTAAAATTTGAAGATCACTACAAAACCATTCCTAGCTATGCCCATACGGATAAAGAAACGATTGATAGTTTCATAGAAGCAGGTGCAAGCTTCTCTGAAGCAGAATTATCACCCCTCAATCGTTCAGGCGATGAAGAAGGCTGTCGTTTTGAAAATGGTAATGTATATACGCCAAAAGGCTTTAAAGAAGCCTATAAACAATACTGTGAATTAGGCTTCCCTTCTTTATGTGCCGATGAAGAATTTGGCGGTCAAGGCATGCCATTGTCATTGGGTTCAGCGGTCAATGAAATGGTAGGTACCGCTAACTGGTCTTTCTCAATGTACCCAGGTCTCTCTGAAGGTGCTATCCGTACGCTAGAACACCACGGTACCGATGAACAAAAACAAAAATATTTATTAAAACTCGTCAGCGGTGAGTGGACAGGTACCATGTGTCTGACCGAAGCGCATGCAGGTTCTGACTTAGGTATTATCCGCAGCAAAGCTGAACCCAATGAAGACGGTTCATACGCTATCACCGGTCAAAAAATCTTTATCTCAGCGGGCGAACACGACATGGCAGACAACATTGTCCATATCGTACTAGCGCGTTTACCCGGTGCACCAGCAGGTACCAAAGGTATCTCATTGTTCATCGTACCAAAATTCAATGTCAACGAAGATGGCTCTATCGGTGAGCGTAACCCTGTTACCTGCGGTTCGATTGAACACAAAATGGGTATCAAAGCCTCTGCAACTGCGGTATTAAACTTTGATAAAGCCAAAGGTTACTTGATTGGACCAGAAAACAAAGGTCTAAACTGTATGTTTACCTTTATGAATACCGCCCGTATTGGTACTGCGATTCAAGGTCTAACTGCGGCAGAACTGGCTTTCCAAGGTGGCTTAAGCTACGCCAAAGAACGTCTTGCGATGCGCGCATTAAGCGGTGCAAAAGCGCCAGAACAAGTTGCTGACCCAATCATCGTCCATCCAGCAGTGCGCAACATGGTATTAACTTGTAAAGCGTTTGCTGAAGGTGGCCGTGCCCTCGTCTACTATCTATCACAATTCTCTGATGTGGTAACTAAAGGTGAAGGCGAATCACAAGCTTACGCTGACCAAATGTTGTCTTTTTTAACCCCAATTGCCAAAGCCTTCTTAACTGAAACAGGTTATGAAGCAGCCAATCACGGTGTGCAAGTATATGGTGGTCACGGCTTTATCCGTGAATGGGGCATGGAACAAAACGTACGTGATACGCGTATTGCTTGTCTATACGAAGGTACCACTGAAATCCAATCACTTGACTTGTTAGGTCGTAAAGTATTGGGTTCACAAGGTAAAATGCTAGCTAACTTTAGCAAAATTATTTATCAATTCTGTGAAGAAAATAAAGACAATGATGCAATGGGTGAATTCATTCGTCCACTAGCACGTTTGAATAAAGAATGGGGCGATTTGACTGCTCGTATTGGTATGCAAGCTACTGAAAACCCTGATGCAGTGGGTGCAGCGGCGGTTGACTACATGTACTATAGTGGCTACATCACCCTAGCTTACCTATGGGCGCGTATGGCGTTAGTTGCTCAACAAGCGCTCCAAGGCGACACCACTGAGACCAAGTTCTATCAAGCGAAAATCAAAACCGCTCAGTTCTACTTTGCAAAACTATTGCCTCGCACCTTAACTTACGTCAAACGTATTGATACAGGTCTTGAGCCATACATGACTATGGAAGTTGACGAATTCCAATTCTAATTTTTTACTAAGCTATCCAGTGTAGTAATAAAATTATGATAGAATCATTGATAGTCTAATTTTTTATTCAATCCTTAGGTAGCAAAAGCTGTCTAAGGATTTGTCTCATTTCGAATTACGAGCTAACCCATAAAAGGAAATAATATGCCTATTTATAATGCGCCAATTCAAGACATGAAATTCATCTTAAATGATGTATTCAATGCAGCCGATTTTTGGCAAAAAAATGAACAGTTAGCCCATGTTGACAGTGACACGGTCAATATGATTTTAGAAGAAATGTCAAAATTTGCTAAAAACACGTTACTGCCCATCAACCGCTCGGGCGATGAAGAAGGGGCACAATATCTGGGTGAAGGCAAAGTAAAAACACCCACTGGCTTTAAAGCAGCATTTGACGAATACGCACAAGGCGGCTGGATTGGTTTGGGCGGTGATCCAAATCATGGCGGTCAAGGCATGCCAAAAATGGTGACTATGCTCGCTGAAGAGATGGTATTTACCGCCAACCAATCATTCGCGCTCTATCCAAACCTATCAGGTGGCGCGTGTATGTGTATCTATAACGCAGGCTCTGAAGAACAAAAACAAACCTACCTAGAAAAAATCTACTCAGGTGAGTGGACAGGTACAATGTGTTTGACCGAACCGCACGCAGGTACGGATTTAGGTATCATCAAAACCAAAGCCGTGCCAAACGAAGACGGTAGCTACAATATTACAGGTACCAAAATCTTTATCACCGCAGGTGAACATGACTTAGCGGACAACATCATCCATTTGGTATTGGCAAAAACCCCCGATGCCCCAGCAGGCTCAAAAGGGATTTCATTGTTTATCGTACCCAAATTCCATGTGAATGCGGATGGCTCATTGGGCGATCGTAACGCGGTAAGCTGTGGCTCTATCGAGCACAAAATGGGTATCAAAGCGTCAGCAACTTGCGTCATGAACTTTGATGGCGCCAAAGGCTTTATGGTAGGGGCGGAAAATACCGGTCTTGCGTCCATGTTTATCATGATGAACTATGAGCGTTTGACAATGGGGTTACAAGGTATCGGTGGCGCTGAGTTAGCGTATCAAAACGCCACAGCTTATACCCTTGACCGTATCCAAGGTCGCGCCGATAGCGGTATCCAAGAGCCAAACAAAGCTGCTGACCCAATCGTATTTCATGCCGACGTTCGCCGTATGCTGTTAAATGCTAAAACCATCAGTGAGGCCTCACGCTGCTTTGCGATGTATGTTGCCAAAGAGCTTGATACCAACAAATATACCGATGATGCTGCAGCAAGAAAAGCTGCTGATGATCGTGTCGCTCTTTTGACGCCAGTTGCCAAAGCATTCTTAACCGACCGTGGTCTTGAAGCGTCAATTGATGCACAGCAATGCTTTGGTGGTCATGGCTATATCCGTGAATGGGGTATGGAACAAATCGTACGTGACACCCGTATCTCGCAAATTTATGAAGGGACCAATGGTATCCAATCACTTGACTTGTTGGGTCGTAAAGTGGTGAAAAACGGCGGTGCATTTGTGACAACGTATGTGCAAGAAATGCGTGACTTTGCCAATAACATGAACGCAGACCATACCATCAAACAAGCGATTTTGACATCAGCGGATAAACTTGAAGACTTAACCAAAGCGGTGGTAGCAGCGGCAGCGGTCAATAAAGACGAAATCAATGGCTGTGCGGTTGATTACTTACAAGCCTTTGGTTATGTCAGCTTTGCTTATATGTTTGGCCTGATGGTTGAAGCGGCGAATGGCAAAGAAGGCGATTTCTATGCCAATAAAGCAAAATTAGCAGACTACTATGTCGGTCGTATGTTGCCACGCTTAGATGCGCATATTGCGATGGTAAAAGCAACGAGCCAACCCATCACAGCGTTTGACCGCGATTATTTTGCGGCAACCATTGCTTAATCCCTACTTAAATATAAAAAAATCGGCCACTTGAGCCGATTTTTTTATGGATTAATAGGTTAGCGAAGCATATCGTCATCCTCATCTGCCAACGATTCATTTTCATCAAAATCGAAGTCTTCATATTCATAATCCGCTGAGTCGTTTTCTTCAACGACAGCAACGCACTCTTCATATAACTCAAAAATATATTCTTTGATATCACTTTCTTGTTGGTGTTTATTTGGCGTGAGTTTGGCTTCTTCTTCATAGATAAATTTTGCCAAATTTAGGGCGACATAGTTATTACTTAGTTCAATCATGGTGTTATCCTTCTTATGTGCGATATTATTATTTTAAAACGATAGTGTTAGCGCATCGTTAGTATGACATATTCAAAAATAGAAAGCTTAAAGCAGTTGTAAGCTCGTGTAAAATTTAAGCCTTTAACAATTTAACGCCATAAAATATAAAACCCACCGAAGTGGGTCTATATTACTGCTTACTGCTTATCGTTTGCCATTTACGCTTTGGGTAAAGTCACGCCCATTTGACCTTGGTACTTACCACCACGGTCTTTGTAGGAAGTTTCGCACACATCATCGGCATCACTTTGGAAAAATAGCATTTGCGCCACGCCCTCACCGGCATAGATACGCGCGGGTAAGTTGGTGGTATTACTAAATTCAAGCGTCACATGCCCTTCCCATTCTGGCTCAAGCGGCGTGACATTGACGATAATACCGCAGCGCGCATAGGTAGATTTTCCCAAACAAATGGTCAATACATCGCGGGGAATACGAAAATACTCGACAGTACGAGCCAAAGCGAATGAGTTGGGCGGGATGATACATTCATCGCCCACGATATCAATAAAGCTACGCTCATCAAAGTTTTTTGGGTCAACGATGGCAGAATGGACATTGGTAAACACTTTAAATTCGCGCGCACAGCGGACATCATAACCATAGCTTGAGGTGCCGTAGCTGACCAATTTTTGTCCCTGCTCGCCAACACGTACTTGACCTGCTTCAAATGGCTCAATCATGCCATGCTCTTGTGCCATTTGGCGTATCCAGCGGTCGGATTTGATTGACATTTTGTTTTTCCCTATATAATTTTTGCGAATAAAATGAAACGGATTATACCGTAAATTGGTCTTTTTCGATATATTACCTGATATTTAACAAATTAGGTTTTGACTATGAAAGTTTTTATCAAATGCAATAAAAAGTATGATTTTATAAATGTGAATACTTACATTGCAAATGAGGGTTTTAATAAGCTCGGTTGGGAAACTATTAAATTTATAGATATTAGTGAAATTCAAAATGAACTTTCAGATGTGGTTATTATCAGTGGCATTCAAGACGTTAAAACTCGATTAGAGCAACTTGGCATATCTTATCACTCTGATAATATTGATTATCCAAATTCTTTAAAATCATTTTTTGGTCGAGAAATTTGGCAAAGCTCAATGAATGAGCTTTTAAGTATTCCAATCCCCAAACCAATCTTCATCAAACCAAAAGGTGATTTAAAGCGTTTTACAGGCAAAATTATATCTAGTCAAACAGATTTAATCGGCATAGTTGATTCACATAATTTTGAAATTTGGTGTTCTGAAATCATGAGTTTCGTCACTGAATGGCGATGTTTTGTACGTTATGGTAAATTGATTGATGTTCGACAGTATAAGGGAGCATGGGATTCAAAAATTGATTTATCTATCGTAAAAAATGCGATTGAAAGTTTTAAAAATGCCCCAAATGCCTATGCTATTGATTTTGGAATTACAGATAAAGGAGATTTATATATTGTTGAAGTGAATGAAGGTTTCGCTGTGGGAAGTTATGGCATGAATCCAATTAACTATGCAAAGTTTCTGTCAGCCAGATGGGCAGAGCTAACTAATACAGAAGATTATGCAAATTTTTAAAAACAAAAAACCGCTCTCATCTGAAAGCGGTTTTTTATTATCTACCTTAGCTAACGCGTAATTTATCAAAGGTCAATTTACCTTCGGCATCGACATCCACTTTGATGGTATCGCCCGCCACAAACTCACCCGATAACAATTTGACTGATAGCGGATTCTCGATTTCCTGCTGGATAGCGCGTTTTAGCGGTCTTGCACCATACACAGGGTCGTAACCCACAGCGACCAATTGAGTCATGGCTTCATCTGACAATACAATATCCATGTCACGCTCTTGAAGACGTTTACGCAGACGTGATAGTTGAATATGTGCAATACCCGCCATTTGTTCTTGCCCTAATGGATGGAACACCACGATTTCATCGATACGGTTGACAAACTCTGGGCGGAAATGCTGATTGACTGAATTCATCACTGCCGCTTTGATTTCTTCGTAGCTATCGCCTGCCATTTCTTGGATTTTATGCGAACCAAGATTTGAGGTCATGATAATGACGGTGTTTTTAAAGTCCACAATGCGACCTTGGCTGTCGGTCAAGCGACCATCGTCTAGCACTTGCAGTAGGATATTAAACACATCAGGATGCGCTTTTTCTACTTCATCAAACAATACCACACTGTAGGGTCGGCGGCGTACGGCTTCGGTCAATACCCCACCTTCTTCATAACCCACGTAGCCTGGCGGTGCGCCGACAAGACGGCTGACACTGTGTTTTTCCATAAATTCAGACATATCAATACGAATCATGGCATTTTCATCATCAAACAAGAAACTTGCCAACGCTTTGGTCAATTCAGTTTTACCCACGCCTGTCGGACCTAGGAACAAGAAAGAACCGCTAGGACGATTGGGGTCAGACAGACCAGCACGACTACGGCGCACCGCATTGGCGACTGCTTGTACTGCTTCATCTTGACCGACTACGCGCTCATGCAGTTTTTCTTCCATGTGCAGCATTTTTTCACGTTCGCCTTGCATCATTTTTGCAACAGGGATGCCCGTTGCAGCGGCAACGACTTCAGCGATTTCGTTCTCGGTGACTTTGTTACGTAGCAGTTTGACGCTTGGCGCTTGCCCTGCTTGCTCTTTTTGCTCAGCCAAGTCAGAATCTTTAATACGTTTTTCCAGTTGTGGAATGGTTTCGTATTGCAGTTTTGACATGGTCTCGTAGTCACCTTCACGCTGCGCTTTTTCATAGGCGATACGCGCTTTATCGAGCTCGTCTTTGAGCTGTTGGCTACCTTTAACAAGGGCTTTTTCTGCTTGCCAAATTTCGTTTAAATCTGCGTATTCTTTTTCAAGCTCGCTGATTTGGGTGTCCAGCAGTTTTAGCTGGGATTTTGCGCCTTCGTCATCTTCATGTTTTAAGGTTTCACGTTGCATTTTAAGCTGAATCAAACGGCTTTCTAATTTGCCCAAGGCTTCTGGTTTACTATCAAGTTCCATTTTTAGACGGCTAGCTGCTTCATCCAACAAATCAATGGCTTTGTCGGGCAATTTGCGGTCGGTGATGTAGCGATGGCTCATCTGCGCGGCGGCAATAATCGCACTGTCTTGGATATCGACCCCATGATGCAGTTCATAACGCTCTTTTAGACCGCGCAGAATGGCAATGGTATCTTCCACGGTAGGCTCATCAACCAATACTTTTTGAAAACGACGCTCAAGGGCGGCATCTTTTTCGATATATTGGCGGTATTCATCAAGGGTAGTCGCGCCCACGCAGTGCAGCTCACCACGCGCTAACGCAGGTTTGAGCATATTACCCGCATCCATCGCGCCATCGGCTTTACCGGCACCGACCAAGGTATGAATTTCATCAATAAATAAAATGACTTGTCCTTCGCTTTTTGCTAGGTCGTTAAGTACCGCTTTTAGGCGTTCTTCAAACTCACCACGGAATTTTGCGCCCGCAATCAGTGCGCCCAGGTCAAGCGATAATACGCGTTTATTGCGCAAGCCTTCTGGCACGTCACCATTGACGATTTTTTGTGCTAATCCTTCAACAATCGCAGTTTTACCCACGCCTGGCTCACCAATAAGCACAGGGTTGTTTTTGGTACGGCGTGACAATACTTGAATGGTACGGCGGATTTCGTCATCACGCCCAATCACGGGGTCAAGTTTGCCCGATTCGGCGCGTGCGGTTAAATCGATGGTATATTTATTTAAGGCATCACGTTGGTCTTCGCTATTTTGTGTATCCACTTTATCACCCCCACGAATAAAATTAATAACTTGTCTTAGTTTTGGCTCATTGACCCCTGCTTTTGCAAGCAGTTTTGCGGTATCGCCCGTCTCTGCTAGGGCAACCAGCACCCAGTCGGTGGATAAAAACTGATCGCCGGCTTTTTGCGCATGGCGCTCGGCTAGATTTAAAATCTTAGCCGTATTTGGGCTAAGATTGACATCACCTGTGGGTGTACCAATCACCGCTTGGTTGTTGAGCGATTGCTGCACCTCTGCTTTTAACTGGCTTAAGTTTGCGCCTGCCTGTTCATACACATGGGCATTACTCGGTTCATTGAGTAGCACTGACAATAAATGAATCGGCTCAATCGCGGTATGATCACGAGTGACGGCGAGGGTTTGTGCCTGCTGAACCGCATTTTGTAAGGCATTGGTAAATTTATCAAATTGCATTATTATTTTTCCTTTTGGCTTTTAACTAGTTAGCTTTGAACTAAAATTGATATGGTGTTTTGATAAATTGTTTCAATATCCACCTTTAAATTTTTTTAATTAACAATGTTTTTTTTGATGATTGATGATGGCTGTATTCTTAATTATCACTTGGGTCAATAGCTTGCAAAATTCAACGTGTTACCTATCAAAAATTGACAATAAAAATGTAGATAAAATCATACACCAACAAGTTTTGGCTTAATGTATAACCTCCAAAGGGATACAGCTAATCAGTTTTACTCACTGAGTTGACTGACTGAGTTTTGTGGTTAGCTAATATGCGTTTCCTTTTAATAGCAAATTAGTTGCGTAGTAGCGTGTTGATTTTTTATTAGCCGCCTTGACCGTTATTTTTAAAAAAATTACGCGAACTAAAGTTTAAGCCATATTTAAAAATTGATACTAAAATTTTATGGACGATGATTAAAATTATATAATATTTTCAATGGTTTATTGTAAGGCAGCTTACATTACATTAACCTATCTACTACATGAATAGACAACAACCGTGCATGGCGCATGTTACTCTGCACAACATCAAATGATAACGCCCCATAACATATCATATTAGTTCAGTGGCGCTACTTTATTTGGTCAAATAACAGTCAAAAAACAACAACAGCAAAACAACAACTAGGAGTTATACCCATGCGCGCATTAACCTACCATGGTGCCAAAGATGTTCGAGTCGACAATGTTCCTGACCCAAAATTACAAGCCAAAGATGATATTATCTTAAAAGTCACTGCTACCGCCATTTGTGGCTCGGACTTACATTTATACCGTGGCAAAATCCCTGCGACCGAAGAAGGCGATATTTTTGGTCATGAATTTATGGGGGTTGTCGAAGAAGTGGGCGCTGACGTCACGGCGGTAAAAAAAGGCGATCGCGTGGTGATACCCTTTGTAATTGCCTGTGGTAGCTGCTTTTTTTGTCAAAATGATTTGATGGCAGCCTGTGAGACTACCAATGAGGGTCCCGGCGCAGCGATGAACAAAAAGCTTATTCCACCACCTTCGGCATTGTTCGGTTTTAGTCATTTATACGGCGGTGTGCCTGGCGGACAAGCAGACTATGTGCGTGTGCCAAAAGCCAATTTTGGTCCTTTCAAAGTCCCAGGTTCATTGCCTGACGAAAAAGTGTTGTTCTTATCCGATATTTTGCCGACTGCTTGGCAAGCGGTGACGAATGCCAATGTCACCAAAGGCTCTACTTTGGCTATCTATGGTGCAGGACCTGTGGGCTTGTTATCAGCCGCCTGTGCTAAAATGCTAGGCGCTGCACAAATATTTATCGTTGACCACAATGACTATCGTCTACAATACGCACAAGATACATATGGCGCCATTCCTGTCAATTTTGACAAAGTTGATGCCGCAGAAGCAATTATTGAGCAAACTGCGGGGCATCGTGGTGTCGATGCGGTGATTGATGCCGTTGGTTTTGAATCAAAAGGTAGCATAGTTGAAACGGTATTAACGACGCTTAAGCTTGAAGGCTCAAGTGGCGCGGCATTACGCCAATGTATGGCAGCGGTACGCCGTGGTGGTACAGTCAGTATTCCTGGGGTGTATGCAGGTCCAATTCATGGTTTCTTGATGGGTGATGCGTTTGACAAAGGATTAACCTTTAAAATGGGTCAAACCCATGTACATAAATACTTGCCACAACTGCTTGAACATATTGAAAATGGGGATCTATCGCCCGAAGCGATTATTACCCATCGTATGAATCTATCGGATGCAGCAAAAGGTTATGAAATCTTTGAAAAACGTGAAGAAGAGTGTCGAAAAGTAATTTTGACACCGTAATTTAGTCTAATCATGGATTTAGCATGATTAATTTAGAATGATAAAATGAGCGTTAATCAGCTTGATACCATGATTAAGCATTCCATCACTAGCCCCTCACAACTTTTAGCCAATAATTTAGGCAAAGTTGTGCAAGGGGTTGGTGATTTTTTGTTATTGCTAGATATTGATGGGACGCTTAGTGAATTTTACCCCGATCCCCGACAAAGTTTTATCAGCCATGATAATTTAGCAATTTTAGCGCAGTTACAAAATTACTTACCCATTTGGCTGGTAACAGGGCGGTCGGTTGCCGACGCTAGACGTTTGACAGCGCCGTTAAAACTGCCGGTGATTGGTAGTCATGGTTTGCAATGCGATACTCTAATTGATAGCTATTCTTTGGTAGACATCGATTTAGCGCAGCTACAACAAATTAATCAAAGCGTCATTAACGCCACTAGTGATCATCCACACTGGCGCATTGAGCAAAAACCTTTTGGTGTGGCACTGCATTTTCGTGAGCATCCCGAACTTGCCGATAACGCTTTAACTATCATGCAAGCTATTGGGCATGATTTTAAGGATTGGCAACTTAAAGCGGGCAAATGTGTGTATGAGCTATTGCCGCAAGGGGTCGATAAAGGCAGTGCCATTAACCATGTTCTAACCCACTATCACCCTCATTGCCGTCCGATATTTATCGGCGATGATGTGACCGATGAAGCAGGATTTATTGCTGTACAAAGTTATGGTGATACATCAAATAAGAAAGGTAGTGATATCAAAGGAATTGGTGTCAAAGTCGGTTGTGAACCCACCCATGCCCATTATTATGTGAGCGACGTCTCAGCCGTTACCGCGTTACTTCAAGGATTATTGACCCTATGTCAAAGTTGATTGTGTTATCGAATCGGGTTAATTTACCTAGTAAACAGTCACCTAAAGCCGTAGCAGGAGGGTTAGCAGTAGCGCTTCAAGAAGCCCTTGCCAAAGATGGCGGTATTTGGGTCGGTTGGAATGGTCAAGTAGTGACAAATATCAGCGATATGCCCGATACCGTCAATCAATTTGCGACTGAGCAGCATGACAAGGTCACCTATGTCACGACGGCTTTTTCACCCATGCAATATGAAAAGTATTATTGTGGTTACGCCAATAATCGACTTTGGGCGGGGATGCATGACCGCACGGATTTGATTATATCAAGTAGTGAAGATTTTAGCGTTTATCAAGCTGTCAATCGCATGTTTGCCAAACAACTACAGCAAATCGCGCAACCTGACGATATGATTTGGATACAAGATTATCATTTTTTTGCGGTAGCAAGGCATTGCCGTGACTTAGGCATGAAACAGCGCATTGGCTTTTTTTTACATATTCCATTTCCCCAGTTATGGGTGTGGGATTTTTTGACGTATGGACAAACTTTAATCCATCAATTACTCGATTATGATGTGGTTGGATTACAAACCCAACAAGACGCTCAAAATTGTGTCGCGGTGATTGAGCAGCTACTCCCCCACGCCATCCAGATTACTCAAACAAATGCGCGTACACTGATTAGCCATGGCAATCATACCACCTTAATACAAGCTTATCCGATTGGTATCAATCCTGTCTATATTCATAAACTTGCCAGTCAACCGCTGTCCGACCAAGCTGTGTTAAAAAATCTCACTTCAACCATCACCACGATTTTAGCGGTGGAACGACTGGATTACACCAAAGGTATTCCCGAACGCTTACAAGCTTTTGCCGCCTTTTTGCAGCGTTATCCGCAATATCTTGAACGGATTCAGCTGTATCAAATTGCTTGCCCGTCCCGTCTTGATATTCAGACCTATCAACAGTTACGACAACAAGTGCATACCCTAGTTGAACAAATTAATAGCCAATTTGCTACTGCCAGTTGGCAACCGATTATCTATCAAGAAGACCCTGTCAGTCATGACAATTTAATGCCGTTATTTAGGCAATGCCAAATTTGTTGGGTTAACTCGCTAAAAGACGGCATGAATTTGGTGGCAAAAGAATATATTGCCGCACAGGATGAACAAAACGCAGGGATTTTGATTTTGTCTAAAAATGCGGGGGCAGCGCACCAACTTCAGCAAGCTCTCTTGGTCGACCCTACGAACAACGACAGCATGATAGAAGGCTTATACCAAGCATTGACCATGACCAAACAACAACGGGAACAACGTCACCAATCGCTACTAAAGAGCATCTATGATACCGATATTGACACGTGGCGAGCGCATTTTTTGGCAGATTTAACCCACATGGATAAACCAAAGAACCCAATCACAGAGACAATAAAATAGACAACAAAGTAGACAATGAGAAACTCACAATGACACCAGTATTGGATCACGCTTTACCTACCGACTATCACCAATCGGACTTGGGCAAATTAATCAGCGCTATTTTGCAAGACTTTCGCAGAGCGGTTGATACCTCACCTAAACTAAGCGATGCTGCTTATGTGACACAATTAAAGCAAACTTTGTCACAGTTGGTGCTTTTGTCCGCTCAAATTGCCTTGCCTGCTGACGGTCATACTTTACAGCGCTGGCAAGTATTGGCACAGGTTGCGGCTTGTGATTTGAACTTGGTCAAATTTTTTGAGTCGCATCTTGATGCATTGGCGATTTTGGCAGAATTGGGCGTGGACGATATTGCTGAAGGCCTATGGGCCGTATGGGCAGCAGAAGGCGGTGATGAGCCACTGCGTTTTGATGGCAAAACATGCACGGGACAAAAACTGTGGTGTTCGGGTGCGACCTTTGTCGATCATGGCTTGGTTAGTTTCCGAGATGCCCATAATAACGCCCAATTGCTGATGTTAGCCATGAAGCAACCGCAAGTGACCATTGATGACAGCGGTTGGTATGCGGTAGGTATGCCCTACACGGCGACAGCCACGCTCCATCTAAAAGGCGCTAACGCCACCCAAGTCATATCAAATGCGATTGCCAAAGGCAGCAGCCCTTATCTCGACCGCCCAGGGTTTTGGCAGGGTGCAGCAGGGGTAGCGGCTTGTTGGTATGGCGCGGCAGCGCAGTTGGCACAGTTTTTATTGGATAGTTATCAGCAAAAACCCCAAGCCTTTAAAGCACTTTATCTTGGCGAAGTATCGCAAGCACTCAGTGTCACCCAAGCCTACTTTTATCAGGTTGCGCAATTAATCGATAGTCAACCGAGTCAAAGTCATGCCCTGCCCATCCGTATCTTAAGAGCGCAAGTGGAGACTACCGCCATGCTAGTGCTTGAAAAAGTTGGTAAAGCCTTGGGCGCAACGCCTTATTGCAAAAACGCCCATTTTGCACGGCTATCGGCAGATTTATCGGTATTTATTCGTCAAACCCATGGTGCATTTGACAGTGAAGCGATTGGCAAATTAACTGCCGAACAGCTTGGCGATTCACAAGGGGCATTATGGCAACTGTAAATTCTCAATATGCCCCACTGCATCCGATTGTGGGTGACCGTTTAATTGCAGGCGACGGCACCTCTGCACAAGACTGGCAAGCCTGGCAAGGGTTGCACAGTCTCACCAGACTCGATATATTGACCCATTTTCCCACCCATCGGCGCGTGTGTATTTTTGCGCCGCACCCAGATGATGAGATTTTGGGCTGTGGTGGCTTGCTGCAAGCGTTGGTGGCTCAAGGCAATCAAGTATTGATTGTTAGCGTCACCCACGGCGAAAAAAGCCACCCTAACTCACCGCTGTATCCAACCGACAAACTGGCAAAAATCCGCGCACTTGAAAGCCAGCTTGCACTTGAAACGCTGGGTAGCAGTTTAGATTTGCCCAATGTGTCGATGACGAGCTTCGATTTTCCTGATGGCGAAGTTTTTGGGCGTCAAACGGATTTTTTTGACAAGTTAAGATCGCTGATTCAGCCCGCTGATATTTTAATCACCCCATTTGCGTACGATGGTCATCCCGATCATGAAGGCACTGGGCAAGTGGTGCAGCGTTTTGCCCATGCATTTAAAAGTCGCTTAAATTTGACCTGTTATCAAGTGCTGATTTGGGCATGGCATTGGGCGAAACCTGGCGATAGCCGTATTCCCTGGCACAAGGCATGGCGATTTGATTTAAGCGAATTGCAGGCGCAGCGAAAAAGTTATGCCATGCGTTGTTTTAGCAGTCAAATTTATGCTGACCCAACAACGGGAACAGCGCCTATTTTGTCTGACACCACATTAACTAGGCTTAGCCAACCGTTTGAGGTATATCTTCATGACTGATGTGTCAGCGTATTTTGCCCAAATTTATTCCCATAGTAGCGACCCTTGGCAATATGAAAAACGCTGGTATGAAGTGCGAAAACGCGCGATTTGTTTGTCATTGCTGCCCTACCCGCATTTTGCCAAGGCGATTGAACTTGGCTGTAGCAATGGTGTATTTAGTGAGCAGTTAGCCCAGCGCTGCGATTATTTGCGGTGTGTGGATGGGCAACTTGAGGCAGTCAAACTTGCCAGTGAGCGTCTGCAGAGCCAGGCGCATGTGCAGGTGATGCAAGGTTTGATACCGCAGGATTTGCCCAGTGAGCGATTTGATTTGATTGTAGTCAGTGAGATTTTATATTACTTGGCGCCTGACGCACTGACCGAAGTCATCGCTTGGCTCAACACTGCATCGACAGACAATGGCGTGATTTTAGCCTGTCATTGGCGCTATCCGATTGACGGGTTTCAACTGACAGGCGAAACAGTCCACGACTGTTTACAACAACAGCTGCACTACCGTCAGCAAAGCCATGTGATTGACCAAGATTTTTTGTTGACCATTTGGCAAGCCAATCACCAAAGCCTTGCCAAACAAGAAAATCTAGTGGAATAACTGAGAAAAACATCATGGCAAATACTACCGCCCCACAGCGGCTACCCAAAAAAATCGGCATAGTCATTCCTGCCCATAATGAAGCCGATAGCATCAGCGCGTGTTTGGATGCGATAAAACAGGCGATTGCTCAGCTATCAAGCGACATAGCGGTACAAACGGTGGTCGTGCTAGATAGTTGTGATGATGATACCTTATCAAAAGTACAAAACGCCCACGTAGACTGGCTGCGCTGTGAGTTTCGCTGCGTGGGTAAAGTCAGGGATTTGGGCGTGCGCTACTTGATTGAACAAGGGGCGGATTGGATTGCGTGCACCGATGCCGATAGTATGGTTGAAGCTGATTGGTTAGTTGCACAAATCAAACATCTAAAAGCTGAGCCTACAACTACGCCCACAGCTATGATATGTGGCGTAGTGAGTATCGATTGTTGGGATGCATTGTCAGAGAGTACCAAACAGCAATACCTCGCCCATTATCAAGATTGTATGAATCATCGCCATATCCACGGGGCAAATTTGAGCTTTGCCAGTCAAGATTATCTGGCGGTGGGTGGTTTTGATGAATTAACTTGCCATGAAGATGTGAGATTGGTGAAAAAATTTGAGCAAGCCAATTTACCCATTATTTGGAGTAACTTGGTACGCGTGGTGACTAGCAGTCGCCTTGATGCCCGCGCTGAGGAAGGGTTTGCCCATTTTTTAAGGGGTTTAGAGAATCAGCCTTCGGCTTAAATTAAAACCAGCCTTTGGCTCAAATCAAAATCAGCCTTTGGCTTAAATAAAGGTAAAAAATTGGGTTTAACACAGTTCACTTACAAAACTATTGTGATATCCCTTGCTATCTGCCGATATTACTATATACTGGACAACAGCTAGAAAGCAGTCAGAAGTTTCAATCGCATTACATTAAGTCTATTCTAAGTTCGTTTTCATTACGCTTGTGTCCTAGATTTTAAGTGAATCGTGTATCAAAACTGCCGCAATTCTTTCATACCGAATAGAATCGTGTTGTGGCTTAGTTCCAGCTTTAGGGTCAGATGACCACTTTTAAAATCTATCTAATCAAGGACAATCCTATGTCAAATACTGTAAACGGCACCGTAAAATGGTTTAACGAATCAAAAGGCTTTGGCTTTATCGAACAAGACAATGGCGGCAAAGACGTTTTCGCACATTATAGCCAAATCGCAAGCTCAGGTTTCAAAACCTTAGCGGAAGGTCAACGCGTATCTTTCGTTGTGACCCAAGGTCAAAAAGGCGACCAAGCTAGCAATATCGTTGCTATCTAAGGTTAACTAAGCCTACTATCGTAAATGGTCTGATATCGTGACTGCGTTAATGACGCTGCATTGATTGATTAGCCATTTGCATAGATATCAAAAAATAGATATTAAAAAAGCGCTTATTTATTATAAGCGCTTTTTTTGTGTTTTGTGCTCATCCAACTATTGGGCTGACTCGGCTGACGATTTGTGGGCTGCTGTGTGCGGTTAAAAAAGGTTATTGCGCATCCACTTTACGTTTTTTTTGTAGTTTGCGCTGTAGTGTGCGCCGGTGCATTTTTAGTACCCTCGCCGCTTCACTGATATTGCCTTGGCATTCATCTAATACTTGGTGGATGTATTCCCATTCGTGATGTTCAAGTGACAAACGTTCATCCGTGGCACTACCGATTGACTTTGTAGGGGTTGCTACGATGTCCAATACTTTATAGATTTCATCCAGACTACAAGGCTTAGGCAAATAATGATACGCGCCCATTTTGACCGCACTGACGGCGGTCGCAATGCTGGCATAGCCAGTAAGCATTAAAATTTTGGCGTTGGGGGTAATAGCGAGCAAAGGCTTAATCAGATGAATGCCGTTGTCATCACCGATGTTGAGATCCAGTATAATAAACTTGGGTAACTGCTTCTTTGCCAGTTGTAGCGCGCTATCGGCATTGCTGGCCGTCGATACCTGATTGCCCTGTTTTTCCAACGACTTTTTTAAAATACGGCAAAACACCTCATCATCATCAATGATAAGCCATGTCTCTGCTAACAGGGGTGAATGTTGCAACCTAGTCTCCTACAATAAACTGGCGGGCGCATGAATGACTGGTAACGTTATCTTCACGCACGTACCTGAATCATCTAACCTTTTTTGCATGGGTGAATTTTGCTTATTGGTCAGCTCAAGGTGTCCGCCAACATATTCTATAACCGTTTTGGCAATCGTCAAGCCAAGCCCTAAGCCATGATCAGATTCGATGGCAGTTTGGTGTTGGATACGCTGTATCATACTACTGTCGATACCCTGTCCGTTGTCTTCAATTATAATCATCACGTTTTGAGCAAGCTGTACGCTAATATCAAGCCTTGTGGCTTGTGCCTGCAAGGCATTATTGAGCATATTCATCACGATAGAATACAGCTGTTCTTCACTCAACGGGACAGCTATCGGTTGTGGTAGTACATTGAGTGCTACTTCAACATGGCGGTTGATGAATTGCCAATCATTGACGACTTTGGGCAGTAGCGTTGGTAAATTTGATGACGTTACCCATGCCAATGGCTCAGATTGCGCTGGCGGCAGCGCATTGGATTGGATGTGGGATTTGAGCTTGTGCAGCGATTGGCGGCAGACGTCGATTTGTGACTGTAACAGTTTTATGTCATCCAATAACTCATCGTCTTCATCTAATTGCTGGGCAATGTCATCGCTCAGTAATTGCATCGATGCAATCGGCGTGCTCATCTCATGGGCGATATTGGCAGCAAGGCTACTGATAGCAAGCAACCGACGTTGTTGGTGAATCGCTTGCTGGGCTTGCTCAAGTGCCTGATAACTGCGGCTCATCGCTTGTTTAAAATAAACCGTTAAGGCGGTTAACATGATGGCGGCAAAAATAAACACCCCAAACATACCCAGTAAATGGAGTTTTTGACCCACTGCGTGATCATGGTGGCTAAGGGTCAGCGGCACATAACAATACCATAACAGCGTATACAGCCCAACTGACAGCATTGACAAGCTGATGATGGGCACGGTGCGCATCACCATAGACGCCACTGCAATCACCGTCAAAAACAAGGTAATTAACGGATTGGCGGCGCCACCTGAATAATAAATAAAGGCTGACCATGCCAGTAAATCCCCAATAAACCCCGCCAACATGAGCCAAGATTGTTGTGGGTTAAAGTGTCGAATAACCATTAGGCGTCTAGTCAGCTCAACGCTGACCCCATACATAACGGTAATCGTGAGCAGATGATTGATTTGCTGTTTGGCAACGCCCCATTGGTCGGCACAAATCATCGCCGCGACCATAATAGCTAACCAGGTATAGCGAGCAATAGTCGGGGCTTTTGCAACGTTCTTGATGGCTTGATGCATACGCAAACTTTTGACGAACCATAAAACAAGATTTTAGCATGAAGCAGCCGCACTTTGAGCGAACTTTGAGCGAATTAACGTGTCAAAAGTAAATCAATGGCTAGTCAATACTAGGATAACCACAAATGCACCAAAAGTTTTCTCTTTAAACCCTATGGATGATGGCATAATTTTTTTAATGTTAATTTTTAAAACTTTAAAGTGTGCTTATTTGCTGATTCAGTTACAATCAGATAAAGGCTCACTTTATGTTTGTAATCAAAAATTTATTTAAGTGCCAACTCACAGCTATCTTTGACGCTTTACAAATAGATGAGAAATGTACCATGGTCAATTTTCCTCAAAGTGCTAAGAATTTAACCGCTACCCTATTAATCAGCAGCCTGCTGTTGCTGGGTTGTCAAAAAATGAATGCCAAAGAAAACACTGGCTCTGCGCGTGCTGCTAGCAAATCGGATGTATTGCCGACTGATACGTTAGCCACCTTACAAGGTTTGAGCCAAATCAATCCCAGATTAGGCAAAGTGGGTCGTCATGTGATTGACCCCAACAAACCAACTGTGGTGAAATTTTGGGCAAGCTGGTGCCCGCTGTGTTTGGCAACGCTGCAAGAAAGCGACGCATGGGCAAAGCAGTATCCCAATATGAATGTCGTCACCGTGGTCAGTCCAAGTCATTTGAGTGAAAAATCCCCCCAAGATTTTCAAACTTGGTACACAGTGCTTGCTAAAGACTATGCTAACCTACCGGTGCTTATGGATAACAATGGCAAGCTGATTAAACAATTTGGTGTGCAAGTCTATCCCAGTTTTGCGATTTTGGATAAACAAGGTAATTTATTAAAACTGGTCAAAGGTAATCTTACTCCCACACAAATCCAAGCCTTGTCAGACAATGCTAGCAACGACTTTGCAGAACTCAAAGCCATGAATCAAGCAAAAACTCCGCCTAGCCAGACTGACCAAGCTGATGAGCAGGCTAATAAACAAACTAATAAGCAAGCCGCTAGCATCAAAGCCTTAGCACCGATTAACCATAACGGTGTATATTATCAGGCAGATGGTAAAACCCCGATTCGCACGCATACTATCTATCTGGCGGGTGGCTGCTTTTGGGGGCTAGAGGCGTATATGGAGCGCGTGGATGGTGTGGTCGATGCGATATCGGGTTATGCCAATGGCAATAGCGCGAACCCGAGCTATGAGCAGGTGACAGCAGGCTCAGGGCACGCAGAAACCGTCAAAGTTATCTATGATATCGATAAAACCAATCTTGCGACCCTCTTGGCATACTACGTGCGAGTGATTGACCCGACCAGTCTCAACAAACAAGGCAATGATCGCGGGGCGCAATATCGTACCGGCATTTATTATACCGATGCCAATGATAAGCCAATCATTGATAAAACCCTTGCCGATTTGGCAAAAAAATATCCGCAAAAAATTGTGGTAGAAAATAAACCCTTGGCGAATTTTTATGACGCAGAAAATTATCACCAAGATTATCTGAGCAAAAATCCCAATGGCTACTGCCATATTGATATTAGCCTTGCCAATCAAAAAATCCCCGTTATCAAAGCCTTAGCGCCTGCCACGACAGTCACTGAAGCACTAAATCCTAGCCGCTATCAAAACTACGATAAAAATGTAAAAAGTCGGTTGACCCAAGCGCAGTATGACGTTACCCAAAACGCAGCTACAGAGCGCGCCTTTAGCCATCAATACGACCATTTGTTTGATAAGGGTATATATGTGGATATCGTCAGTGGCGAGCCATTGTTTTTATCCACGGATAAATATGATTCGGGGTGCGGCTGGCCGAGTTTTACCAAACCCATTAGCGCAAACGTCATTACCACCTCAACCGATAGCAGTTTTAACATGATACGAACAGAAGTGCGCTCGCGGGTCGCTAACTCACATTTGGGGCATGTGTTTGATGATGGTCCCAAGGATAAAGGCGGATTACGCTACTGTATTAATGGCGATGCGCTACAATTTATCGCTTTGGCAGACATGCAAGCGGCAGGCTATGGCGCACTTATGCCATTGGTCAAATAGCCAGTCAACTAGGCAGCACGTTGACTGGTATCGATATCAAAAACGCTTTGACAAGCCATCAGCTGCCAAGGCGTTGTTGATGATGCTAAGACTTTAAAATTTTTAGATATGCGCTTATAAAAATTTGGTCATCACCCTGAGCGGCAATATTTTCATACCAATCCCAATCGGCAGCCAAGGCCATGCTGGGACAAAGGCTTCATCCACTTTGGCTTCAATCGCTTCGACAATCGCTTCGACGCCCTCTTCTTCTGTGCTTTCAAACGGCAAATATTTGGCACCGATATTAAGCTCGGTACGGATATAACCGGGATAAATGGTGGTGACAGTAATCGGACGTTTTTCCTGCATCATATCAGCGCGAATGCCTTCAGCTAAATTTGCCAGTCCCGCTTTGGCGGCGGCATAGGTGGTAAGATGACGGGGCAAACCGCGCACCGCTGACATACTTGAGATGACCACCAACTGACCGCTATTTTGCTGGCGAAAAATCTTCATCGCCGCCTCACATTGGGCAATCGCTGCGATAAAATTGACTTCAGCGGTATGGCGATTGGTCTCAAAGCGTCCATGACCAATGACGCGGCTATCACCTACCCCTGCATTGACGATAATTTTATCAATGGTTTTCCCTCGGGTTTTGCAGTCACTCACAAAGCTATCAAATACCGTAAAAATCTGATTATAATCGGTGACATCCAAAGTTTTGACAGCGACTTTGACAGGGTACTTGCTTTCAATGTCTTGCTTTAACGCAGTTAATCGCTCTTCTCGTCTGGCGCAAATTGCCAAATCATAGCCTAGATAAGCAAATCGGCGTGCCATCATCGCGCCAATCCCTGAGCTGGCGCCGGTAATCAATACGGTTTTGCCTTGACCGATACCTTGTAGCTCAGCCAATGAGCGGCGATTGACCAGTTTGTTCATCACAAATTGACCATATTTATCAATTTTTTGTAGCGCGTTTTCAAGTTTTTTCATCGTTTGCTTGCCTGTACCACTCAGTTATCGTAACAATAAATAAAAAATCATCAAAGAGGCGCTGATTTTATCATTTCGACCCTTGTGTAGCATACTGCAAATATCATTATAGGCGTTAAATACATAATATAAACAAGGATGGCGATAGGGTTAACGATGACTGACACCCTTTAGCCCTCCATACTGGTTAGCCCTTCACACTCGCTATTTTTTATAACAGCCTCCTACTCGGTGATGTTAAATCTGTCGCCAAAGGCAAATATATAGGCTGGCAACGCGCTATATTAAGATGCTCTATATTAGGACGCCCTATATCAAGACACCCAATGTGAAGACAATAAAAAACCCAAATTAGCGCAAGGTCTCATTTGGGGTTTTTTACCATTCTTTGGTTTATGCCAAACCATTGACCCATGTCAGTGGGGCGTTTTTCATCCAATCACTCATCAGTGTCCAGGGTTGTTCAGGGACACACGCTTCATCAGGCTCACCTTCAATCGCGATTGCCAATGCTTTGGTGCCGATTTCTTCACTCACTTCAAAGGGTAACGGTTTAGCGCCTTCGTTAATCTCAGTGCGTATATAGCCTGGATATATCGTTGACACTTTAATCGGTAACTCAGATAGCAGCATATCGGCGCGAATCCCTTCAGCAAGCTTTGCAATCGCTGATTTACTTGCCGCGTACACTGACATATGTTTTGGCAGACCACGGAACGCCGACATACTTGAGATAACCACCAAATGACCGCTATTTTGGGCGCGAAAAATTTCCATTGCCGCTTCACACTGGGCAAGACCTGAAATAAAATTGATTTCGGCAGTTTTGCGATTAATTTCAAAATTACCCTTGCCAATACGGCGACCCTCACCGACCCCTGCATTGATGATGATACGATCAAGCCTGCCAAACTCTTGGGCAAATTCATGAAACACTTTAAAAACCTGTGCATAATCAGTTACATCGAGTGCCTTGACACTGACTTTAATCGTCGGATTATCCGCTAACAGGTTGGCTTTGAGTTGTTCTAGGCGTTCGGTGCGTCGCGCACAAATTGCCAGGTTATAACCCATGCGAGCAAAATGGGTCGCCATGCCTGCCCCTAGCCCCGAGCTTGCGCCAGTAATCAAGATAGTTTTACCCTTGCCCACTTGGTTATCTATAAAGGGCGATAAGTCAGTGTTCGGGGGTGTCATTGTGGCTTGAACTTGCTGCAGTAATTCCGGTAATGTTTGCATTATTTCTTCCTTAATTATTTGTTAAATTTTTTTAAACGTTAAACTGGTGAGCTAAATCTTAGCGCCAAGTCACCATCTGCTCGCCTTGTTGATATAAATAGCTAAACTCATTAAAGGTCTGTAAAAAAACACCTTGGTCACTCACGCGAAATTGGTGAACACTGGCGTTGGCAATATGCCAGTTCAAATCAAAAGCTTGCACATCTGATAGTTTCATTACTTGCTGCATGATACTGGCAATCACGCCACCTGAGGTAAATACCATCGCATGTTCATGCTCGCCAGTTTGGGCAATTAAACACTCAAAACCGTTCCAGGTGCGCTGCAAAAAGTGTTGCCAACTTTCATCATAATCGCTGTCGTACTGACCGCTTTGCCAACGGCTCACGGCTTGCCTAAAAATATCAGTAAAACTAATTTCAGGGTGTGTTTGACTGGATAAATACGCCATAAAACTGGCTTTATCCGCAAATGGCAATCCCGCTTTATAAAGAATTTGCTCATGATTAAACTCATTAAAACTGCTATCTTCACCGAGCAATAGCGGCATGGTCAAACTGGGATTTGCTATGTTTTGCACATGGTGAGTGATTTCAGTTAGTTCAATGCCTTCACGGGTGACATAATAATGGCTTAAAAAATGCTTGAGACTGTCCTTTTGGCGCGCCATGCTGCCTGACATCAGCGCGTGCACTTGCCGACCTGACTGGCGAAAACTATCACCAAGCCATTGGGTCTGAGCGATACCTTTTGGGGACAGTTGGTCATAATTGTCTGCGCCAAATGACGCTTGCCCATGACGGACAAGGCTGATGAGTTTCATGAGCATCCCTATGATTTATTGTTATTTTTTTCGATAAGTTCGACACAGCGGTCGTGCAAGGCGTTGACAATCACGCCAAAATCTTTGAACGCCGGATTATCCGTCTGCTGATGATAATAACGGTAATAAATCTGCTGCGCAATCGCTGCCAAACGAAACACCCCAAACACTTCGTAGAAGCGCCAGTTATCCACTTTCAGCCCCGTTTTTTGCAGGTAGTACTCGACCACTTCGGCACGGGTCATCATGCCTGGCAGATTGGTCGGCTGACGGCGCGTAGCTTTCATCACCGCATTGTCATCGGCTTGAATCCAGTAAGCTAACGCACAGCCCAAATCCATCAAGGGATCGCCTATCGTTGCCATTTCCCAGTCGAGCACACCAATGATATTGGTTGGATTGTTTGGGTCTAAAATCACATTGTCAAAACGCCAGTCATTATGAATTACGCTAGTTTTAACATCTGTTGGGGTGTTGGCTTTTAACCACTGACGCACATCGGCAAAATCAGGCACATCAGGCGTGCGGGCTTGCTCGTAGCGCTTATCCCAGCCCATGACTTGGCGCTCGCAGTAGCCTTCGCCTTTACCAAGTGCCACCAAATCAGGGTTTTGGGTGTAATCGACCTTGTGTAAATCAATCAGTGCATCGACCACCTGCCGGCATAGCTCGCTGACTTGCTGTTCGCTTAACGTCAACGCTTTTGGCAAGTTAGCGCGGGGAATAATACCCTCGATGCGATCCATGACATAAAAATCGCAACCAATCACGCTGTCATCGGTACACAGGGCGACCATATTGGGGACTCGTGGGTATTGTGATTGTAGCGCTTTTTGAACTTTGTACTCACGCACCATATCATGGGCGGATTTGGCTTTGGTACCTTTGGGTGGGCGGCGTAAAATCAAATCACGGTTGGCATATTTTAGGCGGTATGTCCAGTTGGATGCGCCCCCTGAAAATTGGGTAACTTCTGGCTGACCTTGCAAAGCGATGCCTTGGCTCATTAAATACTCGGTGACCGCGTCGCTGTCAATCTCTTCGCCTTTGCGTACTGGGTTCGCAGTATCAAGCATAGTCTCATCCTTGTTTTTTATCTTGTTTTTTAACTTGTATTTTTAACTAGGTCAAATAGCAAAATGACGTAACCTGACATTACGTCTTTTTTGTTAGCTATCTGTTAGTTATTTGCTAGTTATCTGGTAGTTATTTGGTCGTCGCTTGTTGGCGTTTTTTCACTTCCAGTTTGGCAATCATGCCTTTATGCACTTCGTCAGGTCCATCGGCAAGGCGTAGGCTGCGGGCTTGGTTAAAAAACATCGGCAACAGCGTATCTTGGCTCACACCCATACCCCCATGCAGCTGAATCGCCATATCGACGACTTCTTGGAGTACCGTTGGGGCGACCACTTTAATCGCGGAGATTTCGGTTAACGCCGCTTTGGTGCCAAGTTTATCCATTTTATAGGCAGCATACAGGGTTAACAGACGCGCTTGGTCAATTTTGACACGGGCGTCAGCGATACGTTCACGGTTGCCCCCTAAATCAAGCAGCGGTTTGCCAAATGCACTACGGCTTAGCCCGCGATCGATGGCAAGCTCTAGCGATTTTTCTGCCGCGCCAATACAACGCATACAGTGGTGAATCCGACCCGGTCCTAAGCGCCCTTGAGCAATCGCAAATCCCTCGCCTGCCCCACCGATGACATTGCTAATCGGCACACGCACGTTGTCAAAAAGCATTTCGCCATGTCCATGCGGTGCATCATAATCATTAAACACTTTGAGCATGCGTTCAATCTTGACGCCTTGGGTATCTATAGGTACCAGTACCATGGTGTGCTGATGATGACGATCTTTGCTCTCATCTGGGGTATGTGCCATAAAAATAATAAGTTTAGCGTTTGGATCGCCCAAACCTGATGACCACCATTTGCGACCGTTAAGCACAATTTCATCGCCTTCGACAATCGCCGTGGCTTGCATATTGGTGGCATCACTACTGGCCACTGCAGGCTCTGTCATGCCAAACACGGAGCGAATCTCGCCTGCCAATAACGGCGTTAACCATTGCTGTTTTTGGGCGTCGTTACCGTAGCGCCAAATCAATTCCATATTGCCACTATCGGGCGCATTACAGTTAAACACATGGGGTGCAATAAGGCTTCTGCCAGACAACTCAGCAATATGGGCGTATTCTTGAACGCTTAGTCCTTGACCCAGTTGCTCGTCTGGCAAAAACATATTCCAAAGATTTTGCGCACGGGCTTTGGTTTTTAATTCTTCAAGTTTGGCAGGCCATTGCCAAGTCGTCCAATCGCCTGTGGGATTAAGCTTATGCGCCGCTTGCCAAAATTCTGCTTCAATCGGTTCGATTTCAGTTTGAATAAATGCTTTAGTACGGGCGATGTAATCTTTTGCTTTATCGCTAAGTTGAAATTCCATTGGGCGTTGTCCTTATTTGGCTAAAACAATCATTGAATCAGCTTAACGGATTTATTATCATGAATAAAATGATTTTAATTAGTAAAATACTATGAATAAAATTCATACGACTGGGATGTCTTAGCCAAACTATTGAGCAAATAACCGTCATTTACTTGTAAGGTATTATCCATATGTTGCGTAAAAACCCGTTAAAGCAGCTTGACTTAAATCTACTTAGGCTATTTATCTATATTTTTGAGCTTAAAAATCTTACCCATACCGCAGAAGCTTTGCATTTAAGCCAATCTGCCATTAGTCATGCGTTAGGTCGGTTACGTCAGGCGCTCGGGGACGAACTTTTTTATCGGGAAAAAGGTGAACTGCACCCCACGCTGTATGCCAAACGGCTTTATCCCACCGTCAAACAAAGCTTTGAAAATCTTGAACAAATATTTCAAACTAACCATTTATTGAGCGACAGCAAACTTGGCGAGCTGGCGCAGCAGAGCTTTGCCACATTGACGATTGCCATGCACGATGAAATTGAATTGATTGTGTTTAACAAATTGGTCAGCCAAATTCATCAAGTCCTGCCCAATTGCCAAATCACCAGTAGTCGGCTCAATCGCTCAGCGCTTGCGCACGAACTAAAAGTTGGACAGCTGGATTTTGCCATTGATGTGGCGCGGGTGGTGGATAGTGAGATTGTGCATCAACCCTTGTTGCGAGATGAGTTTGTGCTGGTGTTGTATGCGCCAAATTTTGCGGCTGAATTGGCGAATGAACCGACTATCACCCAAGCCCAGTATTTTGCCAGTCAACATATAACTGTGTCATCCCGGCGGTTAGGTCTGTCGATTGAAGATAGTTTATTGTCCAAAGCAGGTTGGCAGCGGCAGAGTAAAATCCGTTGCCAACATTATGCCACGGCTTTTCAATTGCTAAAACAAGACAAGCTATTGCTCACCTTGCCGCGCCAGTTAGCCACCACATTTTTGCCACCCGCCCAAGGCTGGCAGATTTTGGATTTGCCAATTGAGTTGACCCATATCGAGTTACACGGCTATTGGCACCAACAACAACAGGTTGACCCGTTGTATGGGTGGCTAAGACAACAGATTTTTAGTGCGTTTCAGTAGCTCGTTTCATTAGCGCGTTGCGCTTATTGATTATTTATAGGCTATTGATTATTTATAGGCTATTGATGATTTATTCAGACAATAGCTGCTCGATACGGCCAGCGTGACGCTCTTGCTGTTTAGCCAGTGTCAAACGATTGGCGATGATGATTGATTTTAACTCCGCTAATGCCACGTCGAAATTGTCATTAATCACCACATAATCAAAATTCACGTATTGCGACATTTCATTGACCGAACCGGCAAGACGTTTTTCAATGACCTCTTGACTGTCTTGTCCGCGATTAGAGAGCCGTTGGCGCAGCGATTGGCGGTCGGGCGGTAGGATAAAAATGGTCGTGGCATCGGGACGCAATTTTTGCACTTGCAGCGCGCCCTGCCAGTCGATTTCTAAGATAACATCTAAGCCATTGCTCAGCATAAATTCTACTGTGGACTGGGCAGTGCCATAGTAGTTTTCAAACACTTCAGCATGCTCCAAAAACTCACCTTGCTTAATCATATCAGCAAATATCTCGCGGCTGACAAAGTGATAATGCTGCCCATCAATCTCACCAGGACGTGGCTTGCGAGTCGAATGCGAGATACTCACCGCCAAGTCATTGGTCGTTGCAATCAGCTGTTTGACCAGCGATGTTTTGCCAGTACCGCTTGCTGCGGTGATGATAAATAATGAGCCTTTAGTCATGACATATCCTTAGGGGTTTGATTAAATAAGTAGTAGCCATTTTTGAATCGGCTATTTTAGCAATTTTTGCTAACAATTTCTGCGTAATTTAGCCTTTCAATACCGATTCGCTGATTTTTTACGTTTAACATATTTTGCGTGTATGAACTCATGGTAAACTAGCCACATGAATCATCAATGACTGAAGAACTGCGTTATGAAAATTTTACTCGCCAATCCTCGTGGTTTTTGTGCTGGGGTCGATAGAGCCATCGAAATCGTCAATGTCTGCCTTGAGCGCTTTGAACCGCCTATTTATGTACGCCATGAAGTGGTACACAACAAATTTGTGGTGGAAGACCTTGCCAATCGCGGTGCGGTATTTGTCGAAGAGTTGGATGAAGTGCCAGATGGGGCGATTGTGATTTTTTCAGCGCATGGCGTCTCCAAAGCGGTGGAAGATGAAGCCGAACGCCGTGATTTGACGGTGTTTGATGCCACTTGCCCACTGGTTACCAAAGTCCATATCGAAGTCAATAAATTTGCCAAAACAGGCGTAGATGCGGTGTTGATTGGTCATGCCGGTCATCCAGAAGTAGAAGGCACGATGGGACGCTTCGATCCACAATACGGTGGACGTATTCACTTAATTGAAGATGTGGTGGATGTTGCCAATCTTGATTTACCGACTGATACTGATTTGGCTTTTGTCACCCAAACCACCCTATCGATGGATGACACCGCAGAAGTGATTGATGCGCTAAAAAATAAATTCCCCAAAATCCATGCGCCTCGTAAAGATGACATTTGTTATGCTACCCAAAACCGTCAAGATGCGGTCAAGGAGCTTGCGGCGCGTTGTCAAGTGGTGTTAGTGGTGGGCTCACCCAATTCATCCAACTCCAACCGCTTGCGTGAACTCGCGGAGCGTTTGGGCGCCAAAGCGCATTTGATTGATAATGCAGGCGAAATGCAAAGAGACTGGTTTGTAGGTGTGGATACGGTAGGCGTGACTGCGGGTGCGTCCGCGCCTGAAGTATTGATTCAAGAAGTATTAGATACCTTACAGTCTTGGGGCGGCGAAAAACCTGAAGAATTATCAGGTATTTTGGAAAACGTGATCTTTAGCTTGCCCAAAGCGTTACGCTCTCCCCAACTGCGTAATCCTAGTGAATCCAAGATTTAAAAGAGATATAGTATCGGACAGATGGCAAGTAAAGCCGGGTATAAGTCTACTCGGCTTTTTATTGGTCATTTCATTATTGGTGATTTAAACAATGCTTGTATGCTTTTTTCATTGTTTAAAAATTAAAAAATTGTGTCGCTTGTGCTTGAAATAGTTTTGCATTCACCCTAACTATGACAACGAACCATCATAAATTGGGTTAATTATTTTTATTCTTATTTTAGGAGTTACTTACTATGGTAGATTCAACCAAACCTGAGCCAAAAAAACATAGCTTTGAAGCGGAAGTCGCGCAGCTATTACATCTAGTCACCCACTCGCTTTATTCAAATGCGGATATCTTTGTGCGTGAGCTGGTCTCAAATGCGTCTGATGCCTGTGACAAGTTGCGCTTTGAAGGCAATCAAAACGACGCACTGTATGAAGGTGACAGTGAACTACGCATTCGCATTGATATTGATAAAGATGCCAAAACCATCAGTTTTATTGACAATGGTATCGGTATGAATGAAGCCGATGCGATAGAACATTTGGGTACTATTGCCAAATCAGGCACCAAAGCTTTCTTAGAAAAATTATCCGATGCACAAAAACAAGACGGTAATTTGATTGGTCAATTTGGGGTGGGTTTTTATTCAGGTTTTATCGTAGCGGACACCATCACGGTGGAATCGCGTAAAGCCGGTGAGCCTGCCAGCCAAGGCGTGCGCTGGGTTTCAGACGGTACCGGTGAATTCACCACCGAAACCATCGAAAAGCCTACCCGTGGCACGACAGTGATTTTACATATCACCGACGAACACAGCGAATACCTTGACCGCCACAAAATTAAATCTTTAGTCAATAAATACTCTGACCATATCAGCTTGCCAATCCAAATGCGCAAAGAAGTTTGGCAAGAAGAAGAACTCACTGACGCGCAAAAAACTGCTAATTCAGAAGCAGGGGGCGAAACTGCCAAAGATGAGATGCCCCAAGGTCAAATGATAACCACTGACGAATGGGAAACCATCAACCAAGCCAATGCCCTATGGACGCGCTCACCTTCAGAAATTACAGACGAAGAGTATAAAGAATTTTATAAAAATCTTACCTATGACTATGATGAGCCGCTAACTTGGACGCACAACCGTGTCGAAGGACGTCTACAATATACCCAGCTGCTATATATCCCTAAAAAGGCGCCGTTTGACCTGTACCAACGTGAGCAAAAACACGGTCTAAAACTGTACGTCAAACGTGTATTTATCATGGATGATGCCGAGCAGTTATTGCCGATGTATCTGCGGTTTGTCAAAGGTGTGATTGATACCGCGGATTTACCGCTCAATGTCAGCCGTGAAATCCTGCAAGAGTCTCGCGATGTCAAATCCATCCGCGATGGTAACGCCCGCCGTATATTGACCGTGCTAGCTAGCTTAGCCAATAGCGATGAAGCCGAAAAGCAAGAAAAATACCAACAGTTTTATGCTGAATTTGGCAACGTCTTAAAAGAAGGCTTGGGTGAAGACCAAAGCAATAGGGATAAAATTGCCAAATTATTGCGCTATGCCACTACCACTGATGACAATGTGGTCACCAGCTTTGACGACTATAAAGGCCGTATGAAAGACGGTCAAAAGGCGATTTATTATCTAACAGCTGAAAACCTTGCCGCCGCCAAAGCCAGTCCGCAACTTGAAGTGTTCAAGAAAAAAGGCATTGAAGTCATCTTGATGACCAACCCGGTTGATGAATGGGCAATGAACTTTATGTTTGAATACGATGGCACACCGCTACAAAACATCGCCAAAGGCGCGGTAGACTTGGGTGATTTGACCGATGAAGCCGAAAAGGAAGAAGCCAAAAAAGCGGAAGAAACCTTTAAGCCTGTGGTAGAAAAACTCAAAGGCGTGTTGGGTAGCCGTGCTAAAGATGTGCGCGTATCCAATCGCCTTGTCGACAGTCCTGCTTTGCTAGTGACTGCAGATGGTGAACTATCACCACAGATGATGCAAATGCTTAAACAAATGGGTCAACCTGTGCCAGAGAGCAAGCCAATTTTGGAAGTCAACCCGAACCATCCGCTCATTCAAAAATTGGAAAGCGCGGAGCAGTTCGATGACCTTGCGCAAGTGATTTTTGACCAAGCACTACTTGCTGAAGGCGGTCAGCTTGAAGACCCAGCCGCTTATCTAAAACGCGTTAATGCGTTGTTGATGAAGTAAGTTATTTTGCTGGCTTCAAAATAAAACCGATAAATAAAAACCGAAGCCTAGGCTGTTGCTTAGGCTTCGGTTTTTTTTGAAAACCACCGCCATCGCATTGGCTAGTGGTTGTAAGCACCACTATTTTATCAGCGCTCGGCAAGCATACATTGTTTGGGAATTTGCTTGCGATTGAGTGAGGTGATGCAGCCCCAACTACCATCGACTTTACTATCGCCAATACGGTACATGGTCAGCGTCTGACCATTGAGCCAGCGATTGGGGAATGGTACGCCTCGTACTGTCGCTTGAATCATACAATGACTGTCAGTTGGGATGCTTTCTGCTTGGGTTAGCACTTTTAACACCACTTTTTGGTTATCTGTGCTTAGCGGTGTATTGACAGGACATTGACCGGTGGCTTTGTAGATGGCATCGACTCGTCCCTGTGCGCTTTCTACGATATCAAGCACCTCAAACAGCGTGGCGTTGGCTTTTTGTTTGGCATAAATCGGCAAAAACTGCACTTGTATCACAAACAAAGAAAACGCATAAAAGCCAAACGCCAGCGCCAAACCCACCAAACTTACACCGCCGTGCCTGCGGATATGAGCCAGCTGTTTTTCCTCATCCCGCGGATACATTTCAATCGCATCGGCGATTTCACGGCGCGCCATCCGATAATAATAAGCATCGCTCCAACGTGCCACCATCACCGACCAAAATAACCAAATCGCAAGCCCAATGCCAATACGTAGCGGCATACGAATTGCTTCATCAAGATTGCGTATCAATAAATACTCTATCGCTACCAAAATGATGGTGACATTGAGCTGAATAAATGACCATCCCGCCACCGAATAGACAATGCTATCTAAAAATCGCTTACGGTATAACAGCCAAGGAAACGTCATCAAAAACCCTGCCCAATGCCACTTTGCCGTCAAGCGCCCTGCTTGATCAAACTGGGCAAAACGCTTGAGATAATACGCCTGCGAGCGATTGCCGATAAAGGCTTTGTCATACATCAGACGCTGTTTATCAGTTAGCTGTGGCTGCCAAAATGGCGGCGGTGATGTTTTTTCAAGAAATAGCATGGCGATTAGGGATTATCCATTGGTTGTTTTCACTTTTTGGGGTTTTCACTTATAATAGCCGAATTTTATCACAACCACCCTTTATCACACCAACTACGATTTTTGCAAATGATGACACATCAAGACACCCAAAGCTCTGAGAAAGTTGATGCGGCTAAACCCGATGCCCAATGCCTTTCTCCCAATCTCTCCACTAGCCCTCAACCGAATGATGAAAACCTTGATTCATCCCCGCACTATCGCGCCATTCAAACTTTTATGAAGCGCAAAACCCATGTGGGCAAAAAGGCAGAAGCTGGGTTACAGTCAGACTTTGCCCATTTTTTTGTCCAGCCCAATTTGGATGCAATACAAGCAATGGATATCGGCGGTATAACCAATTTGCGTGAGCTATTTTCAAACCCTGATGCGCCTTTGACATTTGAAATTGGCTTTGGTATGGGCACAAGCTTGGTGGAAATGGCAAAAAATGACCCAACACGAAACTTTGTCGGCATTGAAGTACATGAGGCAGGACTGGGCAATTGTGCATTTTTGGCAGGGGAACTGGGTCTAAATAACCTCAAACTCATCAGTGGTGATGCCATTGCCCTGATGCAGCAATTACCGGCGGCGCATATTGACACGCTGCAGTTGTATTTTCCCGACCCTTGGCAAAAAAAGCGCCATTACAAACGCCGTTTTGTCAGTGCTGATCGCATGAGGGTGGTGGAACGGGTGCTGAAAAAAGGCGGCATATTTCATGCTGCCACCGATTGGGAACATTATGCCCACTGGATGATTGAAGTCATGGATAGTTTAAGTGGATTTGAAAATGTCGAAGGCAAAAACAGCGAAGGTATAGGTAACTTTTTGCCGCGTCCCGATTTTCGTCCACTGACTAAATTTGAAAAACGCGGTATGGAGGAAGGTCGCGCTATTTATGACATTATGTATCGCAAAGTTTAGCGCGTTGACAATTTTATGCCATAAACAGGATAATCACAGCGATTATCCTTTTTTTATGCCTAGAATTTTTCTACAATGTGACTTTTCGTTATTAGATGGTATCTATCAGGATGTCGATTAGCGTGTGATGCCACGTAAAATCTCTATGACTACTATCAATTTTTAGTGGTTTTATTACCTTGAATCGGGATAACCTTAGGAGTGATGGGATGACACCCGTTTATATTACATTTACGTTGTATTTGATTTTGGTATTGGGCATCGGGTTTGCGGCATATTTTGCCACGCGTAACTTTGATGACTATATTTTGGGTGGCCGTAGTCTGGGCAGTTTTGTGACCGCGATGTCGGCAGGTGCGTCAGATATGTCAGGATGGCTGCTGATGGGGTTACCTGGGGCGATTTATGTATCGGGGTTGAGTGAGTCTTGGATTGCGATTGGCTTGGTCATTGGTGCCTATTTTAACTGGCTTTTGGTGGCGGGTCGACTGCGGGTGCATACTGAGTTTAATAACAATGCGCTAACTTTGCCTGAATACTTTCACCACCGCTTTGGCGCCAACAATAAATTGATTAAAATTGCTTCGGCGGCGATTATTTTATTTTTCTTTACCATTTATTGCGCCTCAGGCATTGTCGCAGGTGCGCGACTATTTGAAAGCTTGTTTGAAATTGATTATGCCACGGCTATGTGGCTAGGGGCATTTGCCACCATTATCTATACCTTTATTGGGGGCTTTTTGGCGGTAAGCTGGACGGATACTATTCAAGCAAGTTTGATGATTTTTGCGCTGGTATTTGCGCCCATCATGGTTTATTTAAACTTAGGCGGTATGGATGAGATTCATGCGGCGGTCAGTATGGCGGCACAGGCAAATAACAAAAACTACGGTAACTTGCTGTTTGGTACGTCATTCATCGGTATCATCAGTGCGGCTGCGTGGGGCTTGGGTTATTTTGGTCAGCCACATATTTTGGCACGTTTTATGGCGGCAAATTCGGTCAAATCACTAAATAATGCCCGTCGTATCGGTATGACTTGGATGATTTTATGCCTAGCAGGTGCGGTGGCAGTCGGTTATTTTGGGCTTGCCTATATGACGGTGCATCCTGAACAAACTGCCATTTTAAAAGATAACAACGAGCGTATCTTTATCGGTTTGGCACAATTGTTATTTAACCCTTGGATTGTCGGTGTGGTATTGTCTGCTATTTTGGCGGCGGTCATGAGTACCCTCAGCTGTCAATTATTGGTATGCTCAAGCGCGATTACAGAAGATTTTTATAAAGGCTTTATTCGCCCTACTGCCACGCAAAAAGAGTTGGTTTGGATTGGTCGATTCATGGTGCTTTTGGTCTCAGCAATTGCCATTGTCATTGCCCAAAACCCAGACAGCAAAGTGTTGAGATTGGTCTCTTATGCTTGTGTGATTTGATACTTTATTTTAGACTTGGAAGGGTTGGAAAAAAGTGGGAAGAAATGGGAAGAGATTGGATATGATGGGATGGATTTGGTTTTTTTAAATGTAGTGGTAGTAAGGCATTGAGCAGTGGGTAATTGAATAGCTGATAAGAAAATTTTTGAAAAAAAGAGCCTCATCGTGTGATGGGGCTTTTTATATTTTATTTTAGACTAAATGTGGATAATTTTTTTTAGGGCGGTTTTTTTAGAAGTTATTTTAGACTAATTTAGTGTACTTTTATGGGTACTAGGGTGGCTTGGACGAGCTGAACCAAGTCAGATGTCGATGGCGCGGTTAGAACGATACGTGATCCAGTGACATGGTCGATGGTGGCAGTAAAGGCAGGTGTTGAATTGGCAGCTAAGTACCCAGCGAGCTCACGTTTTAAGCCGTCTGGCGTTGTTCTGCCATTGTCTGCTATTACATGAAGTGGATTAGATTGTGCTGACATTTTAACGCTCCTTTGCTATGTATTGGAGTGTCATGTTAGCAGATTCTAACGCTAAAAAAAGGATTGAAAACACGGTAGTAACACGGTAAACGTCAATATATGACGCTGTAATTAACTCCATATTTTTGCAAAGAATTAGGCAGTGCGGACAAAAATAATATGTATATATTTCAATGATTTGCAAAACTAAGCAAAAATGATTTTTGCGAAATTATTTTGCTTTAATGAACGTTAGAATGTTTTTTATTAACTTCTAACGTTAAGCGATTTTTAAAGTATCTTTGAGAGCTTGTTTTTGGTCATCGTCTAGCTCTGGCATGATGGCAAGCAGGTGGCAGACTTTGATAACGAGTTCTGCTTTATGCTCTGCGGTCATGGTGCGATTGGTTTCCTCTAGGAATTCATCGACAAAGATGAGAGCTTCCATAAGTCTGCCCATGCTAATGTTCTGTATAGCTTGCTGGTGGTCATTGTATTCTGGTGGCAGGTCTAGGGTAATAGTAGGAACTTGTGGGTTGCCCTGCCCTGTCTTAAGCCAATGAGCATTGACGCCTATCAATTCTGCCCATTTATCAAGCGTTTTATCTAGGGGCTTTGCCTTTCTTTCATAGGCACTTTGGAATGAGCCTTTTGGAATATCATGTCTAACTGCCCAACTATACGGGCGTTCATCTCCAATAAGAGTATTCATCCTTTCCCAAAACTCTAAGCCCAACTGTTCTTTATTCTTTTTCATACCAATTTAAATACCTTTATTATTTTTTGCTTAGATTTGCTTAGACTAAGCAAAAGCGACCAAAAATATTTTTAATCTAAGCAAAAATAATTATCTTTTAAAATCATATACATAAATAGAATAGTATTTATTTTTCAATTTAGTAAGCAAAAAAGTATTTACACATACTTTTTTGCTTACTATAATGTTAGAAACAAGGTTAATTAATTCTAACATTACCCTATTTTAAAAAATCAGCCGAAGCTGATTTAAGGTTTTTACAATGGCTTTATTTGATGATTATCCATTATTAAAAGGCTTAACTAAAAAGCCAGATGGTAGCTATCATCCTGCTGATATCAAGGCATTGATTGAGAAACAAGGCTCTACACTTGAGCAAATTTCGCTGAATGCTGGTCTTGGTCGCTCTGCTGTTAGCGTAGCTTTTAAAAAACCATATACCAAAGGCGAAATTGCGTTGGCTACTTTTTTAAATATTCCCGTACAGTATATTTTTCCTACTCGTTGGGATGTTAAAGGCAACCGTGTGCGTCCACGTTATGCAGCTAAATATACCACAGTCGCCGAGTTGATGTCATGAAAAAGTATTTAACTTTACAAGAAATACTGGCTTTGAATATTCCAGACTTTCCAAACTCAAGGCAAGCTTTAGATTATAAAGCTAAGAAAGAAGATTGGGAATATATTGAAGTTAAAGGAAATGTTGGTAAAGGTGGTGTTTCTAAGGCTTATCGATTGCCAACTGAGTATATAGAAGTAGCTAAAAGTATTCAAATTAAGCACATGGCGGATAGCGTTGAGCTTCCTGCGACCATTGAAAATAAACCCGTCGCCACTGTGGAAGCCCTCAACCCTACCCTATTGGCAGACTGGCAGCGTGATTGCGGTACCGCTCGCCTTGCTATCGTGCGCCATGTCTTAGATTTGGCTGACCTACTGGGCAAAACCAAAGCTGTGGAAAAATTTGCCACGGATAGCAAAAACGGTCAGCTAACCGCGACCCTTGCTGATACCGTGCGCCGTGCCAATGCGAAAGCCGGTAAAGATGGCAATGCCAAAGTAAGCCGCGCCACGCTGTTTAACTGGCTAAAACTCGCTGAAAATGCAGGTGATAACAGTCTAGTAGCAGTACTTGCCCCTAAGCATCGTGATGTGACCATGCCAGTGTGGGGTGCGACCTTGCTCAAACTATGGGGGCAGCCGACTAAGCCTAGCCTGTCGATGGTCATGCGTGAATTGGTAAATGTGATGGGCGGTGAAAATGTGCCGACTTATGCACAGGCTAGTTATTTTTTGCGTACCCATGTGGGCAATGTCGAATTGGAACGTGGACGCATGGGGGCGCGTGAGCTTAAAAATATCCAGCCGTTTATTCGCCGTGATACGTCTGAGCTGTTCCCCACTGACGTGTATACCGCCGATGGTCATACTTTCGATGCCGAAGTGGCTCATCCCATATCGGGTCGACCATTTCGCCCAGAGATTACCGCCATTATTGATGTGGCTAGTCGTAAGTTGGTCGGATTTTCGATTGATTTGGCTGAAAGTGGCTTGGCAGTATTGGATGCGATTCGGACGGCTGTGTGTACCAATGGGGTAATGGCGCTGTTTTATGTCGACAATGGTAGTGGCTATAAAAACGCAATGATGAGCCGTGATGGGTCGGGCTTGATGGATAGACTTGGCTCAACCTTAACCCACTCATTGCCTTATAACAGTCAAGCAAAGGGTATCGTGGAACGCTCGCACCAGTCAATTTGGATACAGGCAGCGAAGCGGTTGCCAACCTATATCGGCGTGGACATGGATAAGGAAGCCAAGCAAAAAGTGTTTAAGAAAACGCGTAAAGATATTGCAACCTTTGGCGAATCTAAGCTACTACTGGCTTGGGATGATTTTATGACCCTATGCCATGACGAAATGCAGCGGTATAACAACCGTCCGCATAATGCGCATCCAAGACGCCATAACAAGTTGACAGGTCGCAAGGAGCATTTGACACCGCAACAAGTATGGGATGAAAAATTGACAATGATGGTCAATCTAGGCAAGCCACTGGTACAAGTGCATGAGGCGGATATGGTCGATTTATTTCGTCCATATATTGAGCGCAAGGTACTGCGCGGTGAAATTAAGATGTTTAGCCATGTGTACTTCAGCCGCGACCTTGAGCAGTATCACGGTGAGACAGTGCATGTGGGGTATGACATTCATGACGCCAGCCAAGTGTGGGTGCGTGATGTGAGTGGTCGACTGCTCGCTGTAGCGAAATTTGAAGCCAATACGCGGGCTTACTTTGCTCAACCTGTCATCGAACAGGCGCATGAGAAACGGGCATTGGGTCAGCTTAAACGCAATGATGTCAAGCGCAATGAAATCCTTGAAACGATGTCGCCAAGCCGTGTGCTTGAGCATATCGATACCATGCGACTACCTCAAGAGCAGATTGATAAAGCGTTTGCAACCTTGAATAAAACTATCGAAGCTGAAGCGGTGGAAGTAATCTCAATGCCAAAGCCAATGATGACCAGTGCCGTCAATGATGTGCCTGATATGAAAATCATGAATGAAACGGATGATGAGCGGTTTGAGCGATGGCTTGCGTTAGATAAACGCAAAACGGCAGGTGAAACGCTGGATTCTAACGATTTTGATTTTCATGAGTTATTCGCTTTGTCAAAAACTTGGCGAATTAAGATGGCGCAACATGAAGCGCACTTAGAGCAACTTGAACGAGAGGAGGAAATAGCAAAACGCCTATCGAAATAGGCGTGATGATGGAAATAACATTTAAATGTTAGTTGCAATCTAACATCGAAATCACATAGGAATTTTTATTATGAAAGAAAATGCAAAAAATGTCAATTCTGCTCCCCAGACGCATGTGCAAGCGGTGGGTGGGATTGCTCAAGTGACCAATGTAGCAGTACTGCATGATGCCATCGCTCGCACCACTGACCGTCATCATAACTTGCCCGGTATCTGTGTGTTTTATGCGCCTAGTGGCTTTGGCAAGTCAGTGGCAGCGAGTTTCGTTGCGACACATACCCGTGCCTACTATGTGCAAGCGTCAAGTATCGATACCAAGAAGTCATTTCTTGAAAAGGTACTGCGTGAGATGAATATCGCACCCGTTGGTACAGCGACTGGGATGCTACAGCTAATCGCCGATGAACTGGCAAAAAGTGGTAAGCCGCTCATCGTAGATGAGTTTGACCACCTAGCTACTGCCAGTGGCAAGGTTGAGATGATTCGGGATATTTATGAGTCTAGTCAAGGCACAATCATCATCATTGGTGAAGAAATGCTACCACGTAAGCTTGAGCGATGGGAGCGATTCCACGGGCGCGTCTTGAATTGGGTGCAAGCGCAACCTGCTAGCGTGGCGGACGCGGTGCTACTGGCACAAGTGTATAGCCCAAAAGTGGCGATTGATGAAAATGTGCTGGCTGAACTTGTTGGCGCAGTGCGCGGCTCGACTCGCCGTGTGTGTACCAATCTTGAGATGCTAGCGCAACGTGCCTTAGAAAATGGGCAACGTAGTGTGGTGATGGAAGATTTGCGTCGTCTATTACCAAATGGCTTTATCACGGGCGAGTCGCCAAAACCACGGTCATTTTAGGAGGTAGTTATGTGTTGTTGCTGTACTAGAAACGATACTGAGCTGACTTCAAGCGTTGGAGTAGCTATGTTGGAGCAAAATCAAACCATCAAAAAATCACGTACATCTCGTCGTGATATCAAACAACAATGGCAGCGTAATCCTGCATTTGACTTCAAGCCATCTGCACCCGTCCGCAACATGCGTGAACAAGTCTGGGATTTGCTGCGCACAGGTAAAGAGCTAAGTGTGCAAGATGTGGTGCTGACGCTGCCTTTTACCATCAAGCAAATTGAATATCTCATCAATGGCTGGGTAGCCACGGGTTATGTACAAAAAAACAAAGGGGTTTGGAAAAAATCCATACCGACCTTTGTGCTTATCAAAGATACAGGGCAAGAGCCGCCTAGAGTCAATCGACATGGTGAATATGTACCACAGCAGCTCAATGAAGCGGCTTGGCGTGCCATGCGCATTCAAAAGACATTTAATGCTCGTCAAATCAACGCCGTCATTGGACGCGCTGATCAGCTTGGGGCAATTGTCACTTATCTGCGTCTATTGATGATTGCTGGTTATCTACAACCTGTGAGTGTGAATGCTAATGAGTTTACAACCTACCGACTAGTCGAAGATACAGGGGCTAAACCACCACAAATCCTGCGTGGTAAAAAAGTATTTGACCAAAATCTAGGCATCATCGTGTATGACCCAAAACCACAAAATCAAAAGGAAACTGACCATGACTAATACGTTAACTCCAAATACCACTCCAATAATGGTTCAGTGTGTGGGCGACACGAAAAGAATTGATGACAAGCCCATAAAACCTTGTGCCATCTACCCAGTGCCAACCGATGAAGATGGTGAATTTCCACACCTGCAAGCACCCAAAAAACGTGTGCCGAAGGATGGTAAGTCGATTGATGACTGGCTACGCAAACAGCGTATGACTAACGAATCCTTATACCGCAATCAAGAAGTGCTTGATAGCGACATCATGAAGCTTGAATTTCAGATGCGTCATGTGATGAATCGTTTGCGCTGGCTTGAAGTTGTGGTGGTTTGCTTGGTGATTAGCTGTGGGGGACTGTTGGTATGTGTGCTTTAAGAATCAGCCCCGTGACCGTGGAAAACTGGCAAGAGGCGGTAAAAGAAGAAGCGGAGCAAGACGGCTGTAGCCTGACGCTCATTGCTGAAAAAATCGGCTATGCCCGCCCTAGTCTGTCACTGGCTATCAGTGGCAACTATGTGGGCAAGACTGACAAAATCCGTGATGCGTACATTGAGTACCGCAAGCAAGTGCTATGCCCATACGTTGGGGAAACAGTGAGCCGTCAATATTGTATCGACCATACAAACGGGGATGCGCCAACGCATCACCCTGCTAAGCTGCGGCACTGGCAAGCGTGTCAGAAATGTCATTACTGTCCAAAAGCTAGTTGTCCGAAGGGGGATAGATGAAAACTAAATGCCCAAACTGTGGTGCGACCCACTCGCTTGATAGCCTTGTCATGGCTAACAAAGGCGGGGATGCGTTTTTGCAAGCGTTTGATGTACCACCAGAACTAAAAACGCCCATTATCCAGTATCTTGGACTATTCCGCTCGGTGGGTCGTGACTTGAGTTTTGACCGTGTTGCCAAGCTATTGGCTGAGCTAAACCCAGTAGTAAAAGCTGGAAAAGTAACATTTGATCGCCACACGTTTGACACCCCAATCTCTGCGTGGGTGTGGGCGATTGAGCAAGCGATTAAAGCCCGTGATGAAGGTCGCTTGAGCTTACCGCTGAAAAACCATAACTGGCTGTATGCCGTGATGCGGCAGTTTGATCCACGCAAAGATGCGCCAGCCAAGACGACCAATGCCAGTGCAGCGCATGGCGAGACAGTGGCATTTAACGGGGTGAAAAAGCCTGTATTTGCTGGGCGTACCCAGCAAGAAACTTGGGATATCGTCAACCAAGCACGAGACCCTGGGGAATCGCTAGATGAAACTTATGAACGTATCAAATCCAACTACTAACAAGGAGCAGCCAAATGGCTAAAAAAGCAAAAATCAAAGCAGTCGCCACTATCATCGCATGTCAAAGCCTTGAGCAAGTACAAGACTTTATCCGTCATATCGGCGACAAAAACCGCGAAGTCATCCGTCTGCAAGCCAAGATGAATGACGAAGTGGCAGCCATTACCAACGGCTACACGGAATCTATCAATGGGCTAAAGCAAGAAATTGAGCAGATGACGGGTGCAGTAGAAATCTGGTGCGCTGCCAATCGTAGCAAAATCCTAGAAAAAGGGCTAAAAACGGCAAACCTAATCACGGGGGAAGTCTCTTGGCGGTTTAGCCCACCGAGTGTGAGCCTACGCAAAATCGAAGATGTGATTGCAAGCCTGAAAGAAAAGGGTTTGACCCAGTTTATCCGCGTCAAAGAAGAGGTGAATAAAGAAGCTATTTTGGCTGACCCGCTAGCAGTAAAGGATGTGGCAGGTGTGACTATCAAAAGCGGTCAAGAGTTTTTTGAAATCAAGCCGTTTGAAGTTGACGTTAAATAATTAAAACCCGACGGCTTGGCGGCTTCCAAGTCACTTACTAAACCCAAAAAGGAAAATGTTATGAATAAGTCTCAATTAATCGCAAAAATCGCCACTGATGCTGGCTTAACCAAGGTACAGGCGACTGCTGCCCTACAAGCTGTAGAAGTGGGCATCATTGAAGCCCTTGTAAATGGTGATGAAGTGACAATGGTAGGCTTTGGCACATTCAAAGTCACCGAACGTAAGGCAAAGAAAGGGCGTAACCCTGCTACAGGCGAAGCCATCCAAATACCTGCCAAAAAAGCCCCAATTTTCAAGGCAGGTAAAGCGTTAAAAGATGCTGTGAACTAATCACAATCTACCGCTAACCAAAGGCGTGTTGCGTTGGTGACACGCCTTTTTTGTAACAAAAATAAGGAAAAGTTATGGCAGCAAAACCCAAAACCAAAGCCCAGATTGAGCGTGGTAAGCTCATTACTCTAATTCATGTCGCCAAAAATGAGCTGGCACTTGATGACAGTACTTATCGTGAAGTACTGCAAAACGCCGTGGGCAAAACATCGTCTAAAGACTGCACCATGCCAGAACTACGCAAACTACTCGACACGCTAAAATCCAAAGGTTTCACCGTTACACCCAAAGAGCCACAGCCTGATGTCGTCAACCACAATCAGCCAATGCTGGATAAAATTGGTGCATTACTTGCTGATGGTGGCTACCCTTGGGTGTATGCCAAAGGTATGGCAAAAAAGATGTATAACAAAGAAGATTTGCGCTTCTGCAATGGTGATGAATTGCGTGGTATTGTTGCGGCTTTAGCGTATAATAAAAAGCGTCAATCAACAAAACTTCAGTAATTCTAACGGTTTATGATAATCAAGAGGCATCTATGTCAGTCACCACCACCTATGAAAACATTGCTATGATAGTCGGGATTGAGGCGGCTCAAATAATCGTGTCTGAGTTTGGTGGTACTGAACTTTATATTCCCCATGTCGACAACCTAAAAAATGACCATAAACTGATTGGGTCACTGGGCATTGATACGGCAAAACGTCTATGCCGCTATTGGCATGGTCAAGTACTCAATGTACCCCTCAACAAAAAAGCAGAAATAGTCAAACGCAATCAGCAAATCATTGCGTTGGCAAAATCTGGTGAATGTCCCAATCGCCTTGCAACTAAGTTTGCCCTGCACGTGCGAACCATCCGCAAAATCATCGAAAAAGATATTAGAGATAGAGCTAATGCGGTCTATGCTAGAAGTCAGTTTAGGCTGTTTGATTAATCAATTATCACCATCAAAGCCGTTAGAAGTGAATCCGTCTAACGGTTTTTTTTATGCCTAAAATTTGGCAATCAGAAAATCGGAACTGTGCCACGTATTGCCAACACTGCCAAATGCCTATGATAAGCAAAAAATGACGAAAGGGTACTTATGTCTTATCAATTATCTAAACGCAGTTTGAGCCGCTTGGCAGGTGTCGATGACAAATTGGTTGCCGTGGTAAAACGCGCGATTGAAATCTCACAGGTCGATTTTATGGTGCTTGAGGGCGTGCGCTCCAAAGAGCAGTGCATGATTAACTATGGGAAAGGGCGAACTGCCGCACAATGTAGCGCAAAGGGTGTGCCAGCTAAATACGCAAATCCAAGTGCCGCTAAAGTCACTTGGCTGAATAACCCATTCGCTAGCAAGCACTGTGAGGGTAAGGCAGTTGATTTAGTGCCTTACCCTGTAGATTGGAATGACCTGAAGAAGTTTGATTTGATTGCTCAAGCAATGCTACAGGCTGCTAAAGAATTAGGTGTACCTGTACGTTGGGGAGCGGATTGGAACAATAATGGTAAGCCGCGTGAACGTGGTGAGTCTGATAGCCCCCACTTTGAAATTTGATAATTCTGATTGGTGAAAGATGAAATTTGAACTCGTACCAAAGTGGCAAACTGGCTGGAAGTGGTTTAGTAACTGGGCATTTATGATTATTGTCTTTTTGGCGACCGTACCACTGCCCCCTGAAGTGGTGGCGATGTTACCACCGACTATCCAAAAATATCTCATTGCGATTGTGGCTATCTGTGGCTTGGTATTGCGATTTGTTAAACAAAAACCGCCAGTAGGGTTTGATACCTATCATGACTGACATCATCGACCGCGCCAATGATGAGGCACAGCGCTGGCTAGATAGTCAAATCGCTAAAACCCATCACAACGCCACAGATGATACTGAGTGTATCGACTGTGGCGAACCTATCGGCGAAAAGCGCAAACAAGCGGTACCGTGGGCAGTACGCTGTATCAAATGCCAAACTGCCCTAGAGGAAAAACGATGACATTTAGCCTTGAAGCATACCAAGCGATAATGCTCGCTATCACCATTGTTGGCTCAATATTTGGGGCGGGTAAAGCATTTTTTGGGCGAATAGAAACATCGCTTAAAGACCGTGATGACGGGCTAAAGACTGAACTATCAAAAATGGGCGACCAGATGAGCAAAGAATCTGAAGCCATCCGCCAGCTTGACCGTGAAATCTTAAAACTAAAAGCTGAATTGCCCCGCGAATATGTTGCCAAAGAAGATTTTATTCGTTCATTTACGGTTGTTGAAGCCAAGATTGATGCCGTACAGACAACCTTAACCCAATTTGCTAAAGAGAAATAACATGAGTGTAGATTTGCTGAAAACTCGGCGTGCAGGTATGCGCTGGCATTTAATTAACGCCCTTGATAAAGCCCGTCCTATCGGAGCTTTGGATACTTTGCTGCTTGATGTGATGCGTGAAATTTATCCTGACGCCACCGCTAATGAGCTACATACTCAGATGGGTTATTTGGAGCAAAAAGGCATGATTGAGGTGCAACGTCAACCCTCTGGTCATTGGCATGGCTGCCTGACGGCTGATGGTGTCGATGTGGTCGAATATACCAGTGATTGCCCAAGCGGTATCGCTCGTCCTGCTAAGTATTGGGTGGGCTAAATCATGGAAATGCTTGGTGTGGGTGTATTGCTTGGCGGCATTGTTGGCTTTGTGATTGGTTATGTGACTGCTGTAGCCTTGTGGCGATAGGGGGTAAACATGGGACGTGAAAGCGCGATTGATAGATTGCCACCAGATATCAAGAAACTGTTAGATGATAAGCTGTTTGATAATGGCTTTAATGGCTATGTTGACCTTGAAACATGGCTACGTGAGCAAGGTTATGAGATTAGCAAGTCGTCAATTCATCGCTATGGACAAAAGGTAGAGCGCAAATTAGCGGCTGTCCAAGCGTCAACACAAGCGGCAATGATGATAGCCGAGCAAGCACCTGATGACGCGGATGTGCGTAGTCAGGCGGTGTTGTCGTTGGTACAGACTGAACTGTTTAACGCGCTCGTTGATTTTCAATCCGTGGTTGAAGATGATGAAAACGCCATGAGTCCTGCTGACCGTATCAAGCTGTTTGGTCAAGCAGGTAAAGGCATTGCCAATGTCACCACGGCGTCCGTCAATCAGAAAAAATGGCAGGTTGAAGTACGTGACAAGGCGCAAAAGGCAGCAGATGCGGTAGAAAATATCGTGTCAAAAGGTGGATTATCGGGTGATACCGTCCAGATGATTAGAAAAGAGATTTTGGGGATTGCGGAATAATGCCAAGTAAAAATCCACCACTACTAGATAGCACCGCCAGTATCGTTGCACCTGCGGTGCTATTGCCGTATCAGCAGGCATGGGTGGCGGATAAAAGCCAGCTTAAAGTCGCTGAGAAGTCTCGTCGTATTGGTCTGACGTGGGCAGAGGCTGCCGATGATGTGCTAATCGCTGCCAGTGATAAAAAAAGTGGTGGGCAAAACGTCTATTATGTCGGCTATAACCAAGACATGACAATGGAGTTCATCGAAGCCTGTGCGATGTGGGCACGCTCGTTTGATTACGTGGCAAGCGAAATCGAAGAAGGATTATGGGAAGATGAAGACAAGCAAATTAAAACCTTTACCATTCGCTTTCCTAATTCAAAGCATCGTATCACTGCCCTATCTAGTCGCCCATCTAACTTGCGTGGTAAGCAAGGCGTGGTGGTCATCGATGAGGCAGCATTCCATGAAGACCTTGCTGGCTTAATCAAGGCGGCACTGGCATTACTGATTTGGGGCGGTAAGGTTCGTATTATCTCAACCCACAATGGTGATGAGAACCTGTTTAACGAACTTATCAATGAGATTCGTAGTGGCAAGCGTAAAGGCTCGGTGTTTCGCTGCGACTTTCATGAAGCTGTCAAAGATGGGCTGTACAAGCGCGTTTGTCTGCGGCGTGGTATCGAGTACGATGCGGATGAGGAAGCCAAGTGGGTCAAGGAAGTCTATGACTTCTATGGCGATGATGCCGACGAGGAGCTTGATGTTATCCCATCCCAAGGCTCTGGGCGTTGGCTATCCACCGCCCTACTTGAGAAATTGGCGGATGAGCAGTCGCAAGTTGTGACCTTTACTGCACCCAAAGGCTTTGATACGTGGACAGAAGAAGCACGCACTACAGAGGTAGAGACTTGGCTAAAAGCAACGGTTGAACCGCTGCTAGTGGGCTTGCAACCGCAAGATACGCATTTTTATGGGCTAGATTTTGCCCGTAAGCGCGATGCGTCATCAATGTGGGTACAAGGTCAACGGCTGAACCTAAAGCGTTACTGTCCGTTTGTGCTTGAAATGATTAAAGTTCCGTATAATCAGCAAAAGCAAATCTTGTCGCACGTGACAGACAAACTACCACGTTTTGCCAAAGGTGCGCATGATGCCACGGGTAACGGTGGTTATCTGGCGGAGCAGATGCAAATCAAGTGGGGTGAGCGTGTCGAGGCGGTGATGCTGTCTGAAGGGTGGTACCGTGAGCATACGCCACACTTTAAAGCCAGTCTTGAAGATGGCATGATTGAAAATATGCCAGCCAACAAAGATATTCGTGATGACCACTTGCTGTTTCGTAAGGTCAAAGGGGTGGCAAAAATCCCTGAGCAGCGTACCAAGTCGGAAGATGGTAGTAACAAAAGGCATGGTGACTCAGGCATTGCGCATTTGCTATGCGATTACGCCAGTACCATGCCAATGGCAACGATGGCATGGACGCCCGTACCTACCGCAAGTGAGTTATCTGGCAAGATGAAGGATATTTTTGATGATTGGCATATGGGTGGTATGCAGGGGTTTTGTTGATTAGTCACAACTACCTTCTGGTCTTCTAACATAACCCCAGTAACAAGTATTACCATGACAGATAGGGGCTAGTTTATTGGCAGTACATTTTTTCCCATACTTGGGCATGGTTTCAGTTCTATCGGGAATTGTTTCTGTTTTGACGTATTTGAATTTCTCAGCTTCAGAAGTGTGCCAGTCTGGTTTTTTGTCTTCAGTGATACGGTTGGTTAGCAATACTTGACCATCATCACTTTTAAAAGTGTGCATAGTACCGCCTTTGTAGGTCTGTGTATAAGGTTTGGCTATGGCGATCAAAGGCAAAATTGAAAGTAAAATCAAGGCAATTTTTTTCATAAGGAGTTCTCATGGCTAACTTAAAAAAACTAGTTTTACCAAATATTGAAAATGGCAGATCTGTTTATGCAGTTGGCACAGGTTTATGTGGGCATGGCAATTATAAAAATCACCAAGCCAATCTAATTAAGGTCGTAGGTAACATTGCTTTGACGCAAGAACAAGTTAGATTGTTATCGTTAGCTAAAATACATTAAATGCTATTGCAAGTCAGTTCTTTATTGACATTTGAAGCAAGGTATTCATAACTAAGGGATTTAAAAAATGGATGCCAACGCTGTGGTGCACAAAATTCCATTCGTCCAGAGTTTGTCTGCCAAACTAATACAACATTTCCTGCAAGTCCTGCGCTGGTAGCACAAGATTGTAGAGCAGCCATGATTTCAGCTCTATCGCTACTAGTCATTGAGCCTACTTTCTTATCAACAAAAACAATAATCATATTTTGTCCTTGTTCTCTTATATGGGCGACTTGAAATTTACTCATAGTACCATCCTTAATTTATGTTGAGTTATAAGCGTTAGAATAAAATAAATTAAATTCTAACGCTATAAAAAAATCGGAATTACGCCACATCGCATCTACCCGTAACAAGGCATACACTCAAAGTTAAAATCTTGAGGACTACCCTATGTCATGGTACAACCAACCCCTTAACGCCATTGCTGCTCTAAAAAACATCCCCAAACTCTTTAACAAAGACCAACTCACCCAAAGCCAAACCGAAAACCGCAGCATGACCGCATACGGTGCAGAGTTTGAACACCCTGCCATCGGACTCACCCCGCTTAAAGTCCATGCCCTACTCACTCAAGCTGAAGCGGGAAACATGAATGCCATGCTTGCCCTATTTGAAGACATGGAAGAGCGTGACTTGCACCTGCTCGCTGAGATGAGCAAGCGTAAACGCACAGTTGCCAAGCTGGACTGGTCAATCAAAGCCCCAAAAAATGCCGATGCCAATGAGCAAAAATATACCGAAGTTATCAGTGAGTTAATGGGTATTATCGAAAACTTTGAAGACATTATCACAGATAGCCTAGATGCCATCGGTAAAGGGTTTAGCTGTCATGAGCTACACTGGGTGCGTGAAGGTAACGTATGGCTAATTAATGACATGCAGTGGCACGTGCCGCAGCGGTTTATCATTGACCCATTTAATCAACGTGAGCTGCTCTTGGCGGGTAATGGCTTAGGTGATGATGAGCCGCTCTGGGAAAATGCGTGGCTGGTGCATACCCACAAAGCCAAATCGGGCTACTTGGTGCGTGGTGGACTACACCGAGCGTTGGTATGGTCGTATGTGTTTAAAAACTACAGTGTGCGTGATTTGGCAGAATTTCTTGAGATTTATGGGCTTCCGCTACGCTTGGGTACTTATCCTGCTGGGGCAACGGATGGGGAGAAATTGACCTTACTCAGGGCAGTGATGGAAATCGGACACCGTGCAGCAGGGATAATTCCACAAGGCATGATGATTGATTTTAAAGAGGCTGCTAAGGGTAGCAGTGACCCATTCATGGATATGATTAAATGGTGTGAGATGTCGCAGTCTAAAGCCATCTTAGGCGGTACGTTAACATCACAGGCAGATGGCAAGTCATCAACTAATGCCCTTGGCAAAGTACATGAGGAAACACGCTTAGAAATCCGTGACAGTGATGCCAAACAGCTTGCTAGTAGTATCAGTCGTGACGTGATTGGGGCATTGATGCGGATTAACTATCCGAATGTATCGCCACGTCGCTATCCGAAGTTTGTTTTTGACTTGGCAGAAACGGAAGATATCGGGGTGTATTCTGAAGCCCTGCCAAAACTGGTCAGTATTGGTATGCAAATACCTGCCCCTTGGGCGCATAAACGCCTTGGCATTCCAATGGTCAGCGGTGATGAGCCTGTATTGTCAATGGCGCAAGCCAACCAACCAACCAACCAAGCACCACTCACCGCTCAACTGCCAGCGATTGCCATGCTAAATCAAGCGACTGATACGGCTATCCCTGCCGAAACTACCGCAGAAAGCCAACGTATGGCGTTAGAAACTGGGCTTGACGCTGTGCTATCTAACGATATGCTGGGGCAAATTGGGCAGCGTCTAACGGCTGGTATGGTCGAAAAACTGCAAGGCTTTGATAGTTTTGAAGAAGCCTTGGGGTATCTATCTGACAATATGCCAGATAATCCAGAGCTGTTAGCATCGCTTACCCAGATGATTGCTATCAGCACCGCAATGGGCATAGATGACCAATTGACTGCTAGAGGTAGCAATGCCTAAAACTGGATTTGATTTTAAATCACCGCCACAAGATGCTATCCGCTACCTTGAGCAAAAATTCCCAAAAGCCAGCTGGGCATATACTGATTTGCTGGACAACGCCCATGACCGTGCCTTTGTCGTGGCTAAGATGGTGGATGTGGATTTGGCAACCACTGTACAGCGTAGCATCATTGATGCCATGCAAGAGGGTAAGGGCTATAAGGCGTGGGCAAAGGATATTGATAAAGTACTGGCAAAATCTGGCTGGTACGATGGACAAATCAATGTGGATGCTCAAGGCAATGCCAAAAAAGTCGTCACAGGTGGACAGCACCGCCTTGAGACCATCTATCGCACCAATGTGGCAGCGGCGTATGAGGCAGGGCGACAACAAGTTATCTTTAATGACCGTGACGATGATCCATTCGGCTATGTGATGTATTCCGCTATCATGGATAACCGCACTCGTCCAACGCATAAAGCCTTGCATGGCAAGGTCATGGAAAAATCTGACCCTGCATGGTCATCTATCAGCCCACCAAACGGCTATAACTGTCGCTGTACTATCGTGGAGCTGACACAGGGACAGATTGACCGCTACGGCTACAAAGTGAGCAAAAGTGAGGGCAAGCTATCTACCCAAGTGGTAGAACTTCCCAATGGCAAGGAAGCCCAGCGGACACTGTTTGAGCTGGATAATGGGGCGGTGTTTAAAACAGATGTGGGCTTTAATCACGCACCAAAGATACTGCCCATGCAGACGCTATTTGATAAGGCAATATTGGCAGAGCCAAAATTTGCCAGTCGTGTGGTGAGCCAAGCACTGGCACAGCCACGTATAAAAACTCAAGTTAATCAAGAAGTAAAAACATGGGTGCAAGGCGTTGATGCCAAATATGCCAAAGGTGAATTTCGTCATGTAGGGGTGATTCCCAGTGTATTCATTGAGGCTTTGGCAAGTGAAAAAAACTTTGAACTACAAACAGCGGTGATTACCTTGCATGACCGTATTAGTCTGCATCATCTGGCTCGTGGGCATAAAACCCATAGCCAAGACTGGGTAGAAAATATTGTCGAGAATTTGACAGGCAAATATGCCCTGTATTGGGATAACAAAAAAAATTATCCTGTGTTCATCTTTGATGTGCCAAACTCAAAATATCGGTTAGTCATGCGCTTGAATGAAAACATCAAAGGTCACAATGTCTTTAATGAAAAACAGAAATTTACAGGCAATGTGATACGGACAATCACGGTAGATACGATAGAGAATATCGAAAATGGCAGTCATTACGCGTTAATGACGACAAATTAGGTGGCATTGGGTGGGACTCGAACCGCACATTACACGGATAAGACAAGCTTAACCGAGCTCCTTCCTATTGAGTACACAATGCCATACTTGCATTGTATGGCTTATTATTAACAAAATCAAGGCATGATATGACCATCAATCTTGACACCAGCGAACTTGAGCGAGTATTACACAATGCCGCCAATCACCTGACCCATACTGCCCCACTGATGGAAGACATTAGCCGTGCGCTACTATCTGAAACCATGATGAATTTCCAGCTTGGGGGGCGTCCTGCGTGGGCTGGGTTATCGCCTTTAACCATTGCTAGACGTCGTGGCGGTGCAGGTGCGATATTACAAGATACTGGCGAACTCAAACGCAGTATCAAAGCTACTCATACCAATGATACTGCAACCATAGGAACAAACCTTGTGTATGCCCCAACCCATCAATTTGGGGCTAAGATGGGTCAATATGGGCATACTGCTAAATCCCCCATACCGTGGGGGGATATCCCTGCGCGTCCTTTTATCCCAATAGATAAAAATGGTGATATCAGTCATGACGGATTTTTAGCAGTGCGTGAGGTGGTCAATGGTTATTTGGCAGGTAGCTTTGGCTAACGCTATCAAATATCCATTTAAACCCCGTTAGGCAGACGTTAGATTTTATTTTAATAGCGCGGTTATGTCTTTGTACTATAGACATAAAAAACGCCTGTAAAGGCGTTATAAAGCGAAATAGATTTTTAGTTATTTTTTGGGTGAGTTGTCATTGTCTAATTGGTCGATATGCTGACCGATTAATTTTATCATAAGTGCATTAAACGACCCATCGAATTTTTTGTTTTCGACGAAGTCTGCTTCCTTTGGGTGGGTATCTGGGTTAATCACCACCTCCTTTTTTATTGTCTTCTTGCGATAGTTGCCTGTCGCACGATGTTGCGCCTCGGTTATCGGCATACTTACCTCCTGTCATTGGTTGGCTTGGTGGGTTAATAATAGCACGTGGGCGCCCAGTGCCTTGTAAAAATCTTGGTTTCATTGTATCTGCCTGTGTTAATGACTTTGATTGGTTATCGTGATAGTTAATTAGGTCACATTCACACATAAGTGCCTCGTTGGTAGTGTTTATATACATGAATATAATTATATATACATGAATATATAATGCAATAACCATTCATCGGATTTTATCGAATACTTTTTAAAACTCGGAAACTTGCCACCTAATTTCACTTTTATGTTTTTGTCATGATTGCTACATCAACCATGATGGAAAAATCGTATGGAAAATCAGCATAAGAAAATCAAAGGCTATCGTGACTTAAGTCAATATGAAATTGACTTGATGAACAAAGTCAAAGCCAAAGGTAATGAATTGGGTGAATTGGTTAGCGAAGTCAAGAATCATATTGATAATCAACGTAGTCAATGTTGCATCGTTGAGCAGTGTATTGAAGTCACTAATCAAGATGAATATGACCGTTTATGTCGTGCCGAACCACAACGGTTTGCAGCTTTGGCTAAATCAGAATTGCAAACTGGAATAATGCACTTAGTTCGTGCAATTGCTCAACCAGAAGGTTTTTAAGATTGAAAATGAAACTATCCGCCTTATCCCTTGCCCTAAGCCAAACAGGTGTGCCAGCCAATCATTTTTTGATTTTCCCTGAAGGTGATGCGATCAAAGCCAAAGACGGTAGACCATTTGACGCGCCTGCTTGGATTATGAAAAAAGATAATGGCATGGCATTGGCGGCATCGCTTAATCAATCTGCCAAAGATTTGGTGATTGATTATGAACACCAAACTATCTTGTCAAAAGAAAATGGTCAGCCTGCGCCTGCGGCAGGTTGGCTAAAGGCTGGTAGTTTTTTGTATGTCGATGGTGTGGGCTTGTGTAGCAATAACTATGAGTTCACTGCTAAAGCCAAAGACTACATCGACAATGGCGAATACCGCTTTAAGTCGCCTGTGGTTTTGTACAACAAAGCTGGCGTAGTGCTAGGACTACATAGTGTGGCGATTACCAATGACCCTGCATTATCTATCCTTGATGAATTAAAGCCTGCACTCCTGACCGCAGCTATCACCATTCCACAAACCAAACCTCAACAACAGGAAAACAGCATGAATCCATTGTTAGCTTTAATTTTAGCCAGTCTTGGCTTAGCTGAGACCACAACCGAAGAGCAAGCGATTGCCGCGCTCAATCAAAACTTTGCAGACATCAAAAGCAAAGCAACAGCAAAAGGCTTGATGCTTGATGACGGCAAACTACTGGCAAGCCTATCAGCTGAAATTGCCAAAGTGGGTGAGCCTATCCCTGCTACGTTGGAACAAAAAGAGCCTGACCCAGCCAAGTATGTACCCATTGAAGTCGTCAGCGCTCTCAATGAAAAAATCGCAGAATTGCAAGGTAATCAAAAAGACCCTGCCGAAGAGCTAGTGGCTGAAGCGTTATCTAATGGTCAATTACTCCCTGCTCAAGAGTCGTGGGCAATGCTGTATGCCCAAAAAGACCTACAAGGTTTTAAAGACTATTTAAGCCGCCAACCAAAAATCGCTGCACTGACCCAAAGCCAAACCGCAGGTAAACCAGTCTCAACTGCCACCACAACAGTTGCCTTGACTGCTGATGTCAAACTGGTAGCGGCACAATTGGGTGTTGATGCCAAAGACCTAGCAAGTTCAATGGCGTAAACAGTCATCCCCTCTCATAACTTTTTAAGGAAAAATCATGAAACAGACCCCTTACCGTGACGGTATTCGCATCCCCATGTTGGTGGCTGCTGCTGTCGCTATCACTGAAAGCCAAATGGTCGCCACCAACTCAAAAGGCTTTGCTGTGCCTGCCCATGATGCGACTGCCAAACTGTTTTTTGGTCGTGCTGAGCATGATGTTGACAACACGCAAGGCGCAGACGGTGCGGCTTATATCGCGGTGACGCGTAACCGTCACTTTATGCTCGCCAATGATGCCGCTGCTCCGCTGACTCAAGCAGATATCGGTAAGCCTGTGGCTATCACAGGCGATGGTACAGTGGGTAAAGCCACGCAAGGTAAACTCATTGCAGGTACGATGATGGGGCTGGATGGTGGCACACACGTTTGGGTAGAAGTGATGGGTACACCGACGGGTGTGATGGCTTAATTCGTAAATATTGACATACTCTAAGAGAATAAATTTATGCAACTAACTCGTGAAAATCTACAAGCCATTGCCGCTGGTTTGAACATGACCTTTAACACGGCATTCAAAGAAACCGAAACCCAATGGCAAAAACTGGCGATGAAAGTGTCATCTGGTTCTGCCCAAAACACTTATGCATGGCTGGGTAAATTTCCCAAAATGCGTGAGTGGATTGGTGACAAAGTCATCCATAAACTCGAAGCCCAAGGCTATACCATCCCCAACAAATCGTATGAATCCACCGTTGAAGTACTGCGTGATGACATCGAAGATGACAATATCGGTCAATACTCAAACATGGTGCAACAAGCCACTTGGTCAGGTGCACAGTTACCTGATGAAATGGTCGCTGCCCTACTCAACGATGGTGATACCAACCTGTGCTATGACGGTAAGCCTTTCTTTAGTTCTGATCACCCTGTGACTGTTAACGGTAAAGCTGGCAAAGCCAGTAACCTCGGTACAGCTAAATTATCTGTTGCCAGTCGTGCGGCAGCGGAAGCTAGCTATGGTAAAGCCCGTACCGCCATGCGTAGCCTAAAAGATGAAGATGGTCGTGGCTTAAAAGTACGCCCAACTGTGCTTGTCGTGCCCCCTGCTCAAGAAGACGTGGCTAAAACGCTGCTCACTGCGGACAAGTTTGATGATAACAGCATCAACATCTACAAAGGTACGGCTGAACTGGTCGTGTTAGATGACCTTGAGGATGACAAAGCTTGGTACTTACTTGACCAGCATATGCCTGTCAAACCACTTATCATCCAAGAGCGTAAAAAGCTAGTGTTTGTGCAGCAGACCGATATCAATAGCCCAGATGTATTCAGCCGTGGTGTCTATAAATTTGGTATCGAAGCGCGTTATGGTGCTGGCTACTCATTCTGGCAGTTGGCTTATAAATCAACAGGCTCAGCGTAACGAGTAGCCCATGACCACTACCTACGCCACCATCGCTGCCATGATTACCCGTTTTGGAGTGCAAGACTTGACCGAAATCACGGACAACGAACCACCCTACACGGGACAAATCAATGAAATCAAACTGCAAGCAGCAATTGACAGTGCCAATGCGGAAGTAGATGCGTATCTTGCTAAGCAAATGAGCGTACCCACGGTTTTGCAATCACCTTTTGTTCAGATGATGGCGTGCGACATCGCTCGCTATCATGTGGTGCTAGGGGCAAGTCGTGTCAGTGAGCGTGACGAAAAACGTTATCAACTGGCGGTTGGCAACCTTAAACAGGTCAATGATGGCAAAATCGGTATTGGGGCAAGCACCACTGCAACCAATGCTGTAGCAGCGACTAATTTGGCACAGATGACCAATGGTCGCAATACGGTATTCGGAGGTAGTGGTTGGTGACTAATCGGTATTGGGTCAGCCAAGCGCAGCTTGGCTCTTGCGAGGCTAAAAACGTCCCCCAGACGTTTTCTAAACGCCTCTCAGGAGGTTGGTAATGGCTACGCCTATTCTCACAGCGATTGAGCAAGGTATCAAAGACACGATTAAGGCTTATTATGACGTACACGGTCATAACGTGCGTCAGATTAAATCCTATGGTGGCGACTTTGATATGCAAAATCCTGATGAGTTTGCCCAAGTCGTCAGTCAGTTCCCTGCTATTTGGGTGACATTCAAGCAAGCCAAACCCCCAGTCAAAACCACCAACCGCCGCAAGGCTCGTGAGTATGTATTTACTGTGCTAGTGGGTGCAAGCTCACAACGGGTGGAGGAGACGGCGCGGCAAGGGGCATTTGATAAAACTGGCAAAATGCTATCTGTGGGGAGTTATCAGCTTATTAGCGATGTAGAGCAAGCGTTAGAGCGTAGTCGACTGGGGCTACCAATTGAACCGCTAGAAGATGGATCAATCACTACCCTATTTAACACTCGCACCCAAAACGAAACCGTCAGCGTCCTAGCGTATGACTGGATTGTGACGGCAACGACATCGAGCGCGGCAGATGAAACAGATGAGCCGTGGCTAGATGTGGTGGCGATAGATTATATCTTGGATGAAGCACAGGGCTATCAAGCGATAGCCCGTGATATCAACAACTTAACTTAGAAGGATAATGTGATGAGCATTGGAAAAGTCCGCACCCCAGGTACTTATACTGAGATTAATACCAACACGCAGCGCACTGGATTGGTAGGTCAAAATCATAAAATTGTGATTGTCACTAATGATGTGCCGCCATCGCCAATTACAACACCAGTTGCCATTTATGACAAGACCACTGCTAATAGTAAATTCGGATTAAATAGTGAAGCTGGTCGCATGATTGATGCGATGGTGCAACTCTCGCAGGGGGTCAATGTTGAAGGGTTGGGAAAGTAGCTGAGCCTGTCCATACTCTGTATGCCAGCCGTCCATATCCGACATTAATTGAAAAAGAAGACGCTTATCAGCCGACAGTTAAGCCACTAGACATCACGCTTAAAGATATTTTAAAGCAAGGCTATGCTGAAGACGCTTATCAGCCGACAATCAAGCCGTTAGATATCACCATGCGGGATATTGTGCTAAATAAACCGATTGACGATAAAGACGCTTATCAGCCGACAATCAAGCCGTTAGATATCACGCTTAAATCAATCGTAAGCACGGTAAATATTAATGATGATGCGTATCAACCAACAGTGAAACCGTTAGATATCACGTTAAAACGGGTGGTGGTTAGTAACAGTGTCGATGGTGATGCGTATCAACCAACAGTTAAGCCCCTAGATATCACATTAAAAACAGTTTAAGGACATTTTTATGCAAGCAAATATGGGTATGGCAGGTGAATTTCGCTGCGTGGTAAAACGTGCAGATGGCAGTGTTAAGCTAGACACCGGTTATCAAAAAAATTTGATTTTAGACCAAGGGTTGGACTATTTTGGCAGTGATGATACAACCTACTCTTTTAATAGTGCTTGTGTAGTTGGGACAGGTAATAGCATACCAAAAGTTACACAAACCAAACTTGATAACGCTGTCGGATACGCAATTTTGGCGGGGGTAGATGATAAAAAAGATTATGATGTCGTTAGAGATGGTAACTTATATAAAACAAGTCGTCAGTGCAAATACTCGATTAAAGGCTTAGATAATGCAAATATCACAGAAGTGGGTTTAGCAAGCCGTTTTTCTAGCAACACTAACTATTCGTTAAATACACGCGCTTTGATTAAAGACAGCAATGGCAATCCAACCACAATCACTGTGCTAAGTGGCGAACAGCTTGATATTTATTATAAGGTTTGGCGAATCTTTGATTTAACGGATAAGACGGGTACTTTCAACTTATTAGATGGTGTGGGTGGCAGTGTTGCTTATAATTATAAAACAAGACCTGCTCATGTGGGAACAAGTTCGTTTGCCAATCTTAACCTTGATGCAATGGGTACTATTAATTCTTTATCACTCCAATTGGCTACGGGTGACTTAGCGGCGGTCACATCAGCACCTACTGGTGGTGGTTCGATGTCAAATGCTAAGACATTATCGCCTTATGTTTTAGGCAGTTATAAACGAGTGGTTACACTATCTCTTTCTATTAGCGTTGCTAATTTTGCAATTCGCAGTATGTTAGTTTCCCTGCCTTTTATTGGTACATGGCAAGTTCGCTTCGGTTCAGTTGCTGATGACAGCCCAATCACAAAAACTGCAACCCAAACATTATCCATCCCTATTGAGTTTTCATGGGGTCGCTATGAGGGTGCGTTGTAATGTTGCCACAAGCCATTGACCTTGCAATCGTTGAGTCAACGGACAACGACAGCCTACTATCACCCCGTAACAAAGCCTACCCAATTACCGAATCTTGGGAATTAGGCAGTGTTGGTTTATCCGACACCAGCCAAGGTCTAGTCTCGCATACATGGCGCGCATGGTCGGATGGCAAGGCTATCTACATCCAACGTAGTGACTTGCCAAAAGACACCGCAAAAACGCTGTTAGCAGCGCCCAACATCACCGAGCTTGACTTAACATTTGACCAAAATATGCGACCAGTTTTGGCGTATGTGTCAGGTGGTATCGCAAAACTGTACTGGTACGATACGGTGAGCCAATCTCAAACCATCACCGACTTTCCAAATGTCCAAAATCCGCGTGTGTCTTTAGATGATAAACGCGCTTTTAACACTGCCAATTCTGATGTGATTTTTGCGTATATCAACAATGACCAACTTTGCTGTCGCTATCAACGTGAGCGATACGGCACCGAGCATGTATTACACCAATTACCACCCAAAACCCAGCTAGTCAAAATCGGCATGGGTACTGCTAACCGTTTTTTGTTTGACACGATGATTCTAAAATAGGAGAAATTAGTGACTATCCAAACCATATTACAACCCCTTGGACACAGCATCATCGCTCTGTCCTACCCCATCACCGATGAAGCGACTGCCAACGCATGGGTTGAGCATCTTGACTTTGTCAGCTCGGCGACTGAACAGCACGATGCTATTTTAATCGTACCATTTAGCGACATCGACCAAGCGACGACGTTTGCACAATTTGCCAAAGTTAAAGCCTCATATCGTGTGGTTACTGTCTGCTACCACGGTGCGACAGGCTTTGAGCCAGAGATTGCCGCTGGTGTCGCCGCTGCTATCTCAGCAGAGCTAGACCCTGCCGTGCCATTTAATGGCATCAAATTGCCAAATCTGCCTGTGGTCACAGCCGATAAGCGTTTGACTCGCACACGCATTGAGCAAGCGCTCAACAAGGGCGTGGCAGTAATTGGCTTGGACGCACAAGATGACCCTGCGATTGTACGCCTGATTAGCACCTACCAAGGAGACTGTAAAATATTTTGTGTAAACCCCAATAAACGACATAAGTTTACACAAG